>NZ_JACHYB010000002.1:328046-656093 GCF_014192515.1 Microbacter margulisiae
GTATGAACAGCACGAAACTTATCTGATGTTCCGTCTTTATGATGCAAACGAACATACAAAGTCTGCGTTGGAGTAAATTCAGACAGCCCCAAAACATCTATTGTGTCGTTTTCTTGTACTTTATCATAGTCGGTAGCATTAGCAAACGTAATCGCCAGCACACCTTGTTTCTTTAGATTTGTCTCATGAATACGGGCAAACGATTTAGCCAGAATGACTTTTACGCCCAGATAACGGGGCTCCATCGCAGCATGTTCTCGTGAAGAACCTTCTCCATAATTATCTTCTGCCACCACAATTGACGATAAGTCTTTGATTTTCAATGCGCCTGCTACTGAAGAAACATGATCATATTCACCATTTAATGGATTCAATACATGATTGGTTTTCCCATTAAAAGAATTGACAGCTCCCATCAACAGATTCTTGGAAATATTGGCCAAATGACCTCTGAATCGTAACCATTCTCCTGCCATCGAAATGTGATCGGTAGTGCACTTCCCTTGCGTTTTAATCAACAAACGTAACCCAAGCAAGTCATTGCCATCCCATGAATCAAATGGTTGCAATATTTGCAGGCGTTGAGAATCCGGATGAATTTCAACCGAGACAGCATCTCCCTCATCAGAAGGCAGTAAGCATCCTTTATCTACCTGCTGAAAACCGTTTTCCGGCAATTCGCTGCCAATAGGTTCTACCAAACGCATCGAATTACCATTCTGATCTTTCAGCGAATCTGTCATTGGATTGAACGTCAAACGGCCAGCCAATGTTAAAGCAGTCACCAGCACAGGTGAAGTGACAAAATGATATGTATTGGGGTTTCCATCGGCACGTTTTGCAAAATTACGATTAAACGATGAAACGATAGAATTCTTCTTCTCAGGTTCATTGGTCTGGCGTTTCCACTGTCCGATACAAGGGCCACAGGCATTAGCCATAATTACACCTCCAAATTGTTCAAAAGGAGCCAACAAACCATCACGTTCAGCCGTAGCCCGTACTTGCTCAGAACCCGGCGAAACAATAAATTGAGCAGCGGTCTTAAGATTGGCTTGCATAGCCTGTCGTGCCACTGAAGCTGCCCGTGACAGATCTTCATAGGATGAATTGGTACACGAACCTATCAATCCTACCTCGACCTCTTCCGGATAACCTTTCTCCTTTACAATACGTACAAATTCAGAAATAGGATGTGCGGCATCCGGAGTAAAGGGTCCGTTAATATAGGGTTCTAATTGATTTAAGTCAATTTCTATCACCTGATCATAAAATTGCTCGGGTGAGTGCAAAACAGCATCATCAGCTTTCAATTCGGAAGCAATAGCTTTAGCAGCTTCAGCAATACCTTGACGTTGGGTAGCTTTCAGAAAATCCGCCGTTTTTTCATCAAATGGGAATATAGAAGTAGTCGCTCCTACTTCTGCCCCCATATTACAAATGGTAGCTCTTCCTGTTGTTGACAGCGAGGCAACACCGTCTCCAAAATATTCCAAAATTGCATTGGTAGCACCTTTTACTGTCAGAATACCCGCTAATTTCAAAATTACATCTTTGGGAGAAACCCACCCGTTTAATTTCCCGGTCAGCTTTACGCCGATAATTTGTGGCATTTTCAACTCCCACGGCATCCCAACCATCACATCAACGGCATCCGCGCCCCCAACGCCAATAGCAATCATTCCCAACCCGCCTGCGTTAGGGGTATGCGAATCCGTTCCCACCATCATAGCTCCTGGCATGGCATAATTTTCCAGTACCACCTGATGAATAATCCCTGCTCCCGGCTGCCAAAAATCAATGCCATATTTTTGACAAACCTGTAAAAGAAAATGATACACCTCATCGTTGCTGCTTAATGCTTGCGGCAAATCTACTGATGCTCCCGCTTTTGCCGTAATCAAATGATCGCAATGCACTGATGAAGGAACAGCTGTGCGTCGTTTCCCGGCATTCATAAATTGCAACAAAGCCATTTGTGCCGTAGCATCTTGCATAGCGACACGGTCAGGCAAAAAAGTTGCATAATCGATGCCCCGCCGAAACAACGGAGCTCCTTCCGCGCTGAGATGCACATATAAAACCTTTTCCGCCAACGTCAAGGGACGCTGTACTTCAGTACGTACTTTTTCCAGACGTTGCTTGAACTGTTGATAAAAAAGATCGAAATTATCTATTTTCATTCCATTTCACTTAAAGACCTGACAAATAAAGATTTCAAAGGCGTTATGCATCATCATTTCCTAAGAAAACGATCAATATCAATTGCAGCATCACGGCCTGATGCTATGGCGCGAACTACTAAAGAAGCCCCCATAGCTGCATCCCCTACAGCAAAGACCTTATCCACACTGGTGTGGTAGGCGTTATCAATAGCAACATTCTTTCGTTGCGTCAATTCTACACCAAGTTCTTGCAATAAGCCTTCGTAAACAGGGTTAACAAATCCCATCGAGAGTAATACCAATTCCGCTTTAATCACTTCTTTTTTCCCTGTCCGTGTCATGGTCATGCGCCCTTCGGCGTCTTTTGCCCATTCTACCTCTTCTATTTCAGCGCCGGTTACTTTTCCGTCTTCTCCGATAAATTTAACCGTATCCAAATTCCAGCGACGAACGCAACCCTCCTCATGAGATGAAGAGGTCTTAAGAACCATTGGATAAAGTGGCCATGGTGTATCTGGATTTTTATTTGCCGGCGGCTTTGGTAATATTTCAATTTGAGTAACACTGGAAGCTTTCTGACGAATAGAAGTTCCTACACAATCGGATCCGGTATCTCCACCACCAATCACCAGTACATTTTTCCCTTTAGCGGAAATCATAGCTGACTCGGCAATTGTCTCTCCGGCAATAATCCGGTTTTGCATTTGTAAAAATTCTAAAGCAAAATAAACTCCTTTCAATTCACGTCCAGGCACATTCAAATTACGCGGAACTCCCGACCCGATAGCAATACATACTGCATCATATTCCTTCAAAAGATCTTTAGCAGAAATATCAATACCAACATTAACCGAAGTCCTGAACGCAACTCCCTCGGCTTGCATCAGATCTAGTCGACGATCTATCACTTGTTTATGCAACTTAAAATCAGGAATACCAAACCGCAACAAACCTCCTATTGCTTCGTCCTTTTCAAACACAGTCACCGAATGACCCTTATGATTCAAACGGTTTGCACAAGCTAAGCCTGCAGGGCCTGAGCCAATAACGGCAACTTTCTTTCCCGTACGCACGGATGGCATTACAGGTTTAATAAATCCTTGTAAAAATGCTTGTTCAGCAACGGCAGCTTCATTTTCACGAATCGTTACCGGTTCTTCATGCAACTTCAACACACATGACTTTTCGCAGGGAGCAGGGCAAATACGACCTGTAAATTCCGGAAAATCATTTGTGGTTGACAATATCTTATAGGCATCAAACCATTTCCCTTTGTAAGCTAAATCTTGCCATTCAGGCATCTTATTATTTAGCGGACAAGCCCAGTGACAAAATGGTATGCCACAATCCATACAACGCGAAGCTTGCAGTTTACGATCCTCTATATTAAGCGTCTGCTCTACTTCAGAGAAATCATACACACGTTCATCTACAGGACGGTAACCTGCTTCTTTACGCATGATGGTCATAAATGCTTTTGGATTTCCCATATCTTTTATTTCCTTATTTTTGAAGTTTCAAATTCCCTGGTGTTTGCCTTCTGTAACATAATCAGGGCCCTAATTAATAATCACGTTCAACATTGGCAATTTTTGCTTCTAAAGCAGCCAGGCGTTGAGCATGCAAAACTTTCTTATATTCAATCGGCATAACTTTAATGAATTGAGTAACCGAATGTTCCCAGTCTGTCAACAGTTCTTTACCTATGGCGCTGTCAGTGTAGCGAACATGGTTTTCGATCAGTTCGGTCAGCTCTTTTATATCCAGCACATCTTCAACCAACGATAATTCTACCATTTCCATGTTGCAGAAATAATCAAATGTATTATCTGGATCCCATACATAGGCCATACCTCCGCTCATCCCTGCAGCAAAATTGCGGCCTACAGAGCCTAAAACAACCGTACGGCCACCTGTCATATATTCGCAGCAATGGTCACCTGCTCCTTCTACAACAGCTACGGCTCCACTATTGCGGACACAAAAACGTTCTCCTACCCTACCACTGATATAAACCTCACCACTGGTAGCCCCATAAAGCAATGTATTACCAGCAATAATATTCTCGTTCGACTTAAAGGTTGTCCCTACCGGCGGCACCACAATAACACGGCCTCCCGACAATCCTTTTCCTAAATAGTCATTCGCATCTCCTTCAAGACGGAACGTTAGCCCTTTAACCAGGAATGCGCCAAAGCTTTGTCCGGCAGATCCGGTGAAATTCATATTGATTGTTCCTTCAGGTAATCCGGCTTCACCGGTATGCTCCGCAATCTTACCGGATAACATTGCCCCTACGGCACGATCGGTGTTATGAATCGGATATTTCAATAGAACGGGCATTGCTGATTCAAGTGCAGTTTTAGTGGCTTTAATCAGTTGCAGATCCAACACGTCAGTAATCTTATGCTTTTGATCCACTACCTTTCTTACTGCATAACGATCAGCCTCAGCCGGACGGTAAAGGATTTGAGATAAATCCACTTTCCCAATCTTTGTATCTTTGGGATATGATTTTGCTTCAATAAGATCAGAACGGCCAATGATATCATCCAGTTTTGTGAAACCCATTTGGGCCAAATGTTCCCGTACCTCTTCAGCAAGGAAATTGAAGAAATTAACCAGATATTCATAGCGGCCTACGAAGTGTTGACGCAGCTTTTCATCCTGAGTAGCTACTCCCATTGGACAGGTATTCAAATGACATTTACGCATCAATACGCAACCTAATACAATCAGGGCACTGGTAGCAAAACCAAATTCTTCGGCACCTAACAAAGCCATCATCACAATATCACGTCCGGTCTTGATTTGACCATCTGTTTGCAAGCGTATATTTCCCCGTAAGTTATTTAACACCAAAGTTTGTTGGGTTTCAGCAAGCCCAAGCTCTGCCGGTAACCCAGCATGACGGATAGAACTCATCGGACTTGCTCCGGTTCCTCCTTCACAACCACTGATCAGGATCATATCTGCTTTTGCTTTCACAACTCCGGCAGCAATCGTCCCGACACCTGACTCAGCTACCAGCTTAACGCTGATGCGGGCTTTCGGATTTACATTTTTCAAATCGAAAATCAATTGAGCTAAATCCTCAATAGAATAAATATCATGATGCGGTGGCGGTGAAATCAACGAAATGCCAGGAATGGAGTGTCGTGTTTTAGCAATCATCTCATCTACCTTGAAACCAGGCAACTGACCTCCTTCTCCCGGTTTAGCTCCCTGAGCAATTTTAATCTGGATCTCATCAGCATTGATCAAATAATGCGTCGTTACACCAAAGCGCCCCGAAGCAACCTGTTTAATGGCGCTTCGTGCCGAAGTCCCGTCAGGACGCGGAATAAAACGGACAGGATCTTCTCCTCCTTCTCCCGTATTACTCTTTCCTCCGATCGTATTCATAGCAAGAGCCAAAGCTTCGTGTGCTTCCCTGCTGATTGATCCGAACGACATAGCGCCGGTTACAAACCGTTTCGTAATCTCTGAAGCCGGCTCAACCAGAGAAATATCAATTGGATTGCGCTTATAACTCATTAGGTCACGCAAAAAGATTGGAGAAGCTTTTCCATCAACCAATTGGGTATATTCTTTGAATTTCTTATAGCTGCCCAGCCGGGTAGCTAACTGAAGCTTTGAAATCGTTTCCGGATTCCAGGCATGTACCTCACCATTCACTCGGAATGCATAATTTCCATAGCCTTCCAGAATTTTATCATTCGGGTCTAGTTCAAAGCCCTTGCTGTGTGCTTTAAGTATTTCCTCTGTAATATCACTTAGATCAGCACCTTCAATCTTTGAATGCATTCCTCTGAAATATTTCTGCAGGAACGCATTGGATAAGCCAAGTGCTTCAAAAATTTTAGCTCCATTATAACTCTTTATGGTAGAGATCCCCATCTTCGACATAATCTTTAGTAGCCCCTTATGAATGCCTTTAAGATAATGTTTCTCGGCGGTCTCAAAATCAAGCTGAATCTCTTTTCGTGCAACCAGATCATTAAGCACGGCAAAGGCCATGTATGGATTGACTCCACTCGCACCGAAGCCTACCAGCAAAGCAATATGCATAGTTTCATATGCTTCAGCCGTTTCCACAATCAATGCAATCTGTGCACGTTTACATTTATCATTCAGATATTTATGTACAGCCGATAAAGCCAGCAATGAAGGAATAGGTGCCTTTTCTGCTGTAACACCCTTATCGGTCAATATTACGTAGTTATAACCTTCATCAACAGCCTTTTCTGCACTTTTACAAAGCTCTTCAATCGCGGCTTCCATACCGGCAGCGCCTTCCGCTACCGGGAATAACATAGGAAGGGATTTTGTGGTAAACCCTTTATATTTCAGGTTACATAGAATATCAAGTTCAGTATTCGTCAATACCGGTACCGGCAGGCGAACTACCTTGCAGTGTTCCGGTGACGGATGCAAAATATTTCCACCAATAGATCCAATGTAGTTAATGGTTGACATAACCAACTCTTCGCGAATCGGATCGATGGCAGGATTGGTTACCTGGGCAAATTGCTGCCGAAAATAGGTAAACAACCGTTGAGGTTGAGAGGACAACACAGCTGGTGGAATATCGTTACCCATAGAGCTGGTAGGCTCTGCTCCCGACAAGCCCATCGGAATCATAATCCGCTCAATATCCTCTTTATTATAGCCGAATACACGCAATAAAGTATCATAATTATCAACAGTATGCTTTACTTGTCTACCTGACGATAAACTACCTAAAACAACCCGGTTCTTTTCCAACCATTCTCGGTATGGATAGGCTGAAGCTAATTGCTCCTTCAATTCCCCATCAGAATATAGGATACCCTTTTCGGTATCTACCATTAACATTTTACCTGGACGTAACCTCCCTTTTTCCTTAATCTGGGAAGCGTCAATAGGCAATACTCCGGTTTCCGAAGCAATGACCATCATATCATTTTTAGTGATCAGGTAACGTGCCGGCCTCAATCCATTCCTGTCAAGCATACCGCCGGCATACTGACCATCCGAAAATATGATTGTAGCAGGGCCATCCCATGGCTCCATAAAAATACTGTGATATTCATAAAAGGCTTTTAGATCAGCCGAAATCGGGTTTTTATCGTTAAAACTTTCAGGAATAAGCATGGCTAAAGCGTGAGGAATACTCATCCCGCTCATAACGAAAAATTCAAGTACATTATCCAGTGTAGCACTGTCGCTCATGCCGGGTTGCACAATCGGGTCAAGTTCGTCCATTGAGCACAACAGTTCGGGATTCAATACACTTTTACGTGAACGCATCCAGCTACGGTTTCCCCTAATAGTATTAATTTCACCATTGTGTCCCAACAAACGGAAAGGCTGTGCAAGCGACCATGTAGGGAACGTATTGGTTGAAAAACGGGAATGTACCAATGCTAATGCGCTGGTAAAATATGGACTTGTCAAATCAGGGAAATAACTGCGCAACTGTATCGATGAAAGCATCCCTTTATAAATCAACTTCTTGGTTGATAAGCTGACAATATAAAATTGATCCTTATCTTTCAAATCGGATCCCAATACCTCATTCTCAACACGCTTACGAATCATATATAGTTTACGCTCCAAAAGATTCGAATCATCGCAACCAACGATAAACAATTGTTTGATCTCAGGCTCAGCTGCCAAAGCGACATCACCCAGCACATCCCTGTCAACAGGGACATTACGGATGGTAAGTATTGACAATCCCTCTTTTTCAACCTGTTTTTTCAGTATCGAGATAAAAATCTGTTGTTGCAACTCCTCCTTAGGCATAAAACATAACCCTGTACCATATTTACCTTTTTCTGGCACAGGAATGCCTTGAAGCAATATAAACTCATGGGGTATCTGTACCAGAATGCCCGCGCCGTCTCCGGTTTTGTTATCTGCACCTTCTGCTCCGCGGTGCATCATGTGCTCTAGCACCTGTAAACCGTTTTCGACAATATCATGAGATTTCCCGCCTTTGATGTTAACCACCAATCCTACACCACAACCATCACGCTCGTTGTCCGGATCGTACAATCCCTGTACCGGCGGAAAAGCAAAAGAATTTCTACTTACTTGTTTCATATTATTATCATTATTCATCCCTGTTGTCATAGCTCTCCTCGTCAAACTTCAAAATATTCTTACAGGAGCACTTCTTTCTGTCATTCTCATCAAATGACATGATTTCTATATCAGAAATATCAAATCGTTACTATTTCGAGCTTTGAAGCTACAAATATCCGCATTTTTTGCCTTAAAACAAAATTATTGCTCAAAATATAGCCGATTTTATGAAAAGACTTGATCTGTTGAGAATAAAAATACAAAGATAATCAATACGCTGATATTCTATCATTATACTGCAATAGAAAGAATCCGGGGTACCACCACATTACAATATATTTAATATAAACATATTACACCGCACAAAAATGCAAGAATATACATTAAATCAGATTAAGAGCACACTAATACTTCTTCTTATCAAAAATGTTAATGCATATAAACAATTCATTTGGTATATATATACAAATAATCAGCTATTTGCACCGTTCCATCACAACATTCACCCCCAAAACATAGAATGCTCAATTCATTATCAAAATAAAATTTCAAGATATACCCATTTAGTAATTCCGCAGCCAAAACAGAATCGATTTAACTATCATGTTTTATGTTATATACATATGATATTCCTTAGATATACCATATATATCCCATACATATACCTTAGATATCCTATAATAAAAATAATATGGAATAAGATTGTATTATCTAAGTAATATTAATGTATTAATTATGTCGCCAATGTTCATGCAGATATAACAACAAGCAAAAAAAATACAGGGAGATTTAATATCTACTTGGGATGTATCTCAGTAAAACAAAAAATCGATGATATGTAAAAAACCATAACTTTAAATGATTACCTTTGCTCAAAGCTTAACCCAGGGACGAGAGAATCTCAATGTATATTTCTAAAAGATGCATGAATAGATGGAGCCTTTCAGCCTAAATCACAGTATCAATAAACGACTGTTATCTGGAAGTATATAAAATTATCAGGTTTCAAGTCAATAAACACGTTGAGAATGAAGGTACTTATTGTTTGCAGCAAAACAAATGGGAAAATAGCTCCTTTTATAACCGAACAGGTCGAGAGCTTACAGCCTTTCAACCTTTCTTTTGATTACTTTTTTATCGAAAACAAAGGAATCAAAGGCTATTTACAGGCATTTTTTGCACTGAAGCAAACTATCAAAAAAGGGGAGCCAACACTCATTCATGCACATTATGGCTTGTCCGGTTTGTTAGCGAATTTACAACGGCGGATACCAGTAGTGACTACATACCACGGAAGCGACATCAACAACCCCAAAGTGAAATGCTTTTCCAAAATTGCAATTCGTCTTTCCCAATACAACATTTTTGTATCAGAACAATTGGCGTTAAAGATCAGGTATAGAAGTTGTTTTTTAGTAATTCCATGCGGAGTTAATCTTTCGCTATTTTATCCCGTTGAAAAACAACTGGCAAGACAGGCATTAGGATGGGATACCAGAGCAAAATATATTCTTTTTGCCGGCAATCCTGAAGACAAGGTCAAAAATTTTACCTTAGCGCAGCAAGCTACAGAAACATTGGAGAATGTGTATCTAATACCGTTGGTTAATTATCGCCGCGAAGAAGTAAATTTGTTAATGAACGCTGCCGATGTTGCCCTTATGACATCAATAACAGAAGGCTCCCCCCAATTTATTAAAGAAGCCATGGCATGCAACTGTCCCATTGTTTCAACTGACGTGGGAGACGTGAACAATCTCATTTCAACAACTGATGGTTGCTTCATTACATCTTTCGATAAAGAGGCTGTCGTTCATAGCATTAAAGCAGCACTAGACTTTTCATCTACTGGAAAGCGGACGGACGGACGCCTAAAAATTCAGGGCCAAGGAATAGATTTGGCAACTGTTGCTTCCCGAATCAATGCCATATATCAACTTTTTGCCCAATGAATCATCCCAATTCTTCTTATATCATACGAACTTCTATACATGATATTGATCGTGATCAATGGACAATGTTCGTAAACACTCATCCGCAAGGCAATTTTTTTCATACACCTGATTATGTAGATCTATATCAGGATATAAAAGGCTACAAATCATACGTAGTTTCGGCATATAACAGCAATTTACAAATGGTCGGCATATTGGTAGCGATCCGCCAAACGGTTTATAATGGCCTGTTGGGATATCTTACTTCACGCGCCATTGTTGTCGGGGGACCACTTATAGACGCCCAACATCCAGATGTCGCAGAATTGTTATTAAAAAGCTATTGCAAAAAAATAAGACATCGCGCCGTTTATACGCAGTTTCGGAACCAATTTGACATGTCTCCATTTCAACAGGCGTTCCAACAGGTTAGTGCACGTTTTGAAGAGCATCTAAATATTCTCATTGATTTAACCAACTCAGAAGAAACGCTTTGGAAGGAGGTTTATCCGCAACGGCGTAACAAAATCAGGCAAGCCCTGAAACAGCAAGTCGAAGTCAGAGAATTAAAAACGGATCAGGAAAGAGAGGAATCTTGGAAAATACTGCGAGCAGTATATGAACGGGAAAAGCTTCCTTTGGCAAAAAAAACAGTATTCGAAAAAGCTTTTAAAATACTGGTTCCTAAAGGAATGCTAAAAATTTATGGCGCTTTTTACCAGCAGCAACTCATTGGCACCCGTTACCTGTTTGCTTATAAAACGCAGATTTTCGACTGGTATGCAGGAAGTTATCAAAAATTTTATTCTGTACGCCCAAATGACCTCCTTCCCTGGGAAATTTTTCTGCGATGCAAGGACGAAGGCTTTACAACGTTTGATTTTGGTGGCGCTGGCAATCCCAATATACCGTATGGCGTTCGTGATTACAAAATTCGCTATGGTGGCACGCTAGTCAATTTCGGACGCTATGAAATTGCTCATAATAACGCTATATTTGCACTCATGCAAAACGCTTTCCGATTCTGGCAAAAATTACGATAAACACCTGACTAGGAGTATGAACATTTTGATTGATATTTGCCACCCCAGCCACGTTCATTTATTCAAGCATTCCATTCGCCTCCTTCAACAGGATGGACACAACGTGATTGTCACCGTTAAAGATATCCCTGTTGCCAAACAGCTTTTAGAGCAGGAACATATTGACTACCTTTCTTTAGAAGGAACAAAACGCGACTCATTACTTGGCAAAGGGTTAATACAATTAAAATACAATTACTTACTAACGAGAATAGCCAGAAGGTATCATATTGACATTGGTATTGGTTCGTCTGTCACAGTGGCCCAAATAGCCAAGTTGAATGGATTTCCATCCCTTTTCTTTGATGATGATGATGACTTTGTAGAGCCTTTAACCGTACGCTTTGCCCATTCTTTTGCGTCCGTCATCCTTTCACCAAAACCATTGGAAGCCCACAGAAAAAAACGGCCAGCCATTTTTTATCAGGGCAGCCATGAGTTGGCATATTTACATCCCAACCGTTTTCGACCGGATCCTTCAGTAATGCAATCCATCGGATTACAGGTGGATGAACCTTTCTTCGTTATGCGTTTCAATGCATTTAAAGCGCATCATGACGGGAATGTACAGGGCCTTACGCTGGAACAAAAATTGGATTTGATCAATATTCTTGCTCCCCACGGCAAAGTTCTGATTACAACCGAACGAAATATTGAACCGGAACTTGCCCCATATCAGATGAAAATATCACCTGACAAGGTACATCATCTGCTTTATTATGCAACCCTTTTTGTAGGCGACAGTCAAACTATGACTTCTGAAGCTGCTATTTTAGGAACGCCGGCCTTCAGATGTAATTCATTAGTAGGACAATTAGCTGTTATTGAAGAATTGGAAAATCGCTATAATCTCGCCTATGGATTTACCACTGATCATTTTACACAAATGACAGAGACTATTCGTCAGTTGCTAGATAATTCCAATCTAAAAAAGGAATGGCACACAAAAAGAGAGTATTATCTTACTGATAAAATAGATGTTACTGCTTTTCTGGTATGGTTTATAGAGCACTATCCCAAAAGCAAACAAATTGTTTTAGACGATCCTTCATTTCCACTATCTTTTCGTTAAACTACTTTTGTCGCCATGGACTTTACTTACAAGAAATACCAGGAGCTGCTGATCTCTTTGAAAGAAAAGGAATATGATTTTCGCACTTTTGAATCATTCTGTCAAGGGAATAACCCAAATCGCTTTGTGATATTACGTCATGATGTGGATGCACGGCCACAGCATTCTTTGCAGGTTGCCAAAATTGAATATTCATTGGAGATTCCGGCAAGCTATTATTTTCGTATTGTACCTAAGAGTAATCATCCGGAAATTATTAAACAAATTGTTGCTCTGGGACATGAAATCGGGTATCATTATGAAGATCTGACTCTCGCCAAGGGAGATTCCGTACAAGCTATTGATCTGTTCAAAGAACATTTAGAATATTTTCGTCAGTTTTATCCGGTAACCACCATTTGTATGCATGGTAGTCCTATGTCAAGTTACGACAACCGTGAAATTTGGAATTCATACAATTATAAAGAATGGAATCTCATTGGCGAGCCTTATTTTGACATTGATTTTCAAGAAGTTGCATACATAACAGATACCGGACGAAAATGGAATGATCTACAAAGTAACCGAAGAGACAAAGTGGCTACCTCTCGTCACTTCCAATATAGAACGACAAATGACTTAATAGAAGCACTTCTAAAAGGTTATTTGCCTGAAAAAATAATGATTACAACACATCCGCAACGTTGGACAGACAATGGAATAAAATGGACTCAGGAACTTGTACTTCAGTCTATCAAAAACCAGATAAAAAAACGCATGATCAGATAAAATTCAGATTATTGCATAACAAAAATTTTTTAGTTTCGTTTTTGGAGAATAAAAAGTAAATTCGCATCCTTTTTCTCTAAAAATAATACCCGTTATGAACTACATAGATTATCTTGGTTATGCGGCTTCTACAGCCATTGTGATTTCTTTTATTCTTAAAAACGTAAACAGCATCCGAATCATTAATAGTATTGGCTGTTTGTTATTTGTGACTTATGGTATTTTATTACCAAGCATCCCCGTGATTATTGCAAACGGAGCGGTTATTATTATCAATATGTATCATCTTTTTCAACATCATAAATCATGAATACCTTATCCTTGATTTTAGCTCAGGCCAAAACAGCAAAGCATAGTCTGAATAGGCTAGACGATGGAACAATCCGTCAGGTTTTAGTGTCAGTTGCTATTGAAACTGTCAAGCAAACCAACGCTCTTTTGGATGCCAACCAAAAGGATTTAAACAAGATGGATAAAAGCGATCCCAAATATGATCGGTTAAAACTCACTGAAGCACGCATAAAAGCTATTGCTCAGGACATGCAAAATGTTGCTGAGCTACCTTCCCCTGTCAATGAAGTTCTTTTAGAGCGAAAGCTATCTAATGGACTAATATTGAAAAAAATAAGTGTCCCATTTGGCATCATTGGAATTATTTATGAAGCAAGACCAAATGTCAGCTTTGACGTATTCTCATTATGCTTGAAATCAGGCAACGTGTGTCTTTTAAAAGGTGGTTCAGACGCTCAATACTCGAACACAGCTATAGTAACATTAATACAAACCGTTTTAGAAACCTTTAATATTGATCCTCATGTTATTAGTCTGTTGTCGCCGGAAAGAGAAAGCACTCTTGAGTTGCTTCACGCAGTAGGAAAAGTAGATTTGATTATTCCGCGGGGCAGTCAGGGATTAATTGAATTTGTTCGCGATAATGCCCGCGTACCCATTATTGAGACGGGAGCAGGTATTTGTCATACCTATTTCGACGAATATGGAGATGTTACAAAAGGAGCCTCAATCATCAACAATGCAAAAACTCGTCGTGTAAGTGTATGCAACGCATTGGACTGTGCTATCATTCACCGTAGCCGTTTAGCAGATCTTCCAAGACTTGTGTCAGCATTAGCATTATCCAACGTAATTATTTATGCGGATGAGCCAGCATTTGAGGTGTTACAGGCAAATTACCCTGAGCATTTACTACAAAAAGCTACAGAGGCTTCTTATGGAACCGAATTTTTAGATTACAAAATAGCTATAAAGACAGTCGGTTCTATTGATGAAGCACTTTTGCATATAGATCATTATAGTTCCAAGCACAGTGAAGCTATTATTAGTGAAAACGAAGAACGGATTGCTTTATTTCAACAACAGGTAGATGCAGCCTGCGTATATGCCAATAGTTCAACAGCATTTACAGATGGTGCACAATTCGGAATGGGAGCTGAAATAGGAATCAGTACGCAAAAACTGCATGCCCGTGGACCTATGGCGTTACAGGAAATGACAACCTACAAATGGCTGATTTCAGGTAACGGCCAAACCCGACCGAAGTAAGCTGCTCTCCAATATATACAAAAACATCGCTTTGTCTGATGATGAAACAAAGCGATGCTTTTTATTCTCAATCAAGCTTCTTTGATCATCTCAACCTATTCAGAGAACGAATTAAAGCTTCGTCTTTATTAATCGCTCTGATAGCCAAGAACGTAAGAATCATATTAATAATCTGGAAAATAAATGCATAATGATATATCCAATGAGAAGAGGTTGCAAGTTGTTGATCGGCAAACCATAAGGTAATAATTACAATAACATAGTAAGCATCCATTAACAAGAAGTTGATATACGACAAAACCAGTTGTAATCTTCTACGTTTAAACAAAAAGATAGTTCCCAAAGCAATAACTGGAATTAAAATGTTTACTAAAGACAAGGCCCATGTTGACGAATGTAAAGCATCAATCGGAGGAGTTGCTACAAAACCTCGACACGACAAATCAAATACGTTAGCCGGCGTTACAATAGTGGCAATAGGCAAAAAAAACGTTACTGCTGACAATATTGCGACTAACAACAAATAAACTGTTTGAATACGTTGAATCATATTTATTGTGGATTTTCAAATTATTTCTTCTTCTTTTTCCAGTGCTGATCTCTAACATGATAGATTCTTTCGATAATTTCAGTCACTTTCATACCTTCAAGTAAATTAGTTGTAATAGAACCACTTCCTGAAAGTTTTTCTATCACATTTTGGATAATATAATGATGATTTTGGGCCGAACCTTTATACAAGCCATAATCATTAGGTGGATTAGACGCA
This sequence comes from Microbacter margulisiae, assembly GCF_014192515.1. Lineage (NCBI taxonomy): Bacteria > Pseudomonadati > Bacteroidota > Bacteroidia > Bacteroidales > Porphyromonadaceae > Microbacter > Microbacter margulisiae. The sequence continues at coordinate 343,469 of NZ_JACHYB010000002.1, forward strand.
GGCAATTCAGGCATTACATAATCTTTTACATGACAATAAGTTACTTCGTTCATATATTGACCAGCAACCCGAACAGTTCCTTGTGAACCTATGATAGTAATGCTGCTTTCATAATTTTTATCCCAAATAGCCGTTGAGTAGTTCAAAACGCCCATGCCACCTTTGACAAAATCAAAAGTTACCACACCACTATCTTCAAAATCAGTCAACTGACTATGATTGAAATCTTTGAAATTGCCATGAATATTGGTTATATCTCCAAAAAGCCAATACATGATATCAATAAAATGAGAAAATTGAGTAAACAACGTACCTCCGTCTAGTTTTTCATCACCGTGCCAATTGCCAGCTTTGTAATAATTTTCATCTCTATTCCAGTAACAATTAATTTGCACCATAAATATTTCACCAAGACTCTTCTTGAATACAAGATCCTTTAACCATACTGCAGGTGGTGAATATCGATTTTGCATCACACAAAATACGTCTCTCGACATTGACAATGAAGTATATAAAATACGTTCAGCATCAGAACGCGTTAAAGCAATAGGCTTTTCAAGAACAACGTGATATCCGTTTTCCAAAGCTTGAATAGCATATTCTGCATGATACACGTTTGGCGTACAAATATTAACCACATCAATATCCAAATGAGCATCAAATAATTCCTCAATAGAAGAAAAAAAACGTTCCTGCAAATTACCCAATCCTAACTGATCCTTGGATAAAATATCACAGACAGCGATTAATTCTGCATCTGGATTAAGACGAATCATTTCAGCATGTCGTTTCCCGATATGCCCCAGACCCACTACGGCAAATTTTATTTTACAGCTCATTTTGAAATAATTAATTTAGTAACATATTGATCTTGTAATTGATACTTATCACCGGTAGCAGAACAGGCAGCAAAACCCTGTTCATCAAAATGCAATCTTATGCCATAAGCACTGATCCAACCGATTTGACGTGCAGGATTTCCTACAACCAATGCATAAGGTTTCACGTCTTTTGTTACGACAGCTCCGGCTCCGATCATGGCATATTCTCCTATATGAATTCCGCACACAATTGTTGCATTAGCTCCTATCGATGCACCCCGGTGGACATATGTTGTTTTAAACTCATTTTTACGATTAACAGTACTTCGTGGATTCAAGACATTGGTAAAAACCATCGACGGGCCTAAAAAAACATCATTTTCACAAATTACACCCGAATAGATTGATACATTGTTTTGTACCTTTACATTGTCCCCTAATATCACATCTGGTGAAATTACCACATTCTGACCAATATTGCAATTGTCTCCAATTGTACATTGTGCCATTATATGTGTAAAATGCCAGATTTTAGTACCATTGCCAATCGTACAAGGCAAATCAATCACAACTGTTTCATGTGCAAAATAGGACATTGAATAATGCTTTATTGTAAAACTAACTTAAGTGAATTGATGATATACTGTAACTGTTCCTCATCTAATTCGGTATGCATAGGCAAAGAAAGTACCTGTTGCGACAATTGTTCTGCCACCGGAAAATCCCCTGACTTATATCCCAGATAAGCATAAGCCTTTTGCAAATGAATTGGAATAGGATAATACACCATTGTTGGCACATTTTTCTGAGCCATTGCGATTTGCACTGCATTGCGATCAATATGATGTAATTTTAAAGTATATTGATGGAAAGCATGCGTTGACTTCAATTGATGAACAGGCGGAGAGGCCCTTTCACAACCAGCTAATGCCTGATCATAAAACTGGGCAGCCTGCTGCCGTGCCAAAATGTATAGATCAAGATATTTTAATTTCACATCTAGTACAGCAGCTTGTAAACTATCCAAACGAGAGTTAACACCAACTCTGTCATGATGATATCGAACCTCCATCCCATGATTTGCAATTGAACGGATCGTATCAGCTAATGCATCGTCATTCGTAAAAAGAGCACCTCCATCACCAAAACATCCCAGATTTTTAGAAGGGAAAAACGATGTACAACCTACGGTTCCCATACAACCCGTTGAACAACTTAGTCCATTAGTGAATGTATAAATTGAGCCCATTGACTGACATGCATCTTCCACTAAAAACAATTGAAATTCGTCTGCAATATTTTTCAAAGCCTCCATATCTGCATGCTGACCAAATAAATGTACGGGTAAAATTGCTTTTGTTTTTTTTGTTATTGCCTTACGCACAGCCTCTGGCGACATGCAAAAAGTCTCAGAATCAACATCTACCAAAACAGGTGTCAATCCCAATAAAGCAATAACTTCAACTGTTGCAATAAATGTAAAAGTTGGTGTAATCACCTCATCCCCTTTTTGAAGGCCAAGAGCCATAAGTGCAATTTGTAATGCATCAGTTCCATTTCCAACTGGAATAACATGCTTCACATGCAAATATTTTTCTAAATTGCGCTGAAATATGGTAACTTTTTCGCCTCTGATGAATGTTGCTGAATCAAGTACCTGTTGCATTTGTACATTGATTTCATCGTGTATCTTATCGTATTGACTCTTTAAGTCAACCATTTGTATTGGACGCATGTTTTTGTACATCAAAATGAAGTTATATTCCAACTTTCAGTCCAAAGGTAATAGTTAATTTTTTACCTTGCAAGAACAACGGAGTGTACATATCCAAATACCCTTGTGCATTAGTGCGATATTCACCAGGACCTATCGGATCAGTTGGTGTATAACCTGTTATATTACTATAATCAGCTTCAAAAGTCAGAAGTACATTATTTGCTATTTCGTAATTAGCACTCAATGAAAGAGTTTTGTTTTGCCAGACTTTATCTTTCATAAAAGGCTGAGACAAAATATCATCTGCTAACGCATGAACATAATCATATTCATTACCATGTACAGCATCCGTATATGATCCCTGTAAAAGCAATCCACAAATAGGTTTATATTGCGCTGCTAAATAAATTTCCTGTGCATTGTCCCACAAATAACTTCCTAAAGTATATCCTCCTGATGTAAAATCGAGGCTTGGAATAAAATGTTTGTATGTCAGTGCATAGTTACGGGTAAATTCGCCAATAAAAGAAAAATCGCTAAACGGATAATCACTTAATTCACCTCCGATTTTCCATGAAATCGGATTTTTTTGCGGATTTGAAGGGCTTAATCTGGCAACAGAAAATTCATCAATGTACGTAGATAAGAAAAGATGTAAATGACGAATATTACGAGAGCTAAAATTAAAGAACATCTGCGAATTCTGATTTTCAGAACCCATTGTCAATGAATGATCCATTGATTTATAAAAAGCCAATGGAATTAAGTATGCCGGTTGTATAGAACGCTCAGAATAAATGATTGAATTACCAAAAGAAAGATAAAGTTCCCGCGTTGGACGGAAAGTAATCATATTAGCAGCAATAAATTTATTTTTATAGCGATATTCTTTCTGTCCTGTGTTATACATGTAATAATCAGTCGAATCCAACACATCAGAAGTAAGCCAACCATGAAAATAGTTTAACTCGAACCAAGGTACCGGCTTTATATTGAAAGCAATAAAAGGGAATGAAGGAGAATTCCCTGATAAAATATTCGATCCATGGTAATTGTCTCCCCATTCGATATAATCTTTTGCCAAGCCAACATTTCCCCATCCCCACGAATAATATATTCCGCCACGCATTTCGCTATAATCAGCTCCTGCATTAATGCCTCCATTATGCAACTTGTATGCTGCACCTGGGAAAAGCGTTAAATAAGAAGGAATCCGCATTAACGTGTCACGGCCTGTATAAGGGCTTGTCTGTTTCGCAAATAATTGTTCTCCTTTCGACAACAATTGTCCAATCTGCGAATTATCACGTAAGCTGGCATATACAGTCAGATGTTTCCCAAATGTTCCCTGAAAATCAGCCCCGATGGTACGCGTACTTACAGAAGCGCTATTATTATGTATCCACTCGTCACCAATGATCGGTGTTATACGGATACGCATGGAGTCAGTACGATAAAATACTCCGGGAGGCCATAAGGAAACATCCGTTTTGGAATTTTCAACAATATCCCAATTTTGGGGTAACGTATCTCGCTCTAACGCGTAATCATTAAGATAAAAAATCACTTCTTTACGCTGACGCTTAGTTAATTGCGATGATTTTCGCTCTATTTCTTCTAATTTTTGAGCAATAAAATGCCTGCTGTAAGGCTTAACTGCTGTATTAATCGAAATTACGCCATTGTTTGCCATTTCATCTAAGAAGTCATAGACCGTTGTATAACGAATATCTTCCGGAATATATTGACTAAAAAGAGGTAAAGTCACAGCAAAGAACAAGAACAAGAACAAATGTCTTTTCATAAAATAATTTTTATCATGAAAGAATAATCAAAGCTTTAGACATAAAGGCTACCGACTTCTTGCCTGCCCAAAAATAATACGATAAATGATTTTAAAAAAATAACGCACGTCAGTAATAAAGGTACCATGTTTTTCACACGCATCCAAATAACGCTTCTCTGAAGCCTGAATCTCATTTAATGTTTTTGGCATGTCTGCATAGTATGGGGGTAGTAATCCAGGACGATGACGCAGCCGCTGCGTTTGTATATCAGAAGAATAAAGGTTGAAATAATGCTCGCTCAACGGACGAACTCCAACCAACTTCAAATCTCTCTTCAAAAAATTTGCCATCATGGGAAGCTCATCTAACCAATAGCGACGCAAAAAACGTCCTAATGTAGTAATTCGAATGTCTGTATTAAACTTTCCACTTTCATGCAATTGATGATGTTTATAAATGTAATCCTGTAAATATTCCGAATATGGATGCATCGTACGTAATTTGTATACGGTAATGATTTTTCCATCCTTCCCTAAACGCTTTAGTTTTATAATAGAACTATAATTCAGCACTTCATCTCGTTGAGGCACTTTATTCTTGTGCGCAACTACATAAGTAAGTCCTTTTATTTTTCGCTGACTAATAACCTCAAATCCAGAATAATACAATCGGCCAAAAACTTCGGCCTTTGACAGAACACGATTAGTTCCATTCGTAATCCAAAAATAAAATTCCCGAGTCAGGTTTAATTTTGGGCCTATCCTTCTCAAAAGAAAATCAAACCCATAATGTAAATAGTTGTCCAGCGAAGGATGTCCTCCTAAAATTCTCCGTTTCCGCTGACTTTTTGTTTCAAAACAAGCAATAAAAATACCACCAACCGGCAATTTATCATTTACTGCAGCAAAAAAAGCATTTATTTCACGAATTTCATTTATGACCTTAAAATCCACTATAGAAGAATAACGGCCTCCATATATTTTCTCAATATTAAAACGGGAAGCTGTTTCAATATAAAGAGTTGAAGAAACAAATGGACAGATATTTATCCGAAGAAAATCCAGTAATCGAGTCCCCCCTGCTTTTCTAATCAATATTTCCAATGTCTCTATAGATTCAGCATTTAAAGGATGTGATGGGTATTCATTAATTGCGGGAGTGTTGGTATTTGGTAAAACAACAGACACCTCCACCAACTGAGCTTCTCCAAAAGCATAAATCAAAGAAATCAGAATTAATTCGCATCCCAAACAACTACAAGAAAGCACCAATAAAAAACTAACCGAATAGTGCAAGTCAAGAAACAACAACACTAATCCAATTCCAACGGTTGACGCAAAAAAATCAGACTTAAAACATTGATCCACAAATGTTCCAATAGATCGTTTCCGGAAAGAAAGATATTTTTTAAAAGAGACTCCCAGTAATATCCAGATAATCTGGTATATTAAAAATGGCCAAATATATTTCTTTATAGGGTTCGAATTTGCAAAAGGGAATACGCCAATAACAAAAAAGAAAACGATAAAATTGACTCCAAAATTAACCAGAATATAAATAGTCTGAGGATTATTAAAGCCAGCTCTCTCCTTGTTTAATTTTTTTATTTTCATATTGAAAATAATTTACATATTACCAACAAGATATGTACAATAATATATATTTTATTCTTTCACAACTAGCATTATCAAAACCGAAAGGTACATTTTACTAATAAAAAACAATCATATCTAAATCCTCCTATTGACTTACAGAAAGAATAAACTCCAATACAAAGATAAAAGATTTTATTATGAGTGCAACACAAAAAAAGAGCAAGCTTTGAATTTATTTATTATTTATCGTTTAGTGGATAGTTTTTTTTATAATATAAAAAACAGAAGATCCCTACAATATACTACCAATGAATACTGACCTGACAAAAATTCTCTATATTTGTTCTCGGAATAGACACTTCCTGCTCCTGCACAATGATCTTGCTATTTGAATTCTCAGGATCATAAAAGCATAATGTAGGAGAAGATCTAAAAAATTACATGTCAACAAAACCATTTCATCTTCGGCTTATATTCATTACTATTGCATCAATCATTGCGTTAGTATCACTTTTTTTCACTAATAGGTTAATAAACCAATTGGCAAATGAAGAACGCCAGAAAATTGAGATTTGGGCGGAAGCGACTCGGCTGGTCGCTCACTCTGAAGGAGAAACGGACTTAACCCTTATCATGCATGTGCTCGAAGGAAACACAACTATTCCAGTTGTTATGGTTGATAGCCACGACAATTTTATCACTTCTCGTAATATCCACGAGCCTAAAAAACATATCCAAGCCTTTCGTAAAGCAACCATTCAACGACTAAAATTTAAACATCCACCGATAGAAATTGACATTGACCCTAATACCAAACAATTTATCTATTATGATGATTCATTATTAATCAAAGAATTAGCATATTTTCCATATATTCAATTAGGAGTTATTGCTTTATTTATACTTGTTTCTTTTTGGGCATTTTCAGGCACCAAAAAAGCAGAGCAAAATCAGGTATGGGTGGGATTATCAAAAGAGACGGCACATCAACTCGGAACCCCCATTTCCTCTTTAATGGCTTGGATAGAACTTTTGAAAGCCAAATATTCAGAAGATGCTTTACTACCTGAAATGGAAAAAGATATCAGACGGTTGAAAACCATCGCCGAACGATTTTCAAAGATTGGATCCAGACCAGAGTTGATTGCTGTCCCTATCATTGATGCACTGGGAGGAGCCATCACTTATATGCGAAATCGAATATCCAATAAAGTAACCATTGAAATACAACAAAATATTCCCGAAACGGCAGAAGCATTCATAAACATACCTCTATTTGAATGGGTTATTGAAAACCTTTGCAAAAATGCTATTGACGCAATGGACGGTAGTGGCAAAATAACCATTACTCTTAACGAAAATAATCGCCATTATCTCATAGATGTTCAAGACACGGGCAAGGGAATGGCTAAACGTCTTTTCAAAACCATTTTCACACCAGGCTTCACCACGAAAAAAAGAGGATGGGGCTTAGGATTGTCTTTAGCAAAACGCATTATTGAAGAATATCATAACGGAAAAATTTACGTAAAACAATCAGAAATAAATCATGGCACTGTCTTTCGCATTGCCTTACGAAAAACAAACTAAACACAAAAAATCATGAATATCGCATTAATCGGGTATGGAAAAATGGGGCATGAAATTGAACAAATAGCTATCCAGAGAGGACATCAAATTGTTGCCAGAATAGATCTAACAACCAATGACACCTTCGAATCACCAGCTTTTTGTAGTGCAAATGTAGCAATCGAATTTACACGCCCGGACGCTGCAATAAACAACATTCGCAAGTGTTTTGAAGCAGGTGTTCCAGTAGTCTGTGGCACTACAGGCTGGGCCAATCAATTATCGACAATACGGAAAGAAATGGAGACCACCAATGGAACTCTATTCTGGGCTTCAAACTTTAGTTTGGGAGTCAATCTGTTTTTTGCACTTAATCGTTATCTGGCAAAACTGATGAATCCATTCAACGATTATAATATCAGCATGATCGAAGTACATCATACGCAGAAATTGGATGCCCCAAGCGGGACAGCAATTACATTAGCAGAATCGATCATTGAGGAGCTAGACAGGAAAAGCAAATGGGTAAAAGATATTCAACAACAACCCGACGAATTAGCTATTGCATCAATTCGGGAAGGGAATGTGCTTGGCATTCACGAAATAATTTATGAATCGGAAATGGATACCATCAGCATTAAACACGATGCAAAAAGTCGGCGCGGATTTGCCTTAGGTGCCGTTTTAGCAGCTGAATTTACCTATAATAAAAAGGGATTTCTGGGGATGAACGACCTGTTAGCCTTTTTGTAAGAAGATGTTTTGCTATAAAGGTAGGATAATCTCAAAAAATACATACTAAACATTTGTACAATTCGAACATTTGCCTTACCTTTGCAGTCGCAAAAGCGAGGCCCCGTGGCTCAACTGAATAGAGCATCTGACTACGGATCAGAAGGTTACAGGTTTGAATCCTGTCGGGGTCACTTTAAGAAAGCTTCAACGTTCATAATACGCTGAAGCTTTCTTGTTATTCTCCTCTGCTAAAAATTTTTCAAATACGTAAACATTCAAACCTATCAGCAAAATTTCCCATTATCTTTGTTTTTTATTTTACAAGTTTAATTCTCCGGAAATCAAATTAGAACTTGCAGTCTTAATGCTAACTAATCAATATCAAAATGAAAGAAAAACTTTTCCGGCTTTCTTTGAGAAGCATTGTTGTATTCGGTATTATCATTTTTATATCTCCGGTTTTCAATAGCATAAAAGCACAATTTGTCAGAGGAGCAGACATAGGCTGGCTACAACAAATGGAAGCCACAGGCTACAAATTCTATGATTCTGATGGTATACAAAAGAATTGCTTGCAAATCTTGAAAAATCATGGCATCAATACTGTCCGGCTCAGGGTTTGGGTGAATCCATCCAACGATCCACGTTCAGGACATTGTAGTACAGCAGATGTGGTAGAAATGGCATTGCGGGCAAAAAAAATGGGGATGCAAATTCTAATTGATTTCCATTATAGCGACTCATGGGCAGATCCTCAAAAACAAAATAAACCTGCGGCATGGACTCATGATCCTTTTCCAAAATTAGTGCAGGACGTATTTCATTTCACATATCACGTATTAGATACCTTAAAATCAGTTGGTATTGTTCCGCAATGGGTTCAAGTTGGAAATGAGATTACAAACGGAATGCTGTGGCCTGATGGGAGCACCAACAACTGGCCTCAATTAGCTCAATTATTGAATGCAGGATATAAAGCGACAAAAAAAGCAGATCCTGGCACACAAGTAATCATTCATCTGGATCAAGGGAACAACAATAAGCGTTTCAGAACATTTTTCGATAACGCAAAAAAATACAATGTGCATTATGACATCATTGGCGCATCATATTATCCATTTTGGTTGGGAACAGATTACACGGCAACTATTAATGACTTGGGGAACAACTTAGATGATATGGTAAAGAGATATGGAAAAGATGTTATGGTAGTTGAGGTCGGTGGGCAAGCTGATCATGTTCAAAACACGTACAATATGCTGAAAGCAGTTATCAAAAAGGTAAAAGAGGTGCCTGATCACAAAGGGCTGGGGGTAATTTATTGGGAACCTGAAGGTGCCCAAAACTGGAGTGGATATGCTTTGAGTTGCTGGGGTAATGACGGAAAACCGACTAAAGCACTGGATGCTTTCATACCAGAAAAGGTAAAACATAAATCCTCAAAATAAACATGTTGCATATCTACTTTGGGTATCATGCCACAACCGCCACGGCTTATTGAAACGATCTTTACCATCAATACTTGAAAAAAGAATATTTTTGTTTTGGCAATCTGGGATTTTTCTCTACCTTTGCATCCGCAAAATAACGATGGTACCATAGCTCAGTTGGTAGAGCAAAGGACTGAAAATCCTTGTGTCCCCGGTTCGATTCCTGGTGGTACCACACCACAAAAGCGGAAATGTCTAAAGATGTTTTCGCTTTTTACTTTATATAAAAATGGTCAATCATGTCTCTCATTGATTTTCAATCCAAGCGTGAAATCGAACTTCTTTCTCCTGCAAAAACGGCCGATATAGGCATTGAAGCTATTAATCATGGAGCTGACGCTGTATATATAGGGGCTCCACACTTTAGCGCACGTGCTGCTGCCGGGAATTCAATTGCTGATATCACCAGATTAATCAATTACGCCCACAGGTTCCGCGCAAAAGTATACATTGCGCTTAATACGATTTTAACCAATGCAGAATTACAGCTTGCAGAAAGCATCATTTGGCAACTATACGAAGCTGGTGCTGATGCATTAATTGTCCAGGACATGGGATTGCTGGAGCTTTCATTACCTCCCATTGCACTGCATGCTAGCACACAAACAGATAATCGATCGCTCGATAAAATCAAATTTTTAGAAAATACCGGATTCTCTCAAATCGTATTAGCGCGTGAATTATCACTGGAACAAATAAAGCTTATCACGTCGCAAACATCTGCAAAAATTGAATGTTTTGTGCATGGAGCCTTGTGCGTTTCATACAGTGGTCAATGCTATGCAAGTCAAGCACTACGAGGTCGAAGTGCAAACCGGGGCGAGTGTGCTCAATTATGTCGCCTACCCTATCAATTGGAAGATGGGAACGGAAAAATATTAAGTAGCCAAAAACATTTTCTATCCCTGAAAGATCTCAATCTGTCTGCATATTTAGCTGAAATGATGGATGTTGGCGTTTCTTCTTTCAAAATCGAAGGGAGGCTTAAGGAGATGAGTTATGTAAAAAATATAACGGCATTTTACCGCAAAAAACTTGATCAATTGTTGATGAGATCAGATCGTTATGTAAAAAGCTCATTGGGGAATGTCAAATTTTCCTTTGACCCAGACCCCGAACGCACGTTTTATAGAGGAGCAACTGATTATTTTTTACATCAGCGCAAAACACAGATGGTTCAACTACAAACGCCAAAGTCGATAGGACAACAACTAGGCACAGTAAGAAAACAGGGAAAAGGGACATTAACCGTTAACACAAAATACGACTTGCATAACGGGGATGGACTTTGCTTTGTTTCTTCAGATGGCACTTTAACCGGCTTCCGGGTTAATCGCATTGAAAATGATCTCATTTTTCCATTTAAAATGCCGGATATAAAACCGGGGACAACACTTTACCGTAATTTCGACCAAGCTTTTGAAGATCAGCTTGCCAAACCATCTGCTGAAAGAAAAATTCCACTTCGGCTATCTTTTTCCGATACAGAAGATGGATTTAATATAAATGCGAACATCGACAGAATGGAGCCATTCGCTTTTCATTTTTCATACGATAAAGAACTGTCTAAAAACGGCATAGAAATAACTCAACAAAACATTATTAAGCAATTAGGCAAGTTAGGCGACTCTGTTTTTACGTTAGAAAAGATAGATATTACACTATCAAATGCCTGGTTTATTCCATCCTCGGTATTAACGGTCTGGCGCCGTACTATGGTGGAACAACTGGAACAAACAATACATCATTTACTCAAACCGGATAATACAAAAAAGAATAACAACCTCCATCCCGCTCTATTTCCTCAATCAAGACTTACTTATTTAGGAAATGTGGCAAATGACAAAGCACGTACATTCTATCTATCACATGGCGTGACATCCATCGAACCCGCATTGGAATCCGGCGGGACATTATCATCCGATAGTCCGGTGATGACCACAAAGTATTGCTTAAAATATGAAATGGGATGGTGTCCAAGACAACAACCGGATACCATCCCACAAGAACCTTTATTTTTACAAGGAGCTCACGATCGTTTGCAACTTCATTTCAATTGTGCAGCCTGCGAAATGCAGATAATCATTGCCAATAAAAAGCAGAACTGCAAACCCCGTAATTAGGCTATATTCTCCCTGATTTTCTGTAAAAAAGCCTGCATCTTTTTCGAATCCTTCTTCTCGATTATTGTCAACAACTCACTTAATTGATCTCTGATGTTAACCAGCTGCTGAGGAGTATATGGATTAAACAAAATTTCAGTTAATAAATAATCATCTTCGGAGAGCAATCCATGTGCAATATTTAAATGGCGTTTAAAAGTAGTCCCCGGAGCCTCCTGATGTTTCATAACGGCTCCAAAAATTAACGTAGAAGCAAATGGAATAGCTAGGGAATAAGCGGTAGTTTGATCGTGCTCCTGAAATGAATATTCAAAAATCGACAGTTTCAACGAACCATATAGCTCCCTGAAAAACAGTTTTCCCTGAGGATCTGATTCTGCAATAATAATAGCGCTTTGGGAAGACAAATCACTTAAACTTGCAAATGTAGGGCCAAACATAGGATGAGTAGACACGAAACGAAATCCACTATTGGCATAAAAATCAGGAAGTCCTGTTTTGACCGAAGCGATATCAGACAACAAACATTCTTTGGACAAAAACGGGATGACATCCCGGAAAGCTTTTAACGTATGTTTGATGGTGACTGCATTGATTACAAGCTCAGGATCAAACGAGCTAACTTCCTCAAGTTGAGACATGCGGATCGTGTTATAGACAAAACGCAAACGCTTAGGATCTGCATCATAAAGAGCGACTTCATGCTGAAAACTTAATACATCAGCAAAAAAAGAACCCATTTTGCCCGCTCCAAGAATTAGAATACGCATAATTTCTATTTTTGATATGGATTATTCACTCTTGTTCATTAATTCCAATTGCACGCGCACTGACTCTTCATGAATTGCCTCGAGAATATTTTTCATAAATTCGCCATTAATACCAATCGATTGAGCCTGACTTATCCGATTATGCAAAATCTCATCATAACGTACAGTTTGTAAAACCGGCATGCCATGTTCCTTCTTGTAAGTCCCGATTTCACGGGACACGCGAAAACGCTTTGCCAACACTTCTAATAACTGATTGTCCAGGTCATCGATTTGATGGCGTAAAACAGATAAATCTTCGGTAGTTTGATTCATTTTACGAACCACCAGGTGTTGAAGGATATGTTCCAGCACATCAGGCGTAATTTGTTGGTTTTTATCACTCCATGCTTCGTCAGGATTGCAATGCGATTCTATAATTAGTCCTTCAAATTGCAAATCAAGCGCTTGTTGTGAAATCGAGGCAATTAATTCGCGACGCCCTCCGATATGACTAGGATCACAAATAATTGGCATTTCAGGCATCCGGCGACGTAACTCGATAGGAATATGCCATTGTGGAATATTGCGATATACTGATTTATCATACGTACTAAATCCACGATGAATGACAGCAAGACGACGAATTCCGGCATTATATACTCGTTCGATAGCACCAATCCACAAATCCACATCAGGATTTACAGGATTCTTTATTAAGACCGGAACATCAACACCTTCTAACACATCGGCAATTTCCTGAACTGCAAAAGGATTAGCCGTCGTACGAGCGCCAATCCATAAAATATCAATGCCATATTTTAATGCCTCATATACATGTTTTGCCGTAGCTACCTCAATAGCCGTCAACATGCCTGTCTCCTGTTTCACACGTTTCAACCATGGCAGCCCAACACTACCAACACCCTCAAAACCGCCAGGTTTTGTACGTGGTTTCCAAATACCGGCCCGAAAGATTTGAATTCCTTTATCGGCCAACTGATGAGCCGTAGTTAATGTCTGTTCTTCAGTTTCAGCACTACACGGACCTGCTATTACCAAAGGCCTGGATTCCTCTGTCATAGGTTCAAAAATCGGTTTCAATTCCATATGCTTATATTTTTAGATGATTACTAGCTATAATTTAGATTTATTTCGTTTCAAATTCTGAATCCGTACCAATGCTTCTGCAAGTTTTTCTTCCGGGCTGCAAAGCGAGATGCGAATATAATTAGCCCCTTTGCTGCCAAAGATAAATCCAGGCGTTACAAAGACATTTGCTCCATAAAGGATTTCATCTGCCAATTCACCTGCATCTGCATAGCAGCCGGAGATTTTTCCCCATAAAAACATCCCCACTTGCTCGGGGTCATATGTACATTCAAGTGACTTCATAATTTCTTCTGCAATTACTCTACGTTTAGCATAGACATCGTAATTTTTTGCCTCATGCCATTCAGGAGTATTATGCAATGCTTCCACAGCAGCCACTTGCAACGGACGAAACATTCCGGAATCAATATTACTCTTCACTCGTAAAATCCAGTCGATAAATTGTGCGTTAGCAGCAACCATGCCGATGCGCCAACCCGACATGTTATGCGATTTACTCATGGAATTCAGTTCAATGCAGATATCCTTTGCTCCTTCGCTTGATAAAATACTCAAATGTTTTTTGTTCAGGATAAAACTATATGGATTATCATTACAAATCACGATGTGATGTTTCATTCCAAAAGCAACCAACTTGTCAAACAATTCACGGTTTGCACCAGCGCCGGTAGGCATATTGGGATAATTTACCCACATCAGTTTTACATGGGATAAATCCATCTTTTCCAAAGCATCAAAATCAGGTTGCCAATGATTATTCTCATCCAGATCATAGGGAATCACATTGGCTTCAACTAATTTACTGACAGAAGTGTAGGTCGGATAACCCGGATTTGGGACTAAAACTCCGTCGCCGGGATTAAGAAAAGCCAGTGAAATATGCAAAATACCCTCTTTTGATCCCATCAAAGGCAAGATTTCATTGACAGGATTCAACATTACATTAAACCATGTTTTATACCATTCTGCAAATGACTCTCTCAATTCGGGAATACCATTATAACTTTGGTATCCATGCACGTCTGGTTTCTCCGCTTCGTTCTTCAATGCTTTAATCGTAGCCTCGGATGGAGGTAAATCAGGCATGCCAATACCAAGGCTAATAACATTTTTCCCTTCACGATTCATTTGAGCAATTTCTCTCAATTTCGTCGAGAAATAGTATTCGCTGACAGTATTTAGACGATTTGCCGGTTTGATATCTTGAAACATAATAATTTAGTTATGATATTATTAAAATTGAAATCTCGAGCAACATTCTATCATCAAACGGTTTGTACTCCCTCTTTGTATTCACCCAAGATGCGTAATTTTTGGGTTAATGGCAAAATAGCATCAAGCGATTGGCGATAACGCACATAATCAGTATATGTAATATCAATATAAAACAAATACTCCCACTCCTGCCCTACCACGGGAAGTGATTGAATCTTCGTCAAATTAATATTGTAAAATGACAAAATAGTCAACACTTTAGAGAGGCTGCCTTCTTCGTGTGGCAAAGAAAAAACCAACGAAGCCTTGTCTCTTGGCAGATCAACATTTAACTTATCTCTCATCAGTTCATTACCAACTACCAAAAAACGGGTATAATTATGTTTATTCGTTTCAATTTCTTCCGCTAAGATTTCCAATCCGAAAAGTTCAGCAGCATAACGGCTACAAATGGCAGCTTGCCGTTTAGCATGATGTTTTGCAATCCGCAAACCTTCAGCAGCAGTATCTTCAGCCTCAATAAGCTGAATAGATGGATATTGAAGAAAAAATTCTTCACATTGCATCAAAGCCATATAATGAGAATGCACCTCATGAATATCTTTCAGTGTTTGACCGGGCAAAGCCACTAAATTATGCTGGATACGTAACTTTTGTTCTCCTAAAATGGTCAGGTTACTTTCACGCAGCAGACCATAGTTTGGCAACAAACTGCCTGCAATGGTATTTTCAATAGCTACCATACCGACCATCAAACTATCATTGGCCAGATTAGCAAACAATTCCTTGAATGTATTACAAGGCACTATTTCAATTTTTTCTTCTCCAAAATAATAATGTGCTGCAATGTCGTGAAACGAACCGACAATTCCTTGAATGGCTACTTTTATCATGATTATTCTTATTAAAAAAAAAATCCCGCCTGAAATAGCGGGATTTTTATGTACAACCTAAAATTGATTACTTATGGTTAAGGCAACAAACTCCCGCTTTTACTCTGGCTAAAGTAAAAGTAAAAAAAGAAATATGCAAAAGTTTGAGCCATAATTTGAATCGTTATTTTTTCTGATGCAAAAGTAATGGTTTATTATAAAAACACCAAGAAAAAATGAAAATATTTTTTCTCTGGGCCTATTTCGTGAAATTTGTTTGTTTTGCTCAATTTACCTGCGAACAAAAACGGTTGAAAATGTGAGAGAAACTACAAAAACAAGGGATAATGTACACCATTCTATCGTAAATTTGCATGCCAAGTCAAAACACAAATTACCATGTATACAAAATTTCAAGAACATCTACGGCATGAACTTTCAGGGATTCAAGCTGCCGGGTTGTACAAAAACGAAAGAGTCATTGAATCACCTCAGGGAGCTGAAATAGAAGTAAACGGACAAAAAGTGCTTAACTTTTGTGCCAACAATTATCTGGGATTAGCCAACAACCCTATCCTTATCGAGGCTGCAAAACATGCCTTGGATACACGTGGGTATGGAATGTCTTCCGTTCGTTTTATCTGCGGAACACAAGATTTACATAAGCAACTGGAGGAAAAAATCGCTTCTTTTTTCGGAACGGAAGACACCATTTTATACGCTGCCTGTTTCGACGCCAACGGTGGCCTGTTTGAACCGTTGCTTACGGAAGAAGACGCTATCATTTCCGATGCTTTGAATCATGCATCCATTATTGACGGTGTACGTTTGTGCAAAGCGCAGCGGTTTCGTTATGCCAATGCAGACATGAACGACTTGGAAAAACAGTTACTGGCAGCACAATCAGCCCGTTTCCGCCTGATCGTAACCGATGGCGTCTTCTCTATGGATGGCAATGTAGCTCCATTAGACAAAATCTATGCCCTGGCCGAACGTTATGGAGCCATGGTAATGGTGGATGAATCCCATTCGGCAGGTGTTGTGGGAACGACTGGAAGAGGAATTACAGAGCGTTTTAACCTTCGCGGTAAAATTGAACTCATCACCGGCACATTAGGAAAGGCATTCGGAGGAGCTATCGGGGGATTTACCACCGGACGGAAAGAAATCATCGATATACTTCGGCAACGCTCCCGTCCTTATCTTTTTTCCAATTCACTACCTCCCATGGTGGTAGCCGCAGGCATCCGAATGTTTGAGATGATGGATGAAACCAACCAGTTACAAGATAAACTGCATCAAAACACCGACTATTTCCTTACTCGAATGAAGGCCGCCGGATTTGATATTAAGCCAACAGAATCGGCCATTTGTGCCATCATGCTTTATGATGCACGATTGTCGCAGGAAGTGGCAGCCCGTTTGCTAACCGAAGGAATTTACGTAACCGGATTTTATTACCCTGTTGTACCCCAGGGACAGGCACGCATCCGGGTTCAAATTTCCGCTGCTCATGAAAAGGAACATCTTGATAAATGTATTGGTGCATTTACCAAAGTAGCACTGGAAATGGGAATCATAAAAAAATAAACGCAGGAGAAAATCGGATTTTGGACATACATGAAACAGAATAATGTGATATGAAACCAGGATGTGGAGATTTGAAGGTGGAAAGGACTCAGCAGACAACAAACAGCAGGTGGTAGAGAATAACATATAATTCATTATATTATTAGATTTTCTGTTACCTGCCATCTTATAAGTCATTTCTTCCTCACCTTCTGATCTTTGTTAACTTACTACTGTTCAATCATATCCTAAATACTCATAAAGATAAATTATAAACATATGAAAGCACTCGTAAAGCTTCGTCCCGAAAAAGGGATCTGGATGGAAGATGTTCCCCTGCCGCATGTAGGCATCAATGATGTGTTGATTAAAATCAAGAAAACAGCCATTTGCGGTACTGATTTACACATTTACAAATGGGACGAATGGTCGCAAAACACCATTAAAACGCCCATGACAATTGGGCACGAGTATGTGGGAGAAGTGGTAGAAATGGGCAAAGGAGTAAAAAATATTCATATCGGTGACCGCGTGACAGGAGAAGGACATATAGCATGCGGACATTGCAGGAACTGTCGTCGTGGAAAGCTTCATGTTTGTGAAAACTCTGTTGGCGTAGGTGTTAACCGGGATGGCGCTTTTGCCGAATACCTCTCGTTGCCGGCTGAGAATGTCGTACATCTCGATTCCCGCATTTCCGATGAGATGGCTGCTATTATGGATCCGTTTGGAAATGCAACCCATGCCGCCTTATCGTTTCCTCTCATTGGAGAAGATGTGCTCATCACCGGTGCAGGTCTGATCGGGACAATGGCAACCGCTATTTGTCGATTTGCCGGAGCCAGATACATTGTAGTCAGTGATTTGAATGATTACCGGCTGGAGATTGCAAAAAAAATGGGAGCAACCCTCACGATTAATCCTCAAAAGGGAGAAACTATTGAACAGGCAATCCATCAACTTCACATGCATGGATTCGATATCGGACTGGAAATGTCCGGATCGCCTGCTGCTTTTGAGGAGATGATCGAAAACATGTACAACGGTTCGAAAATTTCATTGTTGGGGATTTTACCCGGTTCTACACTGATCCGCTGGGATAAAGTCATTTTCAAAGCACTGACATTAAAAGGTATTTACGGGCGCGAAATGTGGGAGACATGGTACCAGATGGAACAAATGCTTATCTCAGGCATTGACCTCACTCCCGTAATCACGCACCGCTTCCCGATCGATGATTTCCAAAAAGGATTTGATGTTATGGAGAGCGGACAATGCGGGAAAGTAATCCTGAATTGGGAAAAGTAATCTCATTCAGTACAATTTGTTTTTCTTGTTTTTGATACTTGGCCGACAGCTAAAATGATTTATCAGCTCCGAAAATCAAGGTTAGTGTCGGCCAATATTGTTTTATTCCACCATTACACCGCATAACTCACACTGTACCAATTCTTCATTCCATATCATTTTTGGCATGCCGATATCGTATCCGCAACAAAATGATGTATATTTGTCTTAAATCCTATAAACTTAGAATGATAGGTTTATGCAAAAACAAACTCTTTCATTATAAACAAATGGAGAGTCTTTCTTATTCATGTTGAAAAAAAGAACCAATATCAAATATGATACGATACGTACTCTGGATTTTTTGTTTTATAATTTTCATTCATCCCAAAGCCCATTCTCAAAAACATTATACTATTAGCGGATTTGTGACTGATGCCGAAACCGGAGAAAGTTTAATCGGAGCCATTATTACCGTTCAAGAAATGCGAAATATGGGTACTGTATCCAATTCATATGGATTTTATTCCCTCACTCTTCCCGCTGGAAATTATCAAATTACAGTTCAATATATTGGATATGCATCTCATATTCAACAAATAAGATTAACAAATTCAACCAAAGCAAATATTTTCTTGACCCCAAAATCAAATGCATTGCAAGAAGTGATAGTTACTAATCATCGCACAAATGAAAATATCATTATACCTCAAATGGGTATGCAAAAAATCAACACAAAAAAGACAAGATCTATTCCCGTATTGTTCGGGGAACAGGATATCATGAAAACCATTCAACTATTACCAGGAGTTGAAGCAACAGGAGATGGAGGTAGTCAATTTAACGTAAGAGGGGGATCACCAGGGCAAAATCTAATTTTATTGGATGAAGCCCCAATTTACAACGCTTCTCACTTAATGGGTTTTTTCTCTGTATTTAATTCTGATGCTATCAAAAATGTAACGGTTTATAAAGGAAATGAACCGGCAGAATATGGAGGAAGATTAGCCTCAGTAGTTGATTTGCAGATGGATGATGGTGATAATAAAAATTTTCGGATAAGCGGTGGCATTGGTTTGATATCATCACGGGTCACAATTCAGGGGCCGATTGTAAAAAATAAGGGATCATTCATTATTTCAGCAAGGCGCACCTACGCTGATATGTTTCTTAAACTGTCGAAAGACACAACTCTAAATCAATCAAGGCTATACTTTTATGATATTAACGCTAAAGCAAATTATGCAATCGATGATAAAAATCATATTTACCTATCTGGATATCTTGGGAGAGATGCTTTAGGGTTAGCGAATATCTTTGGCATTAACTGGGGCAATAAAACCATCACTTTACGATGGAATCATTTATTTTCCGACAAGATATTTACAAATACTGATTTGATTTTCAGCAACTATGATTACAAAATTAATTTAGATAACGGAGAAGATAACAATATTATTTCACGAATTCAGGATTACAATTTCAAACAAGATTATCAATATTATATTAGTGAGAGATCAACATTAAGATTCGGGATACAATCTACATATCATAATATCGTTCCGGGCATCATCACATCAACGGCACAATCCTGCATGCAAAATCTTTCAAACAAACATGCGTTAGAAAGTGCACTGTACTTTTCTCATAAATATACCTTTAATCAAAATATATCCATAGAATATGGCATTAGAGCAAGTGTATTCAATTTATTTGGACCTGGAAACTTCTACTCATACGATACTAATGGAAACATAACTGATACTATTTGTTACAATTCTGCTCAAATTGTAAAATCTTATTTCAACATTGAACCACGCGCGACATTAAATTATATCATTAGCAAAAGCAGCTCGATGAAGGCAGCGTATGCCCGCAATACCCAGAATCTGCATCTGCTATCCAATTCAACATCCAGTGATCCTATTGATTTATGGATACCGAGCAGTAATAATGTAAAACCCGAAATTTCCGATCAGGTTTCATTGGGTTATTATCATAATATGCAACAAAATCAATATGAATTTTCGGCTGAGGTCTATTACAAAAAACTTCAGAATCAAATCGATTATCGGGATGGAGCTCAATTAAATTTTAACGAAAACGTTGAATCACAACTTTTATATGGAAAAGGTAGAGCATATGGACTGGAAATATTCTTAAAGAAAAGAACAGGCAAATTCAATGGGTGGATAAGTTATACGCTTTCCAGAAGTGAGAATAAATTTGATGCAATCAATAATGGTCGGTATTTCCCAACAACACAGGATCGTACACATAACATAAACATTGTAGGAATATACAATCTCAACAAAAAATGGACATTGTCGGCCACATGGATCTATGAGACAGGTAATGCAGTGACATTCCCTAGTGGCAAATATCAGATTGACGCAGCAACCATGTTTTACTATTCCAATCGCAATGCCAATCGAATGCCTGCGTACAGTAGGCTTGATTTAGGGGCAACATGGATAGCAAAGAAAACCAATAAATTTCAATCCAGCTGGACCTTTTCCATTTACAATGCTTATGGCAGAAATAATCCATATATAATCCGATTCGAAAATGACAAGACTGATCCGACGAAAACAGATGCCGTACAAACAACATTGTTTAAGTTTGTTCCTTCCGTATCATATAACTTTAGATTTTAGAGCAATGAATATCCATAAAATAATCCATTTATTTCTTTTATTTTTAGCCGGTATATTGATCTCATGCCAGCAAGTAATTGATTTAAAGCTAAACACATCATCATCCCAAATAGTGATCCAAGGAAATATATACGATCTTACTGTACCAGATACTGTACACATTTCACAATCGGTAAATTTCGATTCAACCAATGTATTTCCAGCTGTGTCAGGTGCTATCGTAACTATAAATGATAATATCGGCAATACAGATTCTCTTAAAGAAATTTTCCCGGGCACATATATTACTTCATTCATCAAAGGCATTCCGGGAAATACATACACGCTTCAAGTAGAAATTAAAGGGAAACGCTATTCTGCCACCTCAACCATGCCCTATCCTGTAGCAATCGATTCTGTATATTTTGAAAAGAGTATAATTGAGAATGACAAGCAAATTGCAGTAGAGTTCACAGATCCAGCTAATATTGAAAACTTTTATCGTATTATCGAATTCGTCAACCAAGGACAGTTAGACAATTTTTTTGTAACCAGCGATCAACTGAATGACGGAGGAAAAATAATTTATCGAATATGGAATGATAACCAAAGATTAACCTCAGGAAAAAACATCACCATTTGGCTGGAATCTATCGACGAAAATATGTATAATTATTTTCGGGCAGCTGCCTCTAACGGAAGGCAAATTATTGCACCCGCCAATCCGGTTTCCAACATCAGCAATGGAGCATTAGGATATTTCAGCGCATGCTCAATCCGTAATAAAAGAATCGTAGTTCCCTGATGCATTCATCAGTTCTTTGCCCACGATTACAGCAGCTGCTTCCACAAAACGGGCACAAGGTCTCGAAGCATAATAATCAGCAGTTCGATCAGAAGGCACATGTGATTCATGATGTTTGATCGCCAGTAAATCACGACAAATAATTGTACCAAATTGATCTTTAAAGGCATTTGCAGTTCGTTGCACGGCAGCATAATTGGCAGTTTTCGTAACTTTTTGATGTGGATCAACTGCAGAATAATGCAATCCTAAAATCATAAATATTCCACTGACTGCACCACAGACCTCGCGCAACCGCCCCATACCGCCACCAAAAGAGCCAGATAAGCGTTTAGTCAATTCCACATCCACATCAAAAACATCGGCATAAGTCATAAACACAGCTTGTGCACAATTATAACCTGCGATAAAATTAGCTACTGCCTGACGTTTTCGTTGTTCAACATCAATATCTATTTTTGCCATTTATTCCTTTAACTTTAATACATATATCAACGGTTGATGGGGCAATAAAGCCGGATGCAAAACCCGAATATAATCTCGCAGTAATATATCAGGATGTATCACCCCACTTTCCCAAAAGTCGTTGCCCCCCAACGAAGTTGTTCTGCCGTTTAAACTATATACTTCCTTATTTCTAAATGCTTTAAATAATTGATAACGAGGATCGCTATTTTGAAGAGTAGTTAAACTGTTGGACGAACAATTCAACCATACATCAGCATCTTTAAAATACTCCAGCGCTTGCTCAAAATTCAGAGGAATACTTCCAGTCGTCGTGTCATTACTAAAGTAATAATTACATTTAGCATCAGCCAAAAATTGTCCCATATAACCTGTCCCACTTGGAACATACCACGTTCCCTTAAAATTATTTCCCACCAATACCGTCGGAGTGTGTTGTGCTTTATGTGCCAATTGCTTCAATGCCATATAATTCTTTGTCAATGAATTAAAAATAGAGTCTGCCATATGCCCTTTTTGAAAAAATGCAGCTATAAATTTAATCCATTCTGCTCTCCCCAACGGGGTTGATTCCATCCACTCATTTTCATAAACAATTGGAACCCCCGCTTGGATTAGTTGATCAGCTGCAACGTTTACTTGGTTATAATTCGTCATAAGCACTAATTGCGGATGCAATTTCAGGATTTTCTCAATATTCAAATGCAAAGGGTCACCCAAATCAATCATTTTCCCTTGTAAACTCAGCTGTTGAAAAGCAGAGCTATACACCAACTCCGGTGAAGCCATACCAGTAAGAGCAGATAACTGATGTAAAGCTTCCAAAAAAGCTATATGTGTACACGAAGTCGCAGCTAAAGAATGCACAGGAACAAGAATAGTTGATCGGGCATCAGGAGTATGAATGTCACGACGGGATACAAGATAATATACAGCCTCAATCTCACTTTTCCTCCAAGGATTAAACACTGTCAACCGGGTGTAGTTTGAAAAATAATCGATAGCAAAACCGTGAGCATATTGAATCACAGCAGAAGAGTCAGATTGAGAGGATTCTGCAGATGATGGACCAGAATGTGAATGACATGAAATAAATAAAATGGCTATGAAAACTAGCCAGACAGGAGCTTTTGAATAAGCCAAAACAGTATCAACAAATCGCCTTCCCATAGTAAATGCAAAAGTAGCCATAATTCATCAAACAGAAAGAAAAATTCAGCTTAAGGCCTCAATAAAAGACAACGAATAATTGAAAAAAATCATACCTTTGTAAAAAAATGAATGAACCAACTATTATTCGCAATCAATTGCCTATAAAAGAGTTGTGGAATAATCAATTCATAATCATCCTCATGCAACAATATCTTGATTTACTGCAGCATGTACTCAACGAAGGAGTTCACAAAGAAGACCGTACAGGGACAGGCACGTTAAGCGTTTTTGGCTATCAAATGAGATTTCGATTAGATGAAGGATTCCCTTTACTCACTACAAAAAAACTACATACAAAGTCAATTATACATGAGCTACTGTGGTTTTTACAGGGAAGTACAAATGTGCATTATTTGCAGGAGAATGGTGTGAAAATTTGGAACGAATGGGCTGATGAACAAGGTGAGTTAGGCCCGATCTATGGATATCAATGGCGTTCATGGCCTGATTATGACGGAGGACATATCGATCAGATCAGCCAAGCTATTGAGATGATCAAGCATAATCCTGATTCACGCCGTATTATTGTAAGCGCTTGGAATGTAGCAGATTTACCTAAGATGCACTTGCCGCCTTGTCACGCTTTTTTTCAATTTTATGTAGCCAACGGAAAATTAAGTTTGCAGCTATATCAACGAAGCGCTGACATCTTTCTTGGGGTGCCTTTCAACATAGCTTCCTACGCTTTATTACTGGAAATGATGGCACAGGTGACTGGTCTGAAAGCTGGAGAATTTGTACATACATTAGGAGATGCTCATATTTACACAAATCACCTGGATCAAGTCAAATTACAGCTTACACGCGAACCCCGCCCTTTACCAAGATTAAAAATAAATTCAGCCAAAACAAATATGTTCGATTTTGTTTTTGAAGACATTACCATTGAAAATTACAATCCTCATCCTCATATTAAAGGGGATATTGCAGTTTGAAAATTATTTTTGACAGGTTTCAGACTATAATATATCAATTCTTCAATAAAAACATTCAATATGAAAATATCTACTTCTCTGATGGGTATAAAAAAGCAAATTCCCAATTCTATCACAAGTGGCAATTTGTTTGCAGGATGCATTGCAACATACGCCGGATTTGATGGACAATATGATGTTGCTGCTTTGTTTATCATCATTGCAGCTATACTTGATTTTTTTGACGGTTTTGCCGCCCGCATGCTTCATGCTTATTCGCCTATGGGTAAAGAACTCGATTCGTTAGCTGATGTTGTCAGTTTCGGAGTAGCACCATCGGCAATGGTATTTTCGGTAATGTCTGACACATTTCCGGTCCAGTGGCATTTTCTCAGCTTTGCAGCTTTCTTTATTGCTGTTTTTTCTGCATTACGGTTGGCAAAATTCAACCTTGACGAACGACAAGGAAGTATATTTATAGGATTGCCCACGCCAGCAAATGCCATTTTCTGGGCATCTTTCGTTGTAGCTTCAAGCAACTTATTTACTTCTTTGCATTGGAAATTTTTTTTGGTGCTGATTGCTGTATTTTGTTACCTCCTTCTAGCCGAGATTCCCATGTTTTCTTTAAAAATGAAAAGTTGGAAATGGAAGGATAACCGCACTCGATACATTTATCTCATTCTGGCTTCTCTAATTCTCATTAGTTCACGCTTTAACGCCGGAGCTTTATCTATTATCATTGTCCTCTATATTGCATTCTCAATAGTAGCCTTTTACCGAAAAAAACAATAAAACCTTATTGTAATAAATCGATTCAATAGGGCTTCGTTTTTTTAAAAATAAATTGTACTTTTAACGCCGCAATCAAGCTACATTCTTCATCAATAATTATAAACTAAAATCTCTATGAACACAAAACAAAAAAGTTATGCATTGCCAATAGCAATGATGTTTGCGCTCTTTTTTATGATTTCGTTTGTGACCGGATTTCCTAATCCGCTAGGAGTCATAGTTCGGCACCAATTTGGTGCATCCAATTTTCTATCTTCGTTAGGCAACGCTGCCAATTTCATCGCTTATGCTTTCATGGGAATCCCAGCAGGTATATTATTGGAAAAAGTTGGATACAAAAAAACCGCTTTATTAGCTATTATTGTTGGATTTACTGGCGTTGCCATTCAATTTATATCCGGCCAGATAGGAAGTTTCTTCGTTTACCTAATGGGTGCTTTCATCTCCGGATTTTCGATGTGTATGCTGAATACAGTTGTTAATCCCATGCTGAATACGCTTGGTGGCGGAGGAAAAAAAGGGAATCAATTAATCCAGTTTGGAGGATCCATTAATTCTATTGGAGCGACTATTGTTCCAGTTCTTGTTGGATATTTAATTGGAAATGTTGCTACAGCTACCATTAAAGATGCAAATCCAGCACTATTTATTGCGATGGGTATCTTTGCTTTGGCCTTCTTTGTATTATTTTTTGTTGATATTCCCGAGCCACACATGATAAACAAGAAAGAAAAAAAGCAACCCAACCAGCATAGCGCGCTGTCATTTCGTCATTTTATTTTAGGAATCATCGCTATATTCGTGTATGTTGGAGTTGAAGTCGGAATTCCCAATACAACTAATTTGTTTATGACCAGTTCCGGAGATGGTGGCTTAAACATTAGTGCTATTATTGCCGGAACAGTTGTTGGTACTTACTGGTTCTTAATGTTGATTGGTCGATTGACAGGAGCTTCAATGGGCGCAAAGATATCCTCAAGAGCTATGCTTGCATTCGCAGCTTCATTAGCAATCATATTTTTATTAATTGCTATTTTCAGCCCTGTCACAACAACGGTAAAAATGCCGGTATTCCGTTCTGACATCTCATTTGGACTTGCTGAAGTACCTATCAGTGTAATGTTTTTAATTTTGGTAGGAATATGTACTTCTGTAATGTGGGGAAGCATTTTTAATCTCGCCGTGGAAGGATTAGGAAAATACACCGCCATGGCTTCCGGTATTTTTATGGTTATGGTATGTGGAGGAGGTATTTTGCCGATGATACAAGGATTTATAGCTGATAAATTTGGATATATCTCTAGTTATTGGGTCATTGTTGTCGGAGTCGCTTACATTCTTTTCTTTGCACTGATAGGAAGTAAAAACGTAAATAAAGATATACCAGTTGAATAAATCAATAAATCATTTTATCATGGATAAACCTTATGTTATAGGAATTGATATGGGCGGTACAAACACTGCATGTGGTATTGTAGATGCTCGCGGAGAAGTTTTACGCAGAGGTGCAATACAAACGCAAAAGTATACCGAAGCTGATCAATATATAAATGAATTACACAAAGCATTAATGCCGCTTATTGAAGAAGTAGGAGGCATCGATAAAATCAAGGGCATTGGAATGGGTGCTCCAAACGGCAATTATTATACTGGCAATGTAGAATTTGCCCCTAATCTACCGTGGAAAGGAGTTATTCCATTTGCAGGGATGCTACATGCAAAATTTGGAGTTCCTGCAGCCTTAACAAATGATGCTAACGCCGCAGCAATTGGAGAAATGACCTATGGAGCTGCACGTGGCATGAAAGATTTTATCATGATTACGTTAGGAACCGGCGTCGGCAGCGGTATTGTAGTAAATGGGCAATTAGTGTATGGACATGATGGTTTTGCTGGAGAATTAGGGCATACAACTATCGTACGTAATAATGGCCGCCAATGCGGATGTGGCAAGACGGGTTGTCTTGAAACATATACTTCGGCAACAGGTGTTGCCCGCACTGCACGTGAAATGCTGGATATCAAAAAAGAAGATAGCCTTTTGCGGAATATTCCGGTAGAAAGCATTACATCAAAAGATGTGTATGAAGCTGCTATCAAAGAGGATGCTATTGCAAAAGAGATCTTTGAATATACTGGTCGTATGTTGGGAGAAGCATTTGCTGATTTTGTAGCCTTTAGCGCACCTCAGGCAATTGTAATTTTCGGAGGATTGTCAAAAGCTGGAGACCTCATCATGAATCCAATTCGTGAACATATGGAAAAAAATCTCTTGCCAATCTGGAAAGGGAAAATCCAACTTCTTTTCTCCGCATTAAATGAGGCTGACGCTGCCATCTTGGGAGCTAGCGCTTTAGCTTGGGAATTAAAAAACTAATGTTGTTTATAAAGTAATCAAACAGTCTGTAAGCACATAAGCTTACAGGCTGTTTCCGTTTATTCCTTTGTATTTATACCAATGAAACAGGACAATCGATTATCATGGGCTATTATTCTGATTTTTTTTGGTTTATTGTTTTTGGGAGAACATTTAAATATCTTTCCTGCATTTGTCCGTAATTTTCTGTTTGACTTTCGAAACTATCCTTTTTATGCAGGAATCATTTTTTTACTAACCAATAAAAATCATGCTATCGGCATCATTTTACTTATTATCGGAATTTTATTCCGACTATCAGATATCATTCGTTTTACTCAAAATATTTCAGAATATATCTGGCCAAGTCTCTTAATAATAGCCGGAGTAGTGCTTCTTATAGGAGCAAAACACAGGAAAAGATAAATATTGCCATGAATATAGTATGTATAGGGGCAGGAAATGTTGGCTGGCATTTGGCAAGTCATTTGGCAGAAGCTGACTTTACGATATCGCAGGTCGTAAGTAGGACTATGGATCATGCACATAAGTTGGGACAACTGGTCAATGCACCATATACAACAAGCATGTCGGAAGTTTTTCCTGGTGCAGATATATACCTTTATGCAGTACCCGACCATCAATTATCGTCTGTTATAGCTCAGAATCCTATTAAAACAGGAATTCATTGCCATACGGCAGGCAGTTTATCGATGGATATTTTCGCAGAACATGTAGAAAACTACGGAGTATTTTATCCTTTACAAACGTTCTCAAAGCAAAAACAAGTTGATTTTCATGACATTCCAATCCTAATTGAAGCCAATAACAAACACAATCTGCATCTTCTGCAGAAAATGGCTTCGCATTTAAGTAATAATATTTTGCTGACTACCTTTCAGCAACGTCAACAACTACATCTTGCAGCAGTTTTTGCCTGCAATTTTAGTAATAATCTTTTTACTATTGCTGATCAACTACTGAAGGGAGCAAACCTACCTTTTGATCTTTTATTGCCTTTAATACGTGAAA
Organism: Microbacter margulisiae; assembly: GCF_014192515.1. NCBI lineage: Bacteria > Pseudomonadati > Bacteroidota > Bacteroidia > Bacteroidales > Porphyromonadaceae > Microbacter > Microbacter margulisiae. The sequence goes on from NZ_JACHYB010000002.1 coordinate 372,326, forward strand.
CTGTAGAAAAAGCTGCTATTCTCACTCCTGAAACTGCTCAAACCGGACCTGCTGCCCGTAAAGATACGGATGTCATAGAAATGCATCTGACAATGCTGGAAAACGACAAACAATTGCAAACACTGTATCGTTTACTTACTGACAATATTTTAAAAAATAAGGCTACCGTTAGCAAGTAGCACTATCTCTATTGATAGAAAATGACAGGATTTCTTCGCCTTGTTTTTCTTCCAGAAAGTTAATCAACGATTTAGAAATAGAAATTAAAATTTGTCGTGCAAACAGCTTCACTTTTGTATGTGATGCTTCATCGTACACGACAAAATAGAGTTTGGTTTTTCCAGTAGCATTTTCTGTGGACAATGCTTTGATATCATCAATTAAATCTTCTGTCAGTTTATTGATTTCTATCTTAATGCACAGTGAAGTCAATAAAGTATCCTCTTCAACGAATGCCGGCAATAATGCAATTCTCTTTACTTTAAATTCATATATAATTGGTTGCGAAGCATCTCGCGGACGACTATTCTTCCAATCAGCACCACGTTCCTGCACAATTCCCCAGATTAAAACGAATAAATTGGGAATCATGAATTTACTGAATTCAACAAAATCATTTTGGAAAAGCATAATCCGGTAAGCCCCGCTATAATCTTCTATGGTAAGCGAACCAAATGGACGTCCATTTTTTGTCATTCCCTGTTGAGTTGCCGTCACAATACCACCAGCAATAATTTCCTTCCCCTTTAAAGTCTCCAGGTCATTAAGGGCTGCCATTTGTGTATTACATCCGTAGCGCAGTTCCAGTTCATACTTATCAAGTGGATGAGCAGATAAATATATTCCCACATACTCACGCTCCTTGTTCAATCGTTCCAGAGAAGCCCATTGCGGAGCAAACGGAATAGAAGGCTTAGCTACGGCAACTTCTTCAAAACCACCAAACAATGAATTTGATGCATTGGTTTTATCATTCTGAACCTTATTGCCATAACGAATTAGCGAATCAATGGCTTGTTCATCTTTATCATTTTGTACGAAAAACTGTTCACGGCTCACATCCCCTAAAGCATCAAATCCACCGGCTAGCACTAAGCTTTCTATCGCTTTTCGATTACAGGCATTCAGGTTAATCCGTTCAAAAAAATCAAACGTCGACCGATATGCTCCATTCTTCTCACGTTCATTTACAATGGCATCAACAGCGCCTTCTCCCACTCCTTTTACACCTCCCAGTCCAAAACGAATAGCTCCTTTCTTGTTCACCACAAAATGTAGGCGGCTTTCATTCACATCCGGGCCTAATACTTCAATTTTCATGGAACGACATTCATCCATGAATTTTGCTATTTCCGTGATAGAATCTTTATTTCGGGTTAAGTTCGCTGCCATAAATTCGGCAGGATAGTTTGCTTTCAAATAAGCCGTTTGATAAGCAACCCATGAATAACATGTAGCATGAGATTTATTGAACGCATACGACGCAAAAGATTCCCAATCATCCCATATCTTCAGGATAATATTTTCATCATGACCATTCTTCTTGCAGCCATCAATAAACTTAACTTTAAGGGAAGCCATTTTATCTTTCAGCTTCTTACCCATGGCCTTACGCAACTCATCACTTTGTCCACGGGTAAATCCAGCCAAAAGACGCGAAAGTAACATTACTTGCTCCTGATACACCGTAATGCCATACGTTTCTTTCAGATAGCGCTCCATGACCGGAATATCATATGTGATGGGGCTTCTGCCCTGTTTCCGATCTATAAATTCAGGAATATTACTAATTGGGCCTGGCCGATACAAGGCATTCATCGCAATCAAATCTTCAAATTGGGAGGGTTGAAGATCGCGTAGGTATTTTTGCATTCCGGCAGATTCAAACTGAAATATTCCGGTAGTCCTGCCGTCGCTAAATAGGTCATATGTCTTTTTATCGTCCAATGGTATGGTATCTATATCCACATCAATGCCATGAGACTGCTTAATATTGACTAAAGCTTCCTTGATAATCGACAACGTCTTAAGACCTAGAAAGTCCATTTTAATCAGACCAACGTTCTCCACCACTGAACCTTCATATTGAGTTACTAAAAGCTCATGGTTGCTCCCTTTATCTTTAACCGTACTCAATGGCACAAAATTAGTCAAATCGTCAGAGCCAATAATCACACCACAGGCGTGAACGCCAGTCTGTCTGACAGTCCCTTCAAGCATTTCAGCATACTTAAGCGTATCTGACAATTTTTGGTTGGAAGATTCTCGTGCAGCTTTCAATTCAGGGACATACTTCAAACAATTAGAAAGGTTCACTTTGACCTCTTTCCCGTCCGCTTCCGGTAATTTATCCGGAACATATTTAGCTAACTGATTAGCCTCTTCCAACGGTAATTTCTGTACTCGGGCAACATCCTTGATACTCATCTTAGTTGCCATTGTCCCATATGTAATAATGTGCGCCACCCTTTCTTTACCATACTTCTCTGTTACCCAGCGAAGCACATCGTCACGCCCATCGTCATCAAAGTCGATATCAATATCAGGCATCGAAATACGATCAGGATTCAAAAAACGTTCAAACAACAAATCATACCGAATAGGGTCAATATCGGTAATTTTCAAACAATATGCCACAACCGATCCGGCTGCCGACCCCCGTCCTGGGCCAACCGCAACTTTCATGAAACGTGCAGCTTGTATAAAATCCTGAACAATGAGAAAATACCCAGGAAATCCCATTTGTTTTATTACACCTAATTCGAAATCAATTCGTTCCTGAACCTCAGGAGTCATGTTCTCACCTGGATAACGTTCTGACGCACCTTTCTTGGTAAGCATCTCAAGATAATCAGCTTCCAGCTTAATCCTGATAACTTTCTCATAACCTCCCATCTTGTCAAAATGGACACCGAATTCTTCACGCAGCATAGCTTCATCAAATTGCTTGCGATACAGTTCCTCTGTTGAAAAGCTTTCAGGAATTGGGAAGCGAGGCATGATCGCATCCGAATTAATATTGTAAAACTCAACTTTCCCCGCAATCTCTAACGTTGTTTGCATCACTTCAGGAAGGTCAGAGAATATGCGTTTCATTTCCTCAGGAGTCTTTAGCCACTCCTGTTTTGTATAATGCATTCGAGTCGGATCGTCAAAATCTTTACCAGTGCTCAAACAAATCAAGCGATCGTGAGCTTCGGCATGTTCCTGTTCCACAAAATGGACATCATTGGAAGCCATCACTTTAGTTCCTGTTTTTTGAGCCAAACGTAATATTTCCTTATTAACGATCTGTTGCTTGTCGAAGACATTACCATCAATCTCCTGATTCAATGTTTGGTGACGTTGCAATTCCAGATAGAAATCATCCCCAAACCGTTGCTTAAACCAATAGATAGCCTCTTCAGCTCCATCTATATCTCCGGATAATATTCGGGATGGAATTTCACCTCCCAAACAAGCAGTACAAACGATCAATCCTTCATGGTACTTATCAAGCAATTCTTTATCTATCCGAGGACGATAATAAAAGCCATCAATCCATGAGGCAGAGATTAATTTACATAAATTCTGATATCCTGTCTTGTTTTTCGCCAATAGAATCAAATGGTGACCGCTCCCATCTTCTTTTGCACTTTTATCAAACCTCGTTCTCCGTGCCACATATGTCTCACAACCAAGAATAGGCTTAAAAAGTTTCGTTTGCAGCTCTGCCTTCTTCTCAAGGTATCCGTTGATCTCCTCCATTTGGTTCTCAGCCTTCAATGCAGAGATTTCATGATCAATTTTCTTTATTTCGTCAAAGACCGGGGCATTCTTCTTGGCAACATAGTCATAAAACTCCTTGATGCCAAACATAGCCCCATGGTCGGTCAGAGCCAAAGCAGGCATATGGTTTGCAATAGCCTTATTTACTAAATCTCCGATTTTCGACATTCCGTCCAAAATCGAATAATGAGAGTGAACATGCAAATGAACAAATGAATCCATAATCAAATGATAAAGGTAAATACCCCTAAGCATACCGTACACATGGGGCACCTAATTATTCCTTCAAAGATATATAAAAAGGATCAAGGAGAATATTAAATGAACTATTGTTGATAAGTATTTCTTACAACAAAACAGTAGACAGCATACAATTGTATAGAAAGTAGGCCATTAATTCAGATGTAACCCTATCATCTTAGAATATCATTGCTGCTTCAGTAGTCGCAGAACTCTGGGCCGAGAAGCCCAGACAATCTGCTAAAAGCTCCCAGTTAATACAAACAAAAAGAGTTGCCTCAAAGAAGCAACTCTTTCCGAATTATATTTATGAACCTTATTATTCAGCTGCCGGGGTTTCTGCCTGAGCCTCAGTAACTGGTTCCTGTTTAGGAGCAACAGGTGTAGTTGTAGCAGCCTTTTTAGTACTTGCTCTACGTGTACGGGTAGCTTTCTTAATAGCTTTTTCCTTCAACATATTTTCATTGTAATCTACTAACTCAATGATACACATTTCTGCAGCGTCACCAAGACGAAATCCTGTTTTCAAAATACGAGTATATCCACCAGGACGATTGGCAATTTTTTGAGCTACGTCACGGAACAACTCTGTAACCACCTCTTTATTCTGCAAATAGCTAAAAACGGTTCTGCGGGAATGCGTGCTATCTTCTTTCGCTTTAGTCAACAGAGGTTCGATATAAACGCGCAAAGCCTTTGCTTTTGCAGTTGTAGTGGTAATACGTTTGTGTTTGATAAGAGAACAAGCCATATTTGCCAACATCGCCTTTCTATGGGATGAAGTGCGGCTTAAATGGTTGAATTTTTTATTATGTCTCATTTCCTTTAATCTTTATCTAATTTATATTTTGTCAAATCCATGCCAAACGAAAGATGCAAAGACTCCAATTTGGCATCCAGTTCATTCAATGATTTCTTTCCAAAGTTTCTAAACTTCAGCAAATCATTTCTATTGAACGAGCACAACTGTCCCAATGTTTCAACATCTGCTGCTTTCAAACAGTTCAATGCTCTCACAGACAGGTCTAAATCAACCATTTTTGTCTTAAATAACTGACGCATACGCAATGCTTCCTCGTCAAATTCTTCATCAACAACTTCTTCAACTGTCTCTACTGCAATCTTTTCATCAGAGAATAACATGAAGTGTTGTATCAGAATTTTTGCAGCTTCTTTCAACGCATCTTTCGGATGAATTGATCCGTCGCTCATTATTTCAATGATCAGTTTTTCGTAGTCCGTTTTTTGTTCAACACGATAATTCTCAATTGAATATTTGACATTTACAATTGGAGTAAAAATTGAGTCAATAGGAATAACATCTACTTCAGCTGCTACAAATTTATTCTCTTCAGCGGGTACATAACCTCTCCCTTTATTAATGGTTAATTCAATCTGAAGTGTATAATCCGGATCAATTCTGCAGATGAGCAAATCAGGGTTCAACACAACAAACCCCGTCAAATAACGACCTATATCACCAGCAGTAAAGACATCTTTTCCAGACACCGAAATACTGACTTTTTCATTCTCTACGTCATCTACACATTGTTTAAAACGAACTTTCTTCAAATTAAGAATAATGTTCGTAACGTCTTCCATAACGCCAGGCACCGTCGAAAACTCATGCTCTACGCCATCGATCTTGACAGAAGTGATCGCATATCCATCAAGAGAAGAAAGCAAGATTCGACGTAATGCATTACCGATTGTGATGCCAAAACCAGGTTCGAGAGGGCGGAATTCAAATACACCCCGCTTCTCTTCTGATTCGAGCATAATCACCTTATCGGGTTTTTGAAATGCTAATATAGACATAGATCAAAAATTATTTAGAATACAATTCAACAATCAGTTGCTCCTTGATATTTTCAGGAATGTCTGCACGCTCAGGAAGATGGAGGAATTTACCTGACATGGCACTTTTATCCCATTCCATCCAAGGATATTTGCTATGATTAAAACCGTTTAATGCATCAACAATAATAATCATTGATTTATCCTTTTCGCGTACTGATATGATCTGGCCTGGTTTTACCTGATAAGAGGGAATATTAACAACTTCTCCATCAACCAAAATATGACGGTGACCGACCAATTGTCTTGCTCCATTTCGAGAAGGAGAAAGTCCTAAACGAAACACAACATTGTCTAAACGTGATTCAAGCAATTGTAATAATACTTCACCAGTAATTCCTTTCGTAGCCTGAGCTTTTTCAAACAAAAGTCTAAACTGACGCTCTAATACACCATAGGTATATTTTGCTTTTTGCTTTTCTCTCAGCTGAATGCCATACTCAGACGATTTTTTGTGTCTTCCACTGCCATGTTGACCAGGAGGATAATTCTTCTTTGATAATACCTTATCAGGGCCAAATATCGGCTCTCCGAATTTACGTGCTATTTTTGATTTTGGACCAATATATCTTGCCATTGTTCTACGTATTTTTTTTTCGTTATTAGTTGTGCCAACACTCCGGTAAAGTTAACCTACTGTTACTCACTGAGAGTGTGGTTAATCTTTATACTCTTCTGCGTTTTGGAGGACGACATCCATTATGTGGTAATGGAGTAACATCAACAATTTCAGTCACTTCAATACCAGCTCCATGTACAGTACGAATTGCGGACTCCCGACCATTACCCGGACCTTTTACATAAGCCTTTACTTTCCTCAAACCCAAATCAAAAGCAACTTTTGCACAATCCTGAGCAGCCATTTGTGCAGCATAGGGGGTATTTTTCTTTGATCCGCGGAACCCCATCTTTCCAGCTGACGACCAAGAAATTACTTGTCCGTCTCCGTTGGTTAGGGTTACTATAATATTGTTGAACGAAGAGTGAACATGCAGCTGTCCAACACCATCAACTTTGACCACTCTTTTTTTAGTGGTAACTGCTTTCTTTGCCATATTCTATCAATGTTTGCTAAGTTAAACGTTATTTCGTTGCTTTCTTCTTATTAGCAACAGTCTTTTTCTTGCCTTTTCTTGTACGAGCATTATTCTTTGTGCTTTGACCTCTTACAGGCAATCCTAAACGGTGGCGAATTCCTCTATAACAGCCAATATCCATCAGTCGTTTGATGTTTAATTGAACTTCGGAACGCAAATCACCTTCAACTTTAAACTTAGCACCGATTATTTCACGGATCTTAGCTGCTTGGTCGTCAGTCCAATCTTTTACTTTAGTGTCTAAATCAACACCAGCTTCATTCAAGATTTGCTTTGCACTACTGCGACCTATTCCGTAGATATAAGTCAATCCAACTTCACCTCTTTTATTTTGAGGCAGATCTACTCCAACAATTCTTATAGCCATATATTACTTATTAAAATATTAACCCTGCCGTTGTTTATACTTGGGATTTTTCTTGTTAATTACATATAACCGTCCTTTTCGACGTACAATTTTACATTCGGGAGTACGTTTTTTAATGGATGCTTTTACTTTCATATTAATTTAATCTTTAATTGATTGCTAAACAATTTTCGTTTCTTGATTCTCGTGCCAGACACGATTGCAGTTTTATTTATAGCGAAATGATATTCTCCCTTTGGTCAAATCATAAGGAGACATCTCAACTCTTACTTTATCTCCGGGCAAAATCTTAATATAATGCATCCGCATCTTCCCCGAAATATGAGCCGTTATAACATGGCCGTTTTGCAATTCTACTCGAAACATAGCATTTGATAATGCTTCTGTTATGATTCCATCTTGCTCAATAGCAGATTGTTTTGGCATAAACGATTATGATCTGAAAAACATTAATTTACTGAATTTCTTCTTATAAAACACCTACGACTTTTTCGATAAAGTCAAAAGTAGATAAAATATCCGCTTTACCATCCCGAATTGCAATAGAATGTTCAAAATGTGCAGCCCATTTTCGATCTGCAGTTCTGGTAGTCCAACCGTCCTTTTCATAAATAAGCCGATAAGTCCCCATAGTAATCATTGGTTCAATAGCAATGGTCATTCCGCTACGTAGTTTAACTCCATTCCCTCTTCGGCCCGTATTTGGAACCTGAGGATCTTCATGCATGTCTTTCCCAACACCATGGCCAACCATATCACGTACTACACCAAATCCTTGATTCTCGCAATGAGATTGAACCGCGTAACCAACATCTCCTAAACGATTTCCATCAACTGCCTGGGCTATCCCTAAATAAAGAGCCTCTTTTGTTGTTTTAAGTAATTTCAATACACTTGCATCTATTGTGCCAACAGCAAATGTATACGCAGAATCACCCACAAATCCATTCTTAGTTGCACCACAATCCACAGATAAAATATCTCCTTCTTGTAAGAACACTTCATTGGATGGAATTCCATGAACAACCTGATCATTTAAAGAGGTACACAATGTATTGGGATAACCATAATAACCTAAAAAAGCAGGCATGGCACCATGATCACGAATGCACTCTTCAGCTATTTTATCTAATTCCAGTGTCGTCACACCTGGCTTTATGGCTTTGGCAACTTCTGCTAAAGCCATTGAAACTATCAAATTACTCTCACGTAATAGCTCTATTTGTTCTTCTGTCTTTAAATAAATCATATCTGATTTATCTGCATTAATATGCAGAAACACTTCCCGTGCGACCTAAGATACGACCAGTTTTCATTAAACCGTCATAATGCCGCATTAATAAACGACTCTCAATCTGTTGTAATGTATCCAGTACAACACCCACTAAAATCAACAGAGATGTACCTCCAAAAAATTGAGCAAATGCCATACTTACACCCGCTATACGAGCGAAAGCAGGAAGAATCGCAACAAGTGCTAGAAAAAATGACCCTGGTAAAGTAATACGGGACATAATTTCATCAAGATATTCAGCGGTTTTCTTACCTGGTTTAACACCAGGAATAAACCCATTATTGCGTTTCATTTCTTCAGCCATTTGCGTTGGGTTAATGGTAATTGCTGTATAAAAATAGGTAAAAGCAATGATCAAAATTGCAAAAACAAAATTATACCAGAACCCTGTATTGTCTGTAAAGGCGCTAACAAACCCGGTTGCTGTGGCAGAGTGAGAAAAACCCACTAACGTAATTGGAATAAACATAATTGCCTGAGCAAAAATAATAGGCATTACGTTTGCTGCATTTACTTTCAGAGGAATATATTGTCTTACACCACCATATTGTTTATTTCCAACAACACGTTTTGCATATTGTACCGGAACTTTACGAGTGCCTTGAACTAATAGGATTGATAAACCAATAACGAACAATAAAGCGAGGATTTCAGCAATAAACATAACCAATCCCCCTGCAGCATCCGTTAGTCGGGAAGCAAACTCTTGGACAATAGCAGTCGGAAAACGTGCAATAATACCAATCATAATAAGGAATGAAATTCCGTTACCTATTCCTTTATCAGTAATACGCTCGCCCAACCACATAACAAACATACTACCTGCCGTTAAGATAATTACAGATGACACTTGAAACCACAATCCTTGTGGCATCGCTGCACCAGCCCTACCCAATTGAACACTTAAATTTACCAAATACGCAGGCGATTGAAACAAAAGAATTAATACCGTCAGATATCGGGTAATTTGATTCAATTTATTTCTACCACTTTCTCCCTCACGTTGCATTTTTTGGAAATAAGGAACCGCAATACCTAAAAGCTGAACTACAATTGATGCCGAAATGTACGGCATGATCCCTAAAGCAAAAACAGAAGCGTGAGAGAAAGCGCCTCCGGAAAACATATCTAGTAGTCCTAAAAGCCCACCAGAAGTTTGATTTTGCAAAGCTTCAAGATCAGCAGGATTAATTCCCGGCATTACGATATAAGAGCCAAAGCGGTATACCAACACAAATAAGATTGTGGTGATAAGCCGTTTGCGCAAATCTTCAATTTTCCAAATATTTTGGAGTGTTTCAATGAGTCTATTCATGGAAATTATAATTTTACGATGGTTCCACCTGCCGCAACAATTGCAGCTTCAGCTGTCTTGGAGAAAGCATGAGCTTCAATTTGCAAAGGAGAAGTTATCGCACCATTAGCAAGGATTTTTACTAAGTGTTTTTTGCCAATATATCCGGCTTCAATCAATTCTGATACTCCTATCTTTGTTAATTTATGCACATCAGCAATTGATTGCAAAGTTGATAAATTAATAGGTTTATATTCAACGCGATTCGCGTTTTTGAAACCAAATTTAGGCAATCGACGTTGTAAAGGCATCTGACCTCCTTCAAACCCGATTTTCTTTTTGTATCCTGAACGAGATTGTGCACCATTCAAACCACGGGTGGAAGTACCACCTAAACCGGAACCCGTTCCGCGACCAATTCTTTTTCTTGTTTTGACGGAGCCGGAAGCCGGCATTAAGCTACTTAAATCCATATTCTCAAATATATTATTCAGTTTACGATGACATTATTTTTCTACAACAACCAGATGTTTCACTTTTTCAATCATCCCTAAGATAGCAGGATTATCTTCATGTTCAACAACGGCATTTATTTTTTTCAATCCTAAAGCGGCCAAGGTCAATTTTTGACTCTTAGGGCACTTTATTTGACTTCTTACTTGTTTAATTTTTATCGTTGCCATAATCGTGTATAATTAACCTTTAAATACTCTTTCCAATGATACACCTCTATTTGTAGCAACTGTTGCAGCATCACGCAGTTCTGCCAGCGCCTCAATAGTTGCTTTTACCAAGTTATGGGGATTTGAAGACCCTTTAGACTTTGCCAAAACGTCTGTAACACCAACACTTTCCAATACTGCACGCATAGCACCACCAGCTTTAACACCAGTACCGTGAGAAGCAGGTTGAAGATATACTTCAGCTCCACCAAATTTAGCAACTTGAGCATGAGGTATTGTACCTTTTAAAACCGGAACCTTAATCAGATTTTTCTTAGCGGCCTCAACGCCCTTTGCTATAGCAGCAGTTACTTCACTGGCTTTTCCCAAGCCCCAGCCAACAATACCATCTTCATTACCTACAACAACAATTGCAGCAAAGCTGAAAGCACGTCCACCTTTGGTAACTTTCGTAACACGATTAATGGCGACTAATCTGTCTTTTAATTCTAAATCGTTGGTTGATTTTACTCTATTATTTATTCCTGCCATAGTAATTAAAATTTAAGCCCTCCTTTACGTGCTCCATCTGCTAATTCTTTCACTCTTCCATGATACAAATAACCATTACGGTCAAACACAACAGTAGAGATACCTTTTGCAACCGCAATTTGAGCAATCATTTCTCCGACTTTTGCAGCTTGTTCTTTTTTGGTCATTTTATCTTTAATAGACAACGAAGATGCTGCAGCAAGTGTCTTATTAGCATTGTCGTCTATTATCTGAACATAAATTTGTGCGTTACTTCTAAACACGGACATACGAGGTTTTTCTAAATTCCCCGAAATTTTTCCTCTGATTCGTGTCTTTATCTTTATTCTACGATCATTTTTCTGTGTCATAGCTATTATTTTTTCAAATATTATTTTGCACCAGCTGATTTACCGGCTTTACGACGAACAACTTCTCCTACAAACCGGATACCTTTACCTTTGTAAGGTTCAGGCCTACGGAAAGAACGAATTTTAGCACAAACCTGACCTAGTAATTGCTTATCTGAGCATTCCAATATTACTAACGGATTTTGATTTCGTTCGCTTTTCGTTTCTATCTTTATTTCTGGTGGTAACATCATGTGAATATTGTGTGTATAACCAAGAGCAAACTCTAAAAGTTGTCCGTTGTTAGATACACGATATCCAACTCCTACCAATTCCATTTCTTTCCGATATCCTACTGATACACCGATCACCATATTATTAATCAAAGCACGATAGAGGCCATGCATAGCACGATTCTCCTTTTCGTCATTGGGACGGGAAACAATAACAGCATTATTTTCAACTGTTACGTTAATGTTAGGATTAATTGATTGAGAAAGCTCTCCCTTAGGTCCTTTAGCAGTAACAACATTATCTTTTACTGTAACAGTAACCCCCTGAGGTATTTGTATGGGTAATTTTCCTATTCTTGACATCTGCAATTTCTCCTCTTAATTAATAAACGTAACACAAAACTTCTCCACCAATTTGTAAATCACGCGCTTCCTTATCTGTCATAACGCCTTTAGACGTAGAGATAATAGCAATACCTAAGCCATTAAGTACTCTAGGTAATTCTTTGTGTCCTACATATTGACGAAGACCTGGAGTCGAAATTCTCTCAAGTTGTTTAATTGCATTGACTTTGTGAATAGGATCATATTTCAAAGCAATTTTGATTGTTCCTTGTGGACCATCTTCTACAAATTTGTAATTTAAGATGTATCCTTTGGAAAAAAGAATTTTTGTAATTTCCTTTTTCAAATTTGATGCCGGAACTTCCACTACACGATGTCCGGCTTTAATAGCATTCCGCAGTCTTGTCAAATAGTCTGCAATTGGATCTGTCATAAAATTGGGTTTAAATTAATCCGGCCTTCCCGGACAATATTTATCACTCTAATACTAAATACTTTGCTAAAAAGTCTTCCGCTCAAACATTAAAAATTTGACCGCACGACAAAAATAGTATTTTTTTTTGAATTTAACGTCATGAAATGCTATTTGAGCAAATCACTTTGTAAATTGCTAAATGTTACCAGCTTGCCTTCTTAACACCAGGAATCAAACCTGCTGATGCCATTTCACGAAATTGAATTCTCGAAATGCCAAAAATACGCATATAACCTTTAGGGCGTCCTGTTAGTTTACAGCGATTATGTTGACGCACAGGAGATGAATTTTTAGGAAGAGCTTGCAATGCTTCATAATTTCCTTCCTTTTTGAGTGCAGCTCTTTTGGCCTCATATTTTGTACACAATTGAGCTCTGCGCACCTCGCGTGCTTTCATCGATTCTTTTGCCATATCTATAAAAATTAATTTTGTTGCTTAAACGGTAAACCAAAATGTTTCAACAACGCAAAACCTTCTTCATCTGTTGGGGCACTAGTTACAAATGTAATATTCATACCTAACAAGCGAGAAATTGCATCAATATTGATTTCAGGAAAAATAATTTGTTCCTGAATGCCTAATGTGTAATTACCACGACCATCAAATTTACTTTCAATACCCTTAAAGTCACGGATTCGCGGCAATGCAACACGGATCAATCTTTCAAGAAATTCATACATTCTATCGCCTCGTAAGGTAACACGAACACCAATAGGCATTTGTTTCCTAACTTTAAAGTTTGAAATATCTTTTCTTGAAACTGTGGCAACGGCCTTTTGACCAGTAATAGAAGTCATTTCGTTAATGGCTGTCTCAATAATCTTCTTATCAGCAACAGCAATCCCTAAGCCTTGGTTAAGAACAATCTTTTCCAAACGTGCTACTTGCATGATTGAAGTATAGCCAAATTCCTTCATTAAAGAAGGAACAATGTTCTCCTTATAATTATTTTTTAAACCGACAGTATTCATTTAATTTCCTCCCCTGATTTTTTAGCATAACGTACTAATTTTCCATCAGCATTCAATCTGCGGCCAACACGAGTAGGTTTCGTAGGATTTTTAGGATCAACTACATTGAGATTTGAAATATGAATGCTTGCTTCTTTTTTGATGATCCCTCCCTGCGGTGCTTGTGCATTAGGTTTGGTGTGCTTTGACACTAGATTTACACCTTCCACAATAGCCCTTTGTTTGTTTACTAGGACTTCAAGTACACGGCCTGTCTTACCTTTATCTTCACCAGTATTAACATAAACGGTATCACCTTTTTTGATATGTAACTTACTCATTGCTTATGTATTATATTAAAGGGTTAAAGAACTTCAGGCGCAAGAGAAATAATTTTCATATTGGTAGCACGAAGTTCACGTGCAACAGGTCCGAAAATACGACTTCCTCTCATTTCACCTGCATTGTTAAGCAACACACATGCATTGTCATCAAACCGGATATAAGAACCATCAGGGCGTCTTACTTCTTTTTTGGTACGGACAATGACGGCTTTCGACACGGTTCCTTTTTTCATATCACTCGATGGAATGACATTTTTTACGGCAACCACGATAACGTCTCCTAAAGTAGCATAACGTTTTCCTGTCCCACCTAAAACGCGAATAACCAAAGCTTCACGAGCTCCGCTATTATCTGCTACTGTTATTCTTGATTCTTGTTGTATCATAATTACTTAGCTCTTTCAGTTATTTCGACTACTCTCCACCTTTTCAATTTACTCAGTGGACGGGTTTCCATAATGCGAACGGTGTCTCCAATACCGCATTCGTTTTTCTCGTCATGAGCATGGAACTTCTTTGTCTTATTGACAAACTTGCCATAAATGGGATGTTTTTCCTTCCACTTAACAGCAACTGTAACGGTTTTATCCATTTTATTGCTGGTAACAACCCCAACTCTTTCTTTTCTTAAGTTTCTCGTTTCCATTTGACTCATATTATTGTGGATTATTTTCTCTTAGACGTAACTCAGTTGCAACACGCGCAATACGTTTACGAATATCACGAATTTGAGCTGGATTGTCAAGAGGAGAAATAGTATGATTCAACATTAAACGATTCAAAATCGCTCTGTCATTATCAATTCTTTCTTTTAATTCTTTGACAGTTAATTCCTTTATTTCTCTTGTCTTCATATTCGATTACATTGTTAAAGTTGAGTCAAAATCACGTCTAACAACAAACTTAGTAGTAACAGGTAACTTTTGAGCTGCTAAGCGTAAAGCTTCTTTTGCAATTTCAAAGGGTACTCCTTCTACTTCAATAATCATACGGCCGGGTGTAACTGGAGCCACGAACCCTTCCGGAGAACCTTTTCCTTTACCCATACGAACTTCTGCCGGCTTTTTGGTAATTGGTTTATCTGGGAAAATCCGGATCCAAATCTGACCTTGACGTTGCATATGACGGGTAACAGCAATACGTGCAGCTTCTATTTGTCGCCCAGTAATCCACTTCGATTGCAACGATTTTATGCCGAAAGAGCCGAATGCAAGCTGATTTCCTCGTTGGGCAACACCTTTCATGCGCCCTTTTTGCTGCCTTCTGAACTTTGTTTTTTTCGGTTGTAACATAAGTTTAAGAATTCAATGCGTTAGATATTATTTTTCTTTTTACGAACTCCTCCTCGACGGTCGGAACGTTCGTTGCGCTCATTACGAGGAGTACGATTGTTTGAGTTTTCTTTTGACGAAACAAATTGTGGAGCCAAATCAGGCTTATCATAAATCTCGCCTCTACAAATCCACACTTTTACCCCAATCAATCCAACTTTTGTCAAAGCTTCACCCAGTGCATAATCGATATCAGCTCTAAAAGTATGCAGAGGAGTACGGCCTTCTTTGTACATTTCAGAACGTGCCATCTCGGCACCATTGAGTCGCCCTGAAACCTGGACTTTAATACCTTCGGCTCCCATACGCATTGTTGAAGCAATAGCCATTTTAACTGCACGACGGTATGCAATTTTACCTTCAATCTGACGTGCAATATTGTTTGCAACAATCACAGCATCCAATTCAGGACGTTTAATTTCAAAGATATTGATTTGAACATCCTTATCTGTTATTTTCTTCAATTCTTCCTTCAACTTATCGACTTCCTGGCCGCCTTTACCGATAATGATTCCGGGGCGTGCGGTACAAACGGTAATGGTGATAAGCTTAAGGGTACGTTCGATCACTATACGTGACACACTTGCTTTGGCAAGACGGGCATGAAGGTATTTTCTGATTTTGCTGTCTTCTAACAGTGTATCACCATAATCATCACCACCATACCAATTAGAATCCCATCCACGGATGATTCCTAAACGATTGCTTATTGGATTAACTTTTTGTCCCATCTGCCACTTCTTTTGTTACGTTAGTACTCTTTTTTGTGTCAACATATAGCGTCACGTGATTTGAACGTTTACGGACTCTGTATCCTCTCCCTTGTGGGGCTGGACGTAACCGTTTCAACATTCTACCACCATCAACAAAAATTTCGCTGACAATCAAATCGGCATTTTCTGCTTTTTGTTCTGTCTTTTGCTCCCAATTGGAAATTGCAGAACGCAGTAATTTTTCCAATCTGTTTGAAGCTTCTTTAGTCGAAAACTTCAATACGCCCAATGCTTTATTCACTTCCATTCCGCGAACCATATCAGCGACCAAGCGCATTTTTCGGGGTGATGTAGGAACATCATTTAGTCGGGCAAAATATTGTGATCGAAGAGCTTCTTTCCTTCTTTCGGCTGAATTTCTTTTTCTAGAACCCATCTTTTTTAATATTGATTTATTTCAAGTAAATAAAATGGAACGGGTTATTTTCTATTACCACTATGGCCTCTGAAAGTACGTGTAGGAGAAAATTCTCCTAGTTTGTGCCCCACCATATTTTCGGTAATATAAACCGGTATGAATTTGTTCCCGTTGTGTACTGCAATTGTATGACCTACAAAATCAGGAGAGATCATCGAAGCGCGTGCCCATGTTTTGATAACCGATTTCTTCCCGGATTCATTCATAGTCAACACCTTCTTTTCAAGCTTTACATTAATGTAAGGTCCTTTTTTTAATGAACGACTCATAGTATATTTCTAGTTATGCGTTATTTTTTTCTTCTTTCGATAATATACTTGCTTGATTGCTTTTTAGGATGTCTTGTCTTATATCCCTTAGCCAACAAGCCCTTTCGAGAGCGTGGATGTCCACCCGAAGCACGACCTTCACCTCCACCCATTGGGTGATCTACAGGATTCATAGCAACACCGCGAACACGAGGACGACGTCCTAACCAACGCGATCTACCGGCCTTCCCTGAACTTTCAAGATTGTGTTCTGAATTACCAACACTTCCAACCGTAGCTTTACAAGAAGCTAATATTTTTCTTGTTTCGCCTGAAGGCAACTTAATGATTGCATATTTGTCTTCGCGTGAAGTCAATTGTGCAAAAGTACCTGCAGAACGAACCAATGCAGCACCTTGTCCAGGACGTAACTCGATGTTATGAATAATAGTCCCGAGCGGAATGTTTTGTAACGGAAGAGAATTCCCTACTTCAGGAGCTGCCTCAGCACCCGATAATAGGGTTTGACCAACTTGCAATCCATTTGGCGCAAGAATGTATCTTTTTTCACCATCAGCATAAAACAATAATGCTATCCTGGCTGTACGGTTTGGATCATATTCGATCGAATTAACCTTAGCTGGAATGCCATCTTTGTTACGCTTAAAATCAATTACTCTATATTTTCTCTTGTGCCCTCCACCGATATAACGCATGGTTCTGATCCCATCACTATTTCGGCCTCCAGACTTACTATAGCCTTGCACAAGAGATTTCTCCGGTACACTTGAAGTAATTGTATCAAATGTGCCGATAATTTTGTGTCTCTGCCCCGGTGTTACCGGGTTTAATTTACGTACCGCCATTTTTATGATTAGATATTGCTATAAAAATCAATTTTATCTCCTTCTTTCAACGTCACAATCGCTTTCTTATAGGATGATGTTTTCCCATTGATAACTCCACCTTTAGTAAAACGGCTTCTTTTTTTACTTGGCATAATCGCCGTATTTACAGAAGTAACTGTCACTCCATACATTTCTTCAATCGCTTTTTTGATTTCGACCTTATTGGCATTTTTATCAACACGTAAGGTGTAACGATTAAGCTTTTCTGTGATTGCTGTTGCTTTCTCGGTAACAACAGGTTTTATTATTATTGCCATCTATTTACCTCCTTATGCTTTAAATATTTGATCTAAACCGTTCAGCGCAGATTCAACAATGATCAACGATTTTGCATTCAGAATTTTGTAAGTATTTAATTCCGAAATGGTTGTCACGTTAACATATTGCAAATTACGAGCCGACAAATATACATTTTTATTTGCTTCTGGTAAAATGATAAGTGGCTTTTTACCTGCAACTTTCAAATTTTCCATTAAAGCAAGTATATTCTTAGTTTTTGGAGCTTCGTATTCCAATGAATTAACAACAACAATTGCAGATTCCAATGCTTTATAAGTTAAAGCAGACTTTCGTGCCAATTGTTTCAGTTTTTTATTGAGTTTAAAACTATAGTCTCTTGGAACTGGGCCAAAAACACGTCCGCCACCTACTAACACGGGAGAATTAATATCTCCTCTACGGGCTCCACCCCCACCTTTCTGACGGATAAGCTTCCGTGTACTTCCGGAGATTTCGCTTCTTTGCTTTGCCTTATGTGTGCCTTGTCTTCTATTAGCCATAAATTGCTTTATGTCCAAATAAATAGCATGGTCATTGGGTTTAATTCCAAAAACGGCATCATTCAAAGTAACCTTACTCCCGGTTTCTTTTCCTTCTTTGTTATATACGTTCAGTTCCATTACTTATTGATAATTACGATTGAACCTTTTGCCCCTGGAACAGAACCTTTGACAAGCAATAAATTATGTTCTGGGATAACTTTTAATACTTCTAGGTTTTGAACTGTTTTGGTATCTCCACCCATTCTTCCGGCCATCCTCATGCCTTTAACAACTTTCGATGGAAAAGAAGAAGCGCCCATTGATCCAGGGTGGCGTAAACGATTATGTTGACCATGCGTAGACTGACCAACTCCACCAAAACCATGTCTTTTTACTACACCTTGAAATCCTTTCCCTTTCGAAGTACCGATAACATCAACCCACTGGGTTTTTGTAAATAATTCAACAGTTAAAGCATCTCCTAATTTGTAGTCTCCTTCAAATCCTTTGAACTCAACCAAGTGCCTCTTAGGCGTTACTCCCGCTTTCTTAAAATGTCCTGCTTCTGGTTTTGTAGTATGCTTTTCTTTTTTATCCTCAAAACCTATCTGCAATGCATCATAACCGTCTAATTCAACAGTTTTTACTTGAGTAACAACACAAGGGCCAGCTTCGATAACAGTGCATGGAACATTTTTTCCATCAGCACTGAAAACGGAAGTCATTCCGATTTTTTTTCCAATTAATCCTGGCATTTCAAATAAATTTAATTATCACACTTTAATTTCTACTTCCACACCACTTGGCAACTCAAGCTTCATTAATGCATCAACTGTTTTTGCAGTTGAGCTATAAATGTCAATAAGACGCTTGTATGTAGCCATTTCAAACTGTTCACGGGCTTTCTTGTTGACAAAGGGAGAACGTAAAACAGTAAACACTCTTTTGTGTGTTGGCAATGGAATTGGTCCACTAACCACAGCACCTGTCGCACGAACAGTTTTTACAATCTTTTCGGCTGATTTATCAACCAAATTGTGATCGTACGATTTTAATTTAATTCTAATCTTCTGACTCATTGTTTTTAATTATTAATAATAGCACCTTCGATTGTTGTTAAGAGTCATTTGCTAACCACTCACGAAATGTTGCTGCGTTGTTTATAATAAATCTACTCGTCCTTTTGCTTCAGCTACCACTGTCTTTGCAATAGCACTGGATACTTCTGCATAATGAGAAAACTCCATAGATGAAGTTGCCCGTCCAGAGCTAATTGTACGCAATGAAGTAACATAGCCGAACATCTCTGCTAAAGGCACTTTAGCTTTCACGATACGAGCACCGGTTCTGCTTGATTCCATTCCTTCTACCTGGCCGCGACGCTTATTCAAATCGCCAATGACATCACCCATATTTTCTTCAGGAGTAACCACTTCGATTTTCATAATAGGCTCGAGCAATACTGGATTTGCCTTAGCACATGCACTTTTATAAGCAATTTGTGCACAAATTTCAAATGATAGCTGATCGGAGTCTACGGGATGGAATGAACCATCGATAACTGTCACCTTCAGAGAATCAAGAGGAAATCCTGCCAAAACACCATTTTTCATAGCAGCAGCAAAACCCTTTTGAATAGCCGGAATATATTCTTTAGGAATGTTACCACCTTTAACCTCATCAACAAATTGCAAATTGCCTTCAAATCCTTCATCAATCGGACCAACTTTTACAATAATGTCTGCAAATTTTCCACGACCACCGGTTTGTTTTTTGTAAACTTCACGAAGCTCAACAGTTTTGGTAATAGCTTCTTTATAGGAAACCTGAGGACGCCCCTGATTACATTCTACTTTAAATTCACGGCGTAAACGATCGATAATAATTTCAAGATGCAACTCACCCATTCCTTCAATAACAGTCTGACCTGTATCTTCGTTGGTTTTCACACGGAAAGTTGGATCTTCTTCTGCTAATTTGGATAATCCCATTCCAAGTTTATCCATATCTTTTTGAGTTTTAGGCTCAACTGCGATGCCAATCACCGGTTCTGGAAAATCCATAGATTCAAGTACTATGGGATGGCTTTCATCACACAGTGTATCTCCTGTCCGAATATCCTTAAATCCTACGCCTGCGCCAATATCTCCTGCGCTGATAAACTCCTTAGGATTCTGTTTATTGGAATGCATTTGGAACAAACGGGAGATGCGCTCCTTTTTGTCAGAACGAGAGTTGTAAACATAAGAACCAGCATCTAATTTACCTGAATAGACACGGAAAAAGCAAAGACGGCCAACATAAGGATCAGTAGCAATTTTAAATGCTAATGCTGTTAGAGGTTCGCTTTCGTCCGGCTTACGAATAATTTTATGATCTGGGTCAGACGGATCAGTTCCTTCGATTGACTCAGTATCCAATGGGCTTGGCAAATATGCACAAACAGCATCCAAGAGTGGTTGTACTCCTTTATTTTTAAAAGAAGAACCACAAATCATAGGATTAATCTGCATAGCAATAGTTCCTTTACGAATAGCTTGCTTGATTTCGTCTTCTGAGATAGATGCCGGATCATCAAAGAATTTTTGCATCACGAGATCATCACACTCAGCTATTTTTTCAAGCATTTTATCGCGCCATGTTTCAGCCTCAGCTTGTAAATCAGCAGGAATAGGTTCTAGAGAATAATCTGCCCCCATACTTTCATCATGCCAATAAATAGCTTTCATCTGAATCAAATCAATACAACCTTTGAATTTTTCTTCGGCACCGATTGGGATCTGAATCGGACATGGATTTGCGCCTAAAACATCTTTTACCTGACGTACTACTTCATAAAAATCGGCTCCTGAACGGTCCATTTTATTTACATATCCGATACGAGGAACATTATATTTATCAGCCTGTCTCCAAACAGTTTCCGATTGAGGCTCTACTCCACCTACTGCACAAAATGTAGCAACAGCACCATCCAGTATCCGCAAAGAACGTTCTACTTCAACAGTAAAATCCACGTGCCCCGGAGTGTCAATCAGATTAATTTTATAATTATTATTCTGGTAATTCCAAAACGTGGTTGTAGCAGCAGAAGTAATGGTAATACCCCTTTCCTGTTCTTGCTCCATCCAGTCCATTGTAGCAGCTCCGTCATGCACTTCACCAATTTTGTGAGTCAATCCGGTATAGTACAATATTCGCTCAGACGTTGTCGTTTTACCGGCATCAATATGAGCCATGATGCCAATATTGCGTGTATAATTTAAGTCTTGTTTTGCCATTAGTTTGTTATTTTCGTAAAAAATACATCGTTTTGAGGTGTATCTTCATGTATCGTATTAGAGGTTAGAACCTGAAATGCGCAAATGCACGGTTAGCTTCTGCCATTCTGTGCATATCTTCTTTACGTTTGAACGCACCACCTTGATTGTTGTAAGCATCAACAATTTCAGCAGCTAGTTTTTCAGCCATTGATTTTCCGCCACGCTTGCGGGAATATAAAATAAGATTTTTCATTGAAATAGACTCCTTACGTTCTGGACGTATTTCGGTAGGAACCTGAAAAGTAGCACCACCTACACGACGGGATTTTACTTCAACCTGTGGTGTAATATTATCTAGTGCCTTTTTCCAAATATCAAGCGGAGTCTTTTCTTCGTTGGGAAGTTTTGCTTTTACCAGCTCTAAAGAGGAGTAAAAGATATCGAATGCTACACTCTTTTTACCATCATACATGAGATGATTCACAAATTTAGTAACCATCACTTCTGTAAACATCGGATCCGGTAAAATGATCCGTTTTTTTGGTTTCGCTTTTCTCATTGTTAAGTCAAAATTTTGTTTGTTTTGGTTGTTTGTTCTGTCACTTCAAAAGTCCCTCCGGACAATTTACTCAACCTTCAATGGCTAATTGTTCATTTTGCCATTGTAAAAGAACATCAATCGCGAACGAGCTTCTTGTTATTTTTTGCCTCCTTTTACAGGAGCTCCTTTTGCAGCTTGCCCAGGTTTTGGACGTTTAGCGCCATATTTTGAACGACGTTGAAGGCGACCATTCACACCGGCAGCATCCAAAGTTCCTCTCACAATGTGATAACGAACACCAGGTAAATCTTTCACACGACCTCCGCGCACCAGTACAATGCTGTGTTCCTGTAAATTATGACCTTCACCCGGAATATATGCATTCACCTCTTTTTGATTGGTCAACCGCACACGAGCAACCTTACGCATGGCAGAATTTGGCTTTTTAGGAGTCGTCGTGTAAACACGTACACAAACGCCACGTCTTTGCGGGCAAGAATCTAACGCCGGAGCTTTACTTTTATCACCCAACGTAGCCCTTCCTTTTCTAACTAATTGCTGAATTGTAGGCATCTTAACTGATTATTTATTACTTAAAAGTTAGTTGTATCCATTCCAAATTGGGCTGCAAAGTTAGAACTAATTTTTTATATTACAATGAGATGTTGAGACTTTTTCTAAAACTTTCTTGTCTCACTTCTTATGCATCATACGCGATCATTAAGGCAATCATTAAAAATTATTCTGTTTAGAAAGAAAAATACGCGAAAATCTTCCCGCAGATTTTCGCGTATATATGCAATAACAATTTATTATATAAATATTTAACAACAAGAAAAAAGCTGACAGTTATGATGCTCAATTGAGTTTCAGCAAAGCATCTTTTATCCGTTTCATGGCTTCTATCAACAAATCATCAGAAGCAGCATACGAGAGACGAATACAATTAGGAGCCCCAAAAGCATTTCCACCAACACAGGCAACATGTGCCTCTTCTAATAAATAAAATGATAAATCAGCACCCGAAGCAAGTTTCTTGCCTTGAAAACTTTTCCCTAAATAAGCGCTTACATCTGGAAAAAGATAAAAAGCTCCTTCTGGATTATTGACCTTCACGTCCGGAATTTCTTTACATAAATCCAGCATCAGATCGCGACGACGTTCAAACGCTATGCGCATGGTTTCCACACAAGCCTGATCTCCGGTGTAAGCAGCTTCAGCAGCCTTTTGGGCAATGGAATTAGGAGCTGAGGTGTATTGTCCTTGCAATTTATTACAAGCAGCAACCACCCACTGAGGAGCAGCAATCCAACCAATACGCCAGCCGGTCATAGCATAACCCTTTGAAACTCCATTTACAATAACTACGCGATCACGTACGTTCTCAAATTGAGCAATGCTTTCATGTTTTCCTACATAATTAATATGCTCATAAATTTCATCTGATATAATGATAACATTCGGGTGTTTTGCCAATACTTCTGCCAAAGCTGCAAGTTCTTCTTTATTATAAACGCTACCTGTAGGATT
Source organism: Microbacter margulisiae (assembly GCF_014192515.1). Classification (NCBI taxonomy): domain Bacteria; kingdom Pseudomonadati; phylum Bacteroidota; class Bacteroidia; order Bacteroidales; family Porphyromonadaceae; genus Microbacter; species Microbacter margulisiae. Next base: position 395,904 of record NZ_JACHYB010000002.1, read on the forward strand.
AGATGGAGAGCACAAAATCAACGCCTTAGTACGGAGAGTGATGGCATCTTGCAACTGTTGAGGTGTCATTTTAAAATTATGCTCAATATCAGTATTTACCACAACATTTGTACCTTCCGCTAATTTGACCATCTCGACATAACTAACCCAATACGGAGCTGGTACAATAACTTCATCACCGGCATTAACCAAACTGAGCAACACGTTACAGATCGATTGTTTAGCTCCTGTAGAACAAAGAATTTGCTCCGGTTTGTATGTTAAATGATTCTCTTGCTCCAGTTTAGATGCAATTGCTTTGCGCAGTCCCAGAAAACCAGGTACTGGAGAATAAAAAGAAAAATTGTGATCAATAGCTTCTTTAGCAGCTAATTTTATGTGATCCGGGGTATTAAAGTCGGGTTCACCGACACTTAAATTAATCACGTCAATACCCTGAGCCTTTAATTCGGCACTACGTTGTGACATAGCTAACGTTTCGGATGGAGATAAAGCTTCAAGCCGTTCTGACAAGTTGTTCATATTTGTGACAATTAAAATTAACCAGGAAGAATAATTACAGGCTCAATTGCCTGCTTAGCAGTGTACAAAGATAATTATTTTTCCCCGGTTGAAATCAGATGAAGCATTCGAAAATCATTTTAAGGCTCAGTCTTGAACAGCTGAATCCTAAATAAAAGACGCAACAGAATCACTGACAGACAAGGTTATACTATTATAAACCAAGCAATAAGTTCTATCGAACATCTAAATTGACCAACTAATAGAATTAGAGATTTTTACAGTTGCCAGAAACAAAATGAACATTTAATGGGATTGATTATTCATTTTTCTAAACATTTGACACACAAAAAACTCCAATTCACTTACTATTTGGCACCATATTTATTGGTTTGATAGAAAATTGACAATAACACTATCACCATGAGACGGAGCATTTAACGATAGTGTAAACAGATGAGTAGAAGCGTTCAGAGAAAGAATTCCCCGGCTAACTTTAAAGGGGTGTTCGGAATAACCTCGTAACACAATAGTTCGTTCGCCGGCAAAAATCACCTTTACCTGCAATTGATGGTGCATTGACAAGATCGAAGCAATACGTTTTTTCCCGGTGGATGCTATCTTGCCAGCATCGCCAAAGAATGCAATCCCCGATTGGGTAACCGGCGCAACAATGTAGTACGTGTAATTTGCCGGAGGAAGCATCGAGTGGAAGAGATCATCAGATGACAATAATTCTACAACATGTCGCGACGGATCAAAAACTGCAATGCGCCCCTTAAAGCCCAATTCTGAAGGGCGGAAAGCAATTGTCCGACTGGTCATAATGCCATCTGCAAAAGCGAGAACATATCCTGTTCTGATCTTATCATGCTGAGTGTATGTATAGGCCAATAACGGAGCCTTTTCTCCCCTTGCTATTTGAATATAATCGGAATCAAGAGGCAATAATGGAATATCAGGTTTCACCAAAACGCCGTCAGCACGACAGGCCAACATAATATTTGCTTTATCTTCTTTTCCTATCGCATCTCCAATTCCAACAGGTCCGGCTGATAAAACCGACACAATCATATTATCGGTCTCCTGGCTCTTAAACACGTCGCACCATGGCCATATGCCCATCTCATACGCTAATTGCGAAGTAAAAATAAACCATTTCCATTTTTTAGGTTCAAAGCGATCATTGCTGGTACGAATCGTAGTTAGATTATTATATTGCACGCCTTGCAGAAAAAAACGGGGCATCGCCATACAATATTGAAGGGTAATGCCATCATTCTGGGCGGCATGAGCCATATTATCAGTAAATCTATTTCCCACAGAAAGTGTCGAAATCATTTCAGGACTCTTGTCATAAATATAATTCAGCCAATCCTGTTCGTAACATATCACACCAGCTTGTTTCAAATAACCCATTCTGTCTTTCCAGTATTGAGGATCAATTGCAGCATATCCCGAAATTGTGTAATGTAAATGATATGGACTACGCGGATCAATCCACCGATTATGTGTAACCAATGGCAATCCCAATGCTTTTTGGAAAGCACTCAATCCATGAGGAAATAAAAAAGGGTCGGCTGTATATTCCATTAACCCTCCATAACGATTCCACGCTCCAGAAGGTAAAGAAGGATTCTTGTGATCGGCATCCGGACGCCCATCCGGGTCATAAATTGATTTTTCATACCACCAACTATCCAGCTGCATATATCCCAACGGAATACCTTCTTGCTTGTAACGTTGTTGCAAAGCCAATAAAGTACCAGCATATCCTTTCTGAGGATCATATTGATAGTAATAATCAGCGCCATTATCCGTCCAATAGCCAAAACGGTTTAACAAAGCTCCCTGGTCATTGGCTGGACGTTTTTTATGATAAATCGTTCTTAATGCTTTTCCCCACACATTCCATGTATGTCTTATGCCCCGATCAATGACCAAAATCGTGGAATGGGAAAAACCGGATGGAAACTGTGTAATTTCTGGATTCAATCCACTGGTAATATTTGTCCTGCCATCACCTGTAAGTTTGGCAACAATAAAATCAGAAGCGGGAGAAATGACGTAAGCATTATCTTGTGCGTCAAAAAACAACCACGGAGTAGAAGTTTGTTCCAATGAAAATATGGGAGCAGCAAAAACATCATTCTTATAACTAAAGCTATATAATGAATCAGGTAAAGAGGTAAAGTCGGGAAAAGAGACAATTGGACGCTTTGCTCCATGAGGTAACGTAAGCGTAAACATCACAATCGGTAAAGATGGATACCAACGAATTGTGCCAATATAATTAACTTGATTTTTCCACTTAAAACTAACCATTTTATAATGGCCTATAGAATCTTGACCTTGTAAAAAGGTTACATCAGACATTGGTTGACCGATAGTACCTTGAAATGTCCAATTTCGCATCGGAGCAAACACAGTATACTCTCCTGAAGAAGCATCAACACTCACATTAACAGGCATATCAGACGAATTGACTGCCATCAGATTCATACTTTGCAATAGAAAAATAACACTTAATATCCAAAAAGCTTTCATATATGTATTCTTCTTTTTTTACACTAAAGATAGATAGAACTGGCCACAACAATCATCTATTTGAATATGAGTTATTTTATAGATCGTGTCAACAAGATAATTGTTTCTCTTATGTAATTAAAATTTCACAAGTAGAAAAACTTGCTGATATACAATAAAAAAGCAGTATAATATTTTGATCAAGCCACTGATTTTCAACAACTTTATGTCGCACAAAAAAACCAAAATAACATGTTGCGAGACAAAGATACAATAATACTTTCAGAAATAAACGACCTTTTTACTTAAAGTGAGAAAGCAACGGGAGCAATGTTCAGTTTCATACGTTTATGTCTTTAAAAGTTGTCGTATAAAACTTGAATTCTATATCTGATACTTTGGATCATTCAACCATTTCAGAATCTTATTCTGGGCGTAGCTTAATCCTTCGCTAAAAGTTATTGCCGATTATCAATAATGATTGCACACTAGTGTCCCATTAAAATTGGGGCGAAATTAAAAATCAAATAAATTTGGCTCATTAAGCCTAAAACGATCTTTGTCATTTTGAAATTTAGTTCTCTCGAAGAGGTCCCGAAGATGAGTTTTATCAGTTAATGACATACTCAATATCTGCAAGACCTCATAGGTACTTCTATCAAGTTGTATGTCTTTTTGGACAATTGCAACCAGACAGTAAGTACATATAGCCACGTAGATTTGAATCCGAACTGCGTTTTCAGTTGTACCCCAGAATTTCTTTATTTTCAGATGTTGTTTCAACCATTTGAAGAACAGCTCGATTTGCCAGCGGTTCTTGTAAAGTTCGGCAACATGAAGAGCTGAAATATGCATCGCATTGGTTAAGAAAACAAACTCACGTTCTTGTTCTTCATCCCAGTATCTGACCAAACGAAGAGTTCCCGGATAGTATTGACTTGGATAAAATCCCGTCAATTCAATCATCACATCTGAAAGCACATTTTTCGGTACTCTGCGTCTCCATTTGATGGATTTGTATTGCAGGTTCTTCTTGGCTCTAACAACAAAGAAAGCTTCTATCTGATGAATCTTATACAGCATTTTGAAGCTGTTGTATGCTCTGTCAAATATATAATATGATCCTGATTCATACGGAATTTCTTTCATTGCCTTTGAGTCATGTACCGACGCCTCGGTAATATGAAAGAAAGCTGGACCTGTGTTTCTACATCATACAATGTATGCACTTTGATTCCGCCTTTTTTCTTGCGAAACTTCGCCCACCAGAATACGGAAAGGCGCAAGTCAATCGTTGTTGAATCGAAAGCGTAGACATTACCACCAAGTTGGAAGATATCAGAAACTCGTTTCTCTCTGGTTTGGGTTATCAGGTAGTAAGCATACTCTTCAAAAATGTGATAATCTCTGTCTTGATTGGCTCTTGCCAGAGATGATTTTGAAACATTTTTGCCAAAACCCAAATGATAAGATTTGGAGTGATGAGCATCAAGTGCAACAATCAAATCTCGTAAACTTTCTCGGTTGGACAGTTGTCCGAACATCAGAGCAAGTAATTGATTCCAGCATGTGAAATGCTTTACATATTTGTCACCATCGAACTTGCGAACAATGTAGCTGAACTTATTCCGATCCAAGAAAGAGGCTAGCTGGGCGAAAACGTATCTTTCCTTATGCATTTGCAAATCTGTTTAAGTATTGCAAAAGTGCAAACTGAAATCCGTTTAATCGAAAAAACCCAGTAATGAACTAAATTTCAAATATTTCAAAGAACTTCCTTAGATTTTAATGGAACAGCAATGACTTTATAACATTGACAAGAGCAAAAAAACAAGGCTACCTCACAGAAATAAGACAACCTCATTTTAAATCCAACAATTTCTTTAGCTTGTTTATTGATCAGTTTTTAGTTTCAGTCAAGTTTCACGATTATCTGTGTAAACGAGTGAGCCGGAAAGGTATAACTAAACTCGTTCCCTTTGGTTTTTAACTTTTTTGTAACCGGAATATATTGATCCCGCTTATCAAAAGTATACGGGGCTTCAAGATCATGACTGTCAATTTCGGTCACAGAGGCTTCGCCCGCAAAATTACCCGAATGACTTACAAGCTCTGTTGAGACTGGTTTTTCTTTATGACGGTTCACGACATTGAATATCAATGAGCCGGAATTTTTGTTATAAACACAGGTGACATCCAAATAGGGAATATCCTTGTAATAGCCACCCGTACTGAATGTGTCACACTTTACCAAAGCATTCAAAGAGGTTCCTCTACAATTATTGGAAAACAATTTGAAAGTATAAAAGCTGGGCGTTTTGAAGAGTTGTCCATTTTCGCTTCGTGCTAAAATAGAAGTCAACATCGTATAATTGCTCATTTTAACGACGTCGGCATGCCGGATAAATGAATTGAAGTATTGCGCCATTGCAAGTGTGGGGAGTAGTCCTTTTCCAAAAGGAGCCCATTCATCGAAAGCAATATAAATCGGCTTTGTCATCATATATTTTGACCGGATAACCGAGATAATATCAGCTGTCGTGGTTATCTTTCGTTCTATATCCATTGCCCCTTGTCCCATATAGGTATAATAGTTGGGAGAATTATCCCAATAACCATGAATAGAGACATAACTGGCAATATTTCTCAATCCCGTGATCACCTTCCGGTTCCAATCCACCCATTTTCCATCAGGAGCATAATAGGCCGATCCGCTAATAATAAACGACAAACTATCATCTACATCTTTCATAATCTTGGCAGCTTCCGTAGCAAACTTGATATAATCTTCCGCATCTTTATGACCTATGATCCACGGCTCACCATCTACCTCATTACCGAGATCCCAATATTTTACCCCGTATGGTTTCGGATGCCCGTATTTGGCTCGAAGGTCAGGATAATAACTCCCCGGCTCCAAATTACAATATTCTACCCAATGCGCTGCTTCATCGAGCGTACCTGTCCCGGCGTTAATACACATGATATTCTCCGTGCCAATAGCTTTATTCAATTCGATCCATTCATCAGTGCCCACCTGATTATTATCATTAAATCCCCAGGCAAGTTCTTTAAGTACAGGACGTTTATCCTTAGGACCAATACCATCTTTCCAATGATAATCAGCCGTATAATTCCCTCCCGGCCAACGCATATTTGTTATTTGCAACTCCTTTGCTGCGTCAATATAACGCGTATCAAAACCATCCTTGTTTGCAAACGAAGAGCCGGGATCATACAGGGTTCCATACATGGTATTCACTGGGCGTTGATTTGCATTCGCTCCATGGCCGCTAAAGCCAATTGGTTCCATGAAAACGCCGTAAATATTAGGATCGATCGGGCCGATAACCCGGGCCGTATCAACCGTTATCCGTGCCATTTGAGCAGACATCGCCAATGGCAAAGCAAAAGCAAGTAATAACAATTTAGTTTTCATACGTAAGTCATTTAATTTTAAAAGTATTTGATATTTTATTTGAGAAATCGAATAACAAAAAACGGGTTGAAAGTGTAAGGTGTAAAGTTGAAAATTAGTTGCTGTATGCTGATTCTCATTGTCCATTGTCAACTGTCCATTGTCAATTGAATCAGTTATTCTGTTATTCAGTCATTTGATTGCCACCGTTCATCGACTCCTTCCCATATCATTTTTCAGATCATTCAGATTATGTACCGGTCGTTCTATATCATAAGGGATCGGCATCCGGCTGAACTGCTGGAAATAGAGCAAACAAGCATCTTTCCAAACCTGAGCATTCTCGCATTGTTGACGCAGCTTGCTTTGGACAACATAAAATCTTTCTGAATCTACATAAGGTTGAACCCTGTCCCATGTTTTCTGGAATTCACGCACCTGATCCAATCCTTCCTGATAATGGTAGCACAACGCATCCCATAACGTACGGCCACTTTTCAATTTATACGTCCATGGAAGATGATGGAACCACAACAGATAAATTTCAGGACAGGTATTCACATCGTTAAACAGGGAACGAAGAGGCTCATGGTATTGGCTTACTGCATCGCTGCCGTTTTCCGTACGATCAAAGCCGATACCCGCAGTATCTGCTTGATGATAGTAAGGTGCAGTCCAATCCTTCCTAACATATTTTGGAGCCCACCAGGGGCCCGGACCGTAATGATTTTCCGGTGCAAAAAGACAATGTAATCCCAGAGGCATCATGTAATTCACTGCCGCCTCCCGGCTTTCCAGCATCATTTGTTTTACCGGTTTGAGGAATTTGATATCCCATACAATGGGAAGGACAGTCGATTTGGTTTTATCCTCCGATGCTGTAGGCATAAAGGTAAGTTTCAACCATTCGTCAGCAATCTGATCGCTTGACAATTGGTCATTCCATGCCAGCCGGCCAAAGGCATACCAGTTTGCCTGGGCAAAAGGATGACCGCACCAATTGGTATCCGAACCTATATTAGACACACCGGCAATCGCCGTATATTTCTGTGAAAAAATAGTTCCATCCGTACAACGGGCAACGGTACTTCCTTTACCTTCCTGATAGGTGTCACTTTTCAAAAACTCTTTCCACATGGGGGCTAAAAACACCAGATGAATGGCCTGTCCGAGATATTCCTGCGTTATTTCAAGCTCCGACATAACAGAGGTTTGTTTCATGGCTCCAAACAACGGGCTGAAAGGTTCGCGAGGCTGAAAGTCAATGGGTCCATTCTTTACCTGAATAATTACATTATCGCGAAACTTACCATCCAGAGGCATAAATTCCGAATATGCCTGTTTGGCCCGGTCTTTATCGTTGGCACTATAAACAAAAGCACGCCACATCACTATGCCGCCAAATGGGCGTAAAGCATCAGCCATCACATTGGCTCCGTCGGCATGGGTACGCCCATAATTTTGTGGGCCAGGTTGTCCCTCGCTATTTGCTTTAACAAGAAAACCACCAAAATCAGGAATCAGACCATAAATTTCCCTAGCCTTGTCTTTCCACCATTTCTGTACTTCAGGATTCAGGGGATCAGCCGTTTTCAATCCACCAATTACAATAGGAGATGCAAAATTTACGGAGAGATAAGTTCTGATGCCGTAAGGCCGTAAAACGGCAGCAATGGCTTTTACCCTGTTCAAGTATGCTGTAGTCAGAATCAAAGGAGAAGCATTCACATTATCAAGCACAGCGCCATTGATTCCAATCGAAGCATTGGCACGGGCATATGCCTGCCATAATTTTTTGTCCTTCTCTGTGACGGCTAAAGAATCTTTCCCATCATGCCAAAATATAGAACGTCCGGCATATCCCCGTTCAATAGTTCCGTCCAAATTATCCCAATGATCCAATATGCGGCGCTCATAGGATGGATTACTTATGATCACATCCCGGATAGGATTGCCGGTTTGCTGATGACGAAGAAGTGCAAAAACGCCATAAAGAATACCTAAATCGGTATTTGCCTGGACACCATCATCACTCAGCATGTATCCGTCTCCTTTAATGAATTTGTTTGGTTTAATGGTCAGAACGACCGTAGCATTCGCCTTTCCTTGCCACTCCTGATGCAATTCCTGTTCTGCAATATCAATTGTAGCTGAATGTTTAGAACAAACTACATTAACTGACGCCGTACTTTTCCCTCGAAGCCAAAGATTGTGACCATCCTCAGCGTGCAAAAGCAAAGGCACACATATCAATACTAAAAGGCTAATAATTTGATTCTTCATAATATATTAATGATTTAACCGGTTTGACATCAAGCAGATTTACTGAAAACTCACCCAATCTATTGCAACATTATTATCGTCCATAAGCTGTACAACCAAATTATGTATGCCTGAATGGAAAGTTAATAAAGAAGAATGGAGGACAGTCCATGTATTGGTCACAGGTATTTTTATCCGTGCAATGACCGGCCCGTTTCTCTGATCCAACCTTATTTGCAAAACACCTCCTGCTTTGGATAAAACCCTTACATTAGCCCATCTGAGTTTATGATATCCAAAATCAACTTTATTGTACTGTATCCAAGCATTCGAAGTATTGAGCATCGTTTTCCATCCTTCGTACGGATGCAGGGAATCAAGAAAAGCGATGGATGCGCCTTGTTCGCTTTTACGACTATACCTGTCAATCTGTATCTTCCGGGTAGCATCGGTTATTCCTACTCCGCGCAATGTAGGTATCACTTTTTTAATGGTACCATCCGGATTGAAAAACAGGCTATCGATCCTGACAGATCTGTTTTTATCAAAATGAGGAGATAAATCATTATGATGATAAAACAAATACCATTGCCCTTGAAACTTGACGACTGAACTTTGATTCGTCCAGCAATCGGGTGTTGCATCCATTAAGACTCCTACAACCTTAAAAGGCCCCATGGGATTATCTGCCATAGCATATTCGAGCCTTTCGGTTTTATCCTGCACATGGGGATAAGTTAAATAATAAATTCCTTTACGTTCAAAGATAAAAGGACCCTCTATGAGACCTTTATCAGGGAGTCCCTGAATCACATAAGGTTTAGTAGCAAGCTCAAGCATGTTTTTCTTCAGCTTTGCCACATAAATTGCACCCTGTGCCCAATACAAGTATGCCTGCTCACCTTTGGTAATCAGAACACAAGGATCAATTCCATGTACATCTTTTATAGGTTCAGGTTGGGGAGCAAAAGGACCGTATGGCTTGGCTGAGATGGCTACTCCTATTGAGAATCCTCTTCCATAAGCTAAATTCTTTGCCGGAGCCGGGAAGTAAAAATAGTATTTACCGTTTCTGAAAACACAATCAGGCGCCCACATACTGTACGATGTGGAATCAACCCATTTGACTCTATTCTGGCTCAGGATAACCCCATCATCTTTCCAATCGGTAAGATTTCCCGAAGAAAACACATGATAGTCTTTCATACAAAACCAACCAGGTCTTCCTTCCCCCGGTTTAGCCAAGATATCATGTGAAGGATAAAGGTAAACTTTCCCATCAAAAACCCTTGCCGACGGATCAGCCGTAAACTGATCCATGATAATAGGATTTTGAGCAAACAAATTGCCCGTTCCCAATGTTACCCACATAACGACTAAAAGCGCATGTAAACTATATTTTCGCATATCATCAGTTCTATATTGTTTCAAAATACTTTTCACCTGTGAAAAATCAGTTATTTAATAATCATTTCCCTACAGATACAGAATTAATAATGGTCTCTGGCGCTGTCTTGAACCAGTCGAAATCCACATATCCGCCTAATGACCTGGTCGCATAGTTGAAAAGACAGAACTTGTTTCCCGTAAAGACTTTAAGGCTAAATCGCATCCAAAGGGCATTTCCAAAATGGGTAAATGTCTTGTTATCCATACTGTAAGCAAAAGTTGCCCGATTAGTTCCATAATTTGCATATGCCTTAAAATATATCGTTGACGCTTTTGTTAAAATAGAATCCATGGTAATACCATTATTCACCATCACAATGTAGTCGGCGCCATGCGTTCTTTTGACACCAATAAAGGCATAAGGATCCTGAAAAACAGCAAGTCCTGCTACGTCGCCATTCCTCATATGACGAATATCCATTTTGGTAGTAGCTGTGGATAAAATATGCTTTGAATAATACGCAAAGATTCGTTGTGTAAGGGTATTACGGGCTTGCGGAAGTTCGGATACAACCTTAGCTGTCTTGAGTCTCAGGTATCCGGCCCTTTCCGTTAACGACCATTTCGTCGAATCGGGATTGTGATTCCATCCCCACTGCATACCTAACTTAGGGCTATTAAACTCATCTGATGTAGGCAATGTTGCAATTGGATATTCCTTGCCCACATCAGGCTTTTTATATGTAGCAACAGCCTGCCCGTTAACGCCAACCATGGGCCATCCGTCTATCCATTTAACCGGCTGTAAAGAAGGGAATCGTCCAAATGCCCCCTGATCCACAAAAAGCATTGTCCACCACTCTCCGGTTTGTGTTTTGACGAGCGCTCCCTGATGAATGCCAAAATTTACACCCCGGGTAGTATCCCTCATCACCACTTTTTCTTCATAAGGGCCATAAACATGTTTTGAACGGAGTGCCACCTGTATCCCGTCAACACCGCCATAGGTGCTATACAAATAGTAATAGCCATTAATCTTATAAAAATGTGTCCCTTCTAATCCGTGACGGATATCTCCGGTAAAAACCAAAGAATCCTTTCCGGCAGGCGCAAAGTTTTTATCAAGTTCGGTTACATAAATCTGACTGTTGCCATGCGCCACATAAATTTTCCCATCTGTATCGAAGAGTAGGCTTGCATCATAAAATCCTCTTGGCAAATGCCTGATCTTCCAGGGGCCTTCCGGTTTGGCTGCCGTACACAGGAAACCTCCTTCGTCAAGGGTAATAAATAGCAAATAGTATTTTCCATTATGGTACCTCAAGCTGGTAGCCCACTGGCCATGTCCATACCTGCTACCGCCATCAAGGTTGTAACAAGGACTGAAATCAAACCGCTGAACGGCATTAGAGCAGTATTGCCAGTTGACCAGATCTTTCGACTTGAGTATGGGAACTCCGGGGAAAACAAACATCGTGGTGTTGACCATATAGAAGGTATTTCCTACCCGGATCACATCAGGATCTGGAAAATCTGCGGGAATAACCGGATTCGTGTAGGTTCCGTTCCCATTATCACTGTGATATTTCTGGGCTTTTAAGCCCCTTGCTGCTATCGGTAATATCAATAAAGCAACCAGCAATGTTGTAATGTATTTCATTTTTTTAATCGATTGATTGCATTAAATTCTTTAGTCCTAATTTACCAATGATGACTATTACTTTCTCAAAGAAATCCGATTATTAATATGGAAATAGTCAAAATCAACATATCCTCCTGATAATTGGGTAGCATAATTGAACAATCCGAATCGATACCCCATAAATTGTGGAATTGTGTATTGCATCTGAAGTTGTGTACCAATCTGTTTCCACGATTTACCATCAAGGCTGTAAAAAAAATAGGCTTTATCTGTATGGTTTCTGAAATCACATTCGGCTTTCAGATAAACTTCCTTTTGATTCAATGGAACACTTTGAACTTCGATAGGGTTACCGGATTCGGCATTAACCATTACAATTGCTTTACCACCTCTGCCATATTTGACTCCAACCAAACCATATTTTGCCTGTAACAGGGCAAGACCAGCAAAATCTCCTTCTTTCATATTTGAAATATCAATAGAAGTGGAACCTGAACATACAGGCCCAATGGTGCGTTGAGTCAAAGTGTTGCGAGCCATCAAAAAATTATTGACTATTTGTCCGGTTCTAAGTCGCAAATAACCTTTTCGTTGGGTTACAGACCACAATGTATTATCCGGATTGTGGTTCCATTGCCAAACTAATGGCAAAGCAGATTCTCCCTTATGACGGCTAAAATCATCGGATGCTACAATACCGGGAATCAAACCTTTACTTGCGGGAAGATTTTTAAGTTCATCGGGAACCTTACCATTAACACCCAATACAGGCCATCCATTCTCCCAATGAACCGGAACAAGATAGGGGACACGACCAACAGCAGTATAATCACGAAACAAATAAGCATACCATTTCCCCTTAGGAGTACTGATTAAGCCTCCTTGTGCAACTCCTTTATCCTCGAGACCTAGCCTACCTTCATAAGGACCTGTTATTTTATCAGCTCTATGAATCACAACCGTACGCATTCCACCCCGTGGCCAGGTAATATTGAAAAGATAATATTTCCCATTCACCTTAAATAATTGTGAGCCCTCGGCGCCAAGACCAACATTAGGACCTGCCGGAGCACTCGCATTGTTAATGAGAATCTGATTAATTCCACCTTGTTTGATGCCAGAAGCATCAGTATTAAGTTCTATAATACGAAGCTGGCCATTACCATAAATCATATAGACACGCCCGTCGTCATCAAAAAACAACGAATTGTCATGTAAAGCTGGCTTAAAAGAACATCCTTTCCAAGGGCCTTTTTCTATATTTTTCGTAGAATATACATAGGTCTTACCTGTTGTTTGTGAAAACGTAGAAACGTAGTAGATTCCATTGTGATACCTCAGACTACTTGCCCAAGATCCTTGCCCATAAGCGCTTTTGCCATCGGCAAGATTCAAGGCATCAATATTGGCAAGCGTATCATACGCATAATTGACTATATGCCAATTTACCAAATCTTCTGACTTCATGATGGGTACGCCGGGGCTCATATGCATTGTAGTACTACTCATATAATAATTGTGACCCACCCGAATCATCGACATATCAGGCACATCGGCATATATGATCGGATTGTGAGCATAACTTTTCTTTGCAAATACTGTATTGAAACACATTGTAAAGAAAAGTGCCATAAAAATGATATAGATTCTTTTCATATAAATCGTTTTATAATTAGAAGCTTTAAGTATATTCCAAGTTCTCATTTCTTTGTCGTCAAACGCAAAACAGTTAATGAATTTCCGGGGAATAACCGCGTAAGAGTATTACCGGAAAAATTTATCATTTCCGTCTTTGGAGACACCTTAGTTGGATCTTCCAACGTATTTTCATCAAGGGGACTGGCAGAAGTCAGAACAATCGCTTTCCCGTTCCCTGTTAAATTAGCCGCTCCAGTAAGGTCAATTTCTGTTTTTACAGGTTTAGCTGACGAATTGACAATTTTCAGAATAATATCGCCTGATTTATCATCATAAGAAGCGCTTGCATTCATATCTTTGACATTCACATCAGCATCAGACAATTCCTGAATCAACTTGCCGTCAAGATATCCTTTTATGGAGTTTCCCCGAATTACGACCTTTATATCATACCAACGTCCTGATTCGATATTGATCTTTTTGGTATCTGATAATAGCCCATAGGTCATTGAACAAGTGGTATCCCCCGATTCACCTATATCCCAGCCCGAATGATTATTTCTACTCTTGTTTCTAAAATAAATCTGAAACCCATGCTCTCCTGAAATCTTACGGGCTTTTAATGTGATCGTATAATTCGTCCACGCCGTATCGCCCATAAAAATGGCGCTACCCCAAAAAGTATTTGACGAATTCTTTAAAACCCCATTCTGAGCCGTCCATTCACTTCGTGGTGATTTTCGCCATTGATCATCAATTTGGGAAAATTTCGGGTTAAACAGGATCTTCCCTTTCGATGAAACCACCTGGAGATCCTTGAATTCGGCACTACTATTGCGTGTTCCTAACCCAATACAGCCGGACGAAACAGGAATTTCAAACACAGGAGCATGCTCAATACTAACAGGCAATTCAACTGTTCCCTGATTATTGGAAAACATTTCCTGAACATAATAACTCGGGATGCCATACCAGCGATAACTATCGAAATTAATTAAATTGATCGGCCAGGCTCTATGATTTGCATTACAAAAAAGCGGAGCATAAGAACCCATCTCCACAATATCTGAATTACGCTCCATGCCGGTCATCCATGCTGCTTCGCCGATAGCGCCCCGCAGGTCACCTTTCCCTGTGCCGCTCGTCACTGCATATTCTCCAATAAAAACTTTCGGACCCTTGCGGTCATAGCTATCATATTTATGCGCATTCCAGATAAACCAATCAGGATTATTGTAGTAATGCTCATCAATAATAGCCGGCATGGGGTCATGGGGATGGCCTCCCTCCCATTCATCTGCAATTAGCTTAATATTCGGATATTTGGCATGAATAGCATTTGCTATTAACTCCCAGCGCTTATCATAGGTAGTTCCTCCATTTTCATTCCCTATTTCGATGTATTTTAAATGGAATGGCTCGGGATGTCCGTTTTTTGCGCGAAGACTCCCCCAGACCGAAGTCACCGGCCCGTTTGCATATTGAATTGCGTCCAAGGCATCCTGTTCCCATTGCCCCATACGATCCATAGGAACCACTTCACCATAGGACATCCCTGCATTTATACAAAATAGCGGTTCAGCACCAAGGTCTTCAGCAAGTTGCAAATATTCCTGAAAACCAATACCGTTGGTAGAATTATATCCCCAGAGATTCCTTAACGGCGTACGCATATCGATATTCCCGATCGTATTTTTCCAATTATACATATCAGCTATATTGACGCCTTCCACAAAACTTCCACCCGGGAAACGCATAAATCTGGGATGAAGAGAGTCCAATGCATCAGCCAAATCAATCCGTAATCCGTGGTTCTTCCAGGTTTTATCCGGCATTAAGGAAACCATATCAAGATATAATGTACCTTTCCCCGTACCTGAAATTTCCAGATGCGCTTTCGGATCGCTTCCTGATGCAGATAAATCCAGAGAGTGATATTGCCATTGTGTTCCAAAGGCCTTGATTTCTCCCGATGCCAGCTCCTTCCCTGTTGAACTTACAATACGAATGGTTAACGGAGCTCTAAAATCATCGGTTGTCCGCGCAGCTAACTGGAATGTATAACAATCGCCCTGAATAATATTCATTCCCCAATATCCATCATTCACTAAATTAAAAGCGCCATTAGCTTTGATGCAAAGAGATTTGCGATTATATGGATTGAGCGGGAGGATCGGAGGCCGTACCTGTGCATCCGCACTGGCAATGGAGGCTTTGCTCTGTCCGTCGGCACTAATAAACTTCCAGTATTGCAACGTATCAGCATCCTCAAAAGAGCGATTACGTACTAATTCCGGATACATACCCCCGTCGGTAGACAAATTAATATCTTCAAAAAAGATTCCAAATAACATAGGAGAAATCTTGTGCCCTGGTTTATTGACTTCCACGGTGATCCTCGTTTCTCCTCTTTTTACTGTCTTTGCCTGAAGAACCGTCGCAAACAACAGCAATAATAAAGACAATTTGATCAGACGTTTAATGTGCTTATTCATTAGTTTAGTTGTATATTATTTATTATCAATTCTACAAGGATGCACATGGTTATGTTCAAGTTCCTCTCTATGATTGCATTCCGGGCATTCTTCTGTATCATCTTAAGGGGGTTACATACCATCAGCAACAAAAATCATTAACGGCCTCTTTTCAGATAAAGTCCTATTTTACCACCATTACCATTGATCCGGAAACACCATTGATGGTAGCGGTAATCGTAGCTACTCCTGTCCCAACGGCCTTGACGACTCCCGCATCATTTACTTTGGCAACTTTCGGATTATTGGATTGATAGTGGATGTGAACCTTTGACAGGTCAACAAATGAACCGTCATTGTTTACGGCTTCAAGAATGCGGTCGGCAACAGCATGGCGTTCCTCGCGTGCCTTGATGATGTCGCTTTCAATCCATTTGTTTTTATCCATGAGGTTTACAGTGGCTCCAATAGGATATACGAGCTGTTCCGGCTGCAAGGTGACGTGCTCTATTTGAGAAGTAAGCTCTCCTTGTATATTCACATCATTGCTACTGGCTATATCCTGCGAGTTGTATCCGAGCTGTATCTGATAAGCCCCGTTATAAACCATACTCTTCAGCTCCTTTTCGTTCCATAGGGCTAAATTTGCAGCTGTCAACGTAAGGGTAATGTGTTGGCTTTGTCCGGGCTGGAGATCTTCGGTCTTTGCAAAGCCTTCCAGCTTTTTGATCGGCAGTGGAGCTCCTTTAATCCTGGGAAATGCCACATAGAGTTGGGCTACCGTCTCACCGGAGGTGTTTCCTGTGTTGGTGACATCAAAGCTTACCATGACGCTATCGTTCGGTGTTATATCTGATTTCGACAGGGTTATGTTCGAAAATTTGAATTGTGTATAGCTTAACCCATAACCAAAGGGATATGAAGGAGTTCCTGTAAAATACATATAGGTACGACCCAATCCTCTGGATCCCATCGCCCCCGTCGGTGCTAAATAATAATTCGATTTATCAGGGAGTTGAGTGGCATCTTTATACCATGTAAAGTTAAGATGTCCACTTGGATTTTTTTTACCTAACAACACATTGGCCAGGGCTGTTCCCTGGCTCTCTCCATTGTAACTGCTAAAGAGGATGGAGGGGAAATAGTGTTGTGTGTAACTTATATTTACGGGGCCTACGGATTGAATAACCATCACCATATTCGGATTGCCAAGCGCAGCTACCTGGTAAATCATGGAGCCATAATTGCCCGGCATTCCTAAATCCGCACGGTCTTTCCCTTCATGACTATCTGCTTCATCCGTGCCAGCAAAAACAATTACCAAATCGGCACTCTTGATATCGGACTTTGTCTTTTCACTTAATAAGGCAGGATTTTCCGAAGTAGTCGAAGTACCGGTATTGTCAAAAATCACCTGACTGTTTGGATTAATTTCCTTCATGGCAGACGTGATACCCTGTACAGCGCTTACTTTAAGCGATGGATCTCCGGAATACCCACCCAATGTTACCTCATTAGCTAAATTGCCGACAATGACAACCTTATTTAATTTGGAAGCATTCATTGGCAACAAACACTTGTGCATTCCAGGTACAGTATCATTCTTCAGCAGCACCAACGTATTTTCTGCTACTTCTTCTGCCAATTTTTGATGATCAGGACTTTGGATCACACTCTTGGTGATTTTAGTATAAGGAACTTTACCGGAAGGATCAAACTCTCCGGTTTTCATTCGGATGGTGAAGACATTGGTAAGGGCTATATCAACTACTCCTTTACTCAAAACACCTGCCTTTATCGCTTCCTCTATATTAGGAAGAGTATTCTCATAACCTGTACAGTTGAGATCGGTCCCGGCTCTCAGGGCATAGGCTAAACCTCCTGAAATTCCTGACACAACGCGGCCACTTTTGGTATTTGTCCATATGGATTTACCTCCCCCCTGGTGGTCGGTCATCCATCCCGGAGCTGCCCAGTCATGACCAAACGGGAAGGTATTATAAGTGGTGCCTATAGCTCCACAATCGGATGTAATGTAGCCGTCGAATCCAAAAGTTCGCTGGGCAAGTTCGTTCACAGTATAGGTGTTTGCTACAGCAGGAGTCCCATTTATGGCATTATAGGAAGTCATCAATCCTGCCACATGCGCTTTTTCTATAAGATAACGAAATGTGGCTGTGTAGTAATCCCTTATAGCCTCATCATTTACATCAGATGAAATACCTGTCCGATTATTCTCAATGTCATTCAATGCATAATGTTTAGCGGTAGCTGCTGCTTTCAAATACCCGGTCTTTGATTCTCCATTTATGGTTTGTCCCTGAAAGCCATCCACAAACGCTGCTGCCATGCGTGAAGCAAGATACGTATCTTCTCCAAATGCTTCATCGGTACGTCCCCAACGAGGATCACGATCCATATTGATAGTGGGTGCCCAATAGATCAAATTCCCATAATTGTCCTTTGAATCACCTAAATTATTCTGACCCACATTGAATAAAGATTTATCTACAAAACCACGGGCTTCATCCGAAATAGCTTCAGCCTCCCGATAAATAAGTTTGGGATCCCAGCTCATGGCTGTTGCAAAGTTGACTGGAAAACTGGTCGCATGAGGGCTTCCATAAGCTTCTTCTTTCTTGGAATTCCCATGGTGAATGTTCCCAAACATGGCATTGATACCATGTTGTCCTTCGCTCCAGTAATAATATTGGCTTACACCCAACCGGGGAATAGCCGGTGCATAATTGGTATGAAGTTGCAGTACTTCTTCGCCCAACGTCATGCGGGAAACCAGATCTGCAGCTCTCTCCCGGAACGAATAGGAAGTATTCAGATAAAGCGGAAGAGTGCTTTTGCTTACCTGCGATGTCGAATTTGTTTTTGTCTTTTGGGCATAAACGGATGGATAAAAAGTTATTATCATCAGCCCAATAATGCTAACATAAATAAAAAAATGCTTTTTCATGATTGTGGTTTTTTGAATATACTAATTAAGATGATTTGAATATTGATTAGATCAAACATCCTTGTTCATACTGTTAATCAAGGATGATCAAAAGAATTAAATTATTTGTTTCTGAACGTGATTCTAAATCCAAGCACTTTCCATGCAGGGAGTACTGCCGGTTTGTCGATCACCAAGGCATCGTCTTGCTGATGCCATCCCAAATGTTCCTTGCTGCCTAGCATTGTGATGGAAGCAATGGCCTTTTTTTCGTATGGATTGTTTTTACGCAATGACACAATACGGATAGCCCCCGTTGGCTGGCCAAGACAAAAGGCATAGAGAGTCTTCCCCTTTGTGGTAAAGCGTATGTCCTGTGCACTGTATTGCAGCTTGCTTTCGTTAAACATCGCACTTTTCACTTCTTTGGCGTTGGCCGGGTTTTCCCCATATATTTTCCAGGGACGTGATCCATAGATACCTTCTCCGTTGGCCGCCGTCCATTGGGCAATGCCATGCAAAATGTGCAGCATATCCGGTTCCAGGTTCCCTTCGGGTGTCTGGACAACATTTATCAACAGGTTCCCGTTTTTACTGACGATATCCACCAGCATCTGGATAATCTCTGTTGCGCTTTTATATTGTTGGCCGGTCCGGTAAAACCAATCCCCTATGGAGGTGTCCGTTTGCCACGGATATTGGCTGATGGTGTCCATCACCCCGCGTTCCATGTCCTGGACAAAGCGCCCCTGCGAGGGTTCCTTGCAGGTATACACGGCTTCCAGTTGCCCATCGTGTTGTGCCATATTGTCATTATAAAAATGGGCAATGAGGCTCCGCCCGATATTGCCAAAAGGAAGGGCGCTGTCAGAGTACAGGAGATCGGGGTGGTATTTATCGATTAACTCCCGTATGCTATAATACCATTCATGCTGCCATTCCGGATTATTCGTCAGCCACCCGTTATCTCCCGGGGCTGCCTTGCGATGGTATAAATCAAAATATTTCGGGTTATTCGCATCATAGGGTACGCCTTTCATCGGGCCTGTGGTATCCATGCTGTGGGCTTTCTGGAACCAGGTGTAACTTGCCCCCAGGTGTTCCGATACACCGAAATGGAGGCCTTCTTTCCTGGCTTCTTTTTCCCAGATGCCTACTACGTCTTTGTGTGGCCCGTAGTTGACTGCGTTCCACTTGTGGAGTTTGGAGTTCCACAGAAAGAAATCGTCATGGTGGACTCCCATGCTGACAAAGTATTTGGCGCCTACCTTCTTGTAAAGGGCCATCAGTTTGGCCGGATCCCATTTCTGTGCTTTCCACAGGGGGATGATATCTTTGTAGCCAAACTTCGAGGGATGGCCGTATCTTTTTAGGTGATCCTTATAATCAGCAGTTTCCCAACTAGTCCCATTTTGAATGTACATGTTCCGTGCATACCAGTCGCCATGTCTTGGTACGGATTGTGGCCCCCAATGTGCCCATATCCCAAACTTGGCGTCACGGAACCATTTCGGATAGTGATACTGCTTGAGCGACTGGTCGGTGGGCTTGAATTTCCCCTGGGGGTACGGTATGCTATCAAATCCCGGAGGATAATAATCCATTTGTGCCCTCATCTGCGACGAACATAACAGTAGAGCACTACATATAATGCTGATGCGAAAAATTTCATTGATCTTCATGTGGCTTGTTTTAATGGTGGCGTTTGGATAATGTTTGTCATTTGATATCGGATTCATAATAATCTTTAGTGTTAGGATTGTGCATGATTCTGTAACAAAAATCTAATCCTTTTTCCATTGACAGATGTTGCAGATTCATTATGTATGTTATCCATGTTTATTTTAATTTCTTTTCCCGTATATAGCACCTGTTTTTTTGTTTTACTCTCGGCTATACCTGTTCCCTCTGAGTCATTTACAAGAACAACATTAAAAATGCGTCGCTTCAGGCAACCGGGATAATTTCCATGTCTCTTCCCAATTATCAAGATCTTATGCCTTTCATTCCAACTAAATGGTATAATGGTATAGCTCCCATTTTCATAATTGTAATTATTCCCTTGGTCTTCATATAACTTAAAGCTGCCATTGACACCTGTATAGATTCGTATCTCAAGGGTGTCTGCCGGTTTTTCTCCTGCATACTGGATATATTTTCCCATGGGGACAATGGAACCTGCCCTGACAAACAAGGGTATCTGATCCAAGGGTGCTGCTGTGTGTATGGTTTGCCCTCCTTTGAATGGTTGGCCTGTCCAGAAATTGTACCATAAAACCGCCTGGGGTAAATAGACTTTCCATGCTGATACGTTGGGCCTGGTAACCGGAGCAACAAGAAAGGAAGAACCAAACATGTATTCATATTGTTGATGTAGAGCGATACTATCCCTGGAAAAATCCATTACCAGTGGCCGCATGATGGTATAACCGTTCCTGGTTACCTGCCATGCTTCAGAATACAGGTAGGGAAGTAACCGGTAACGCAGCTTTAGCATTTTCAGCATGCCTTCCTGAACCTGCTCACTGTAATTCCACGGCTCGGTTTTAGATTGGTAACCATGAATACGGAAAATAGGGTTAAATGCTCCCCACTGATACCACCGGATGAGTAATTCCTGGTATTTTTTGTCAGTGTATTGTGCATTGCCCGGACGGAAAAACCCGCCAATGTCTGTTGTCCAATAGGGCATTCCGGTAATGGTATAGTTTAAGCCTGCTACAATCTGTCTCCGGTAGGAGTCCCAGGTACCGCCTATATCTCCTGACCAGTTGATCGTTCCATATCGTTGTTGTCCCAGGAATGCTGAACGTGTTAAAATACAAACTCTCTTTTGGTTGGTCGTTGCCCGCTGGCCTTCATATACTGCCCTGCTGACAAACAGTGGATAGGTAAGCCGGTAAAAATCACCTGACCCCAGATAGGTCTTTGCTCCATGTAGCGCGTCGTTTTCAGGTTCTGTTGCATCCATCCACCATGAATCAACTCCGTGGCTAAATAGATTCTTGTTTAAAGTATTCCAGTACTCTTTCCTTGTTTCGGGATTAAAATAATCCAACCATTTACTATCGGGGATATAGAGATTTTTTGACTCGAACTCTTTTCCTATGGCGGAATTTTTATCCGGATTTGACCAAATAGAGATACAGAAATGTGCATGCAGGTCATGTATGGCTTTAAGAAAAACCGATGGGTGGGGATAGTGGGTTGTGTCAAACTTTGGGACTCCCCACCCATTATTACCCCAATATTGCCAATCCTGCACAATAACATCCATGGGAATTTTCCTTTCCCGGAATTCCTTTACTGTGTTTACGAGTTCAGAACTGGAGGTATAACGCTCCCTGCATTGCCAGAAACCATAAGCCCATTCTGGAAGAAGGGGGACGTTGCCTGATAAATTCCGGTATGTGGATATTACTTTATCTGCTGATGGACCGTAAAAAACTACATAATCCAACATATTTGCATCTGGGGAACGAAAGGTGGTTTCGTTATCTGTGAGCCTCCATCTTAATTTTGGTGTATTGGTCGACTTGCATATCACTTGTACCTTATGCTCTCCTGCTTTAAGCCTGACAAGGGTACTCACTGCCGGTGGCAACCATAAATTTGACTGATCTATGCGTATGGTATCATCTATCACCAGAAATTGACGGCTATCCATGGCTCCAAGATCCAACATGAGGGAATATTCCCCTCCTTTTTTAATCATAAATGTTCCTGTATAGAGTGACTCTTGCCTAGAGATTTTTTGTGTTCCTGAAGTGGTGGTTACATCTTCTTCCTGGCTTCCTCCAACAATAGCTTCTTTCTTGACCAGGGGAATAGAATGATCGGCTGGATTAAAATAGGTAAGGCCATATTGATGCCATAGAAGGCCATATCCCCTGCTCGAATAAATAAAGGGGAGGGAAATTTGTGTATTGACTTGTATCAACTTCCGGCTGACATTGCGTAAATTCAGATAGCCATCCTGAAATTGTCCCAATCCGTAAAGGTATTCGTTCGGGGGTGAATCAAAGCTTTGCCCTGCAACAAAACAGGGTTCCTTCATAACGGAATCTGCTGTTAATTTACGGCTTCCCGGAATTTCCCGCAGGAATACTTTCCCCATGGCATTAACAAAGGATAATTGACCATCTTGCTTTTCCAATACAACAGTCATCTTTGCCTCTTTTAATTCAAGTCTTAAAGGTGAGTCGGTTATATGAAATGCCGGCTTTTCTTGTTTTTGTGTAAAAATGAGTTCTGGGACCTGTGCTTCTGCTCCTTTATAGTATCTTACTCTCACTGCATTATCGGATAATGGTATTAGATCCAATACACCGTCATTGAGTTGGATAGAAAGGTGGTTATGCTGCAAAGTATAGCTTTTATATACTTCTCCAGACGCAATGACCGGAATAATACACATTATGAAAAGAAAAAATCTTTTCCTGGTATCTGATAAATTAAGCATATACTTATAGTTTTACTGATACTCTTCCTCCTGTATACATGACAACTTTATCATACTTTTCAATGGGATTCATGCCCGTTCCCTTATTGT
Organism: Microbacter margulisiae; assembly: GCF_014192515.1. NCBI lineage: Bacteria > Pseudomonadati > Bacteroidota > Bacteroidia > Bacteroidales > Porphyromonadaceae > Microbacter > Microbacter margulisiae. Next base: position 419,253 of record NZ_JACHYB010000002.1, read on the forward strand.
GTGAAACCAATACAATAAGGAACTTGCGCGCTTTAAGCATTCCCGGAAATTCACCTTGCCTGCTTCCGATGGTTAAATCTTTTTTTGCATCGTTCCAAGTAAACGTTATGGTGGAATACTTGCCTTTCTGATAATCATAATTGTCGTTTTCATCTTCGTACAGGGTAAACCGGCCATCGGCGCCAGGGTAAACCCTTATTTCGAGATTATCCCATTTCTTTTGTGTTGCATATTGTACTTTGGGCCCTATCGGAACTATCGAGCCTCCCCTCACATACAATGGCATGATATCAATCGGGGTTTCTTTACGGATCGTTTGTCCTCCTTTATAGTTCTCTCCTGTCCAAAAGTCTATCCAATTAGTGCTCTTGGGCAGGTAAACTTCAGCACTCTTGATCTGACTGAAATCACCAACTTTTATTGTATCGTTTCCTTGAACTTCTTCCTTTGAATACATCGGTTGAGTGACCGGACAAACCAGAAATGCTTTTCCAAACATGTATTCATTGTTGATATCCAGTGCGTTTTTGTCTTTCGCAAAATCCATGACCAATGCCCGCATCATACTCCCCTGATGAGCTGTTACGTTCCATGAAGTAGAATAAATATAGGGCAACAGACTATAACGCAGGTTTATGTATTTATCTATGGCATCATATATCACATCTCCTTTTTTCCCAAACTGATATATCTCCCGCGGTGCATCGGTGCCATGTGAACGCATCATGGGACAAAATGCACCGAACTGAATCCACCGGGTGTATAGTTCACGATAATTGGCATCTTGCAATTTCCGGGGAAACCTTGTAAGGAAGAATCCTCCGATATCACTGTTCCAGTAGGGAATACCACACAATGACAAATTTAAACCTGCTGAAATTTGATGCCGCAATGCATTCCATGATGCTGTTACATCTCCTGACCATGTGTTGGCGCCATAGCGTTGCTGTCCTGCAAACATTGATCGGGTTAGAATGAATACTCTCTTTTCTGAGGAGGTCGAACGTTGCCCTTTGAATATACCTCCTACATGCATTAAAGGGAAAGCATTGCGTACTTTGCGAAATGAACCGAGATATGTTTGATCATCAAAGTCGGAAGGTTTAACGTCTAAATGATCGGGCTCTGATGAATCCAACCACCATCCGTCTATCCCTAATGAGAAGAGGTCTTTATTCAGAAAGTTCCAAAATATCTTACGTGCTTCCGGATTGTATGCATCATAGACTCTGACTCCCGAAGGGTGGCTCATATCCGGAGGCCAAGCATCAGTTGCAGATAACGGCCAGGTTTTAAAATCCAGCAGCATACCCTTTTTATTTAAAACCTCATATTGTTTTGTCTTGGGTCCAAACGATGCCCACACGGAAATAATCATATGGGCATGCATGGCATGAATTTCATTTACCATTTCTTGGGGATGGGGAAAGTTGGGATTAAGGAATTCCATTGCATTCCAATGTGAATTGTCTCCCCAGTATTGCCAGTCCTGAATGATCCCATCCAACGGAACGCCAAGCTCCCGGTATCGTTTTACGACTCCTACTATTTCAGCCTGGCTCTTATAGCGTTCCCTGCTTTGCCAATATCCGTAAGTCCATAAGGGTAACATGGGTACTTGTCCGGTTAAATCCCTCATTTGTGCCACCACGCCGTGGGCGTTTCCTCCGTACATAAAATAATAATCAATACACTTGCCTACATCCGATTTGAATGTTGTACTGTCCGGGTTATCGACAAATAGCGTTGGTGAATAATTATCCCAGTACAACCCATAGCCTTTTTCCGATAGAAAATAGGGGATATAGTCATCGGTATTGCCCTGAATCATGTGTAATATATCATTACGTTGATTCATTTTGCCTTGTTGCTGTTGCCCCAACCCGTAAATAGCTTCACCTTTATCTAACACAAATGATTGCCCTACGGTATAGGTTTTTACACCGGCATCGTTGAACCTGGCAAATGAAATGCCTGCCTCTTTTTCCCTTAATAATGATTTTCCTGTTGCGGTTAAAAAAGAGATACTCCCACTTTTTAGGTTTAACGCTACTTGTACTTCTTTGCTTCTTAAAACGAGCTCATTTCCTGATTGATGTATGGTAAATACAGTCTCTTGGGGAGATTCGATGACTGAAAGGCTTTTCTTTGTAAAAGTGCTCCCTGATGGCCATTTTAATATCCTTACTGTTGATGGAGTATAATATTGTATCTCGACTTCAATAGTATTTACTTCTGTCTTGATCCCATTTTTTATCCGTTGATAGGGTTGTCCCTTGCAAATCATGCTAAGCGCAAAAAAAAGGGACAACAATGCATAAATACGGTGTATGTTCATTTTGCTAAATTATTTAATTGATTTCTAATATCATAGTTTATTCTTATTGCTGGTTTTGATTGTTTAGCATTGGATTTCCACCAGCAATAATTGAATAAATTGCAGTCCCAATGTCTTTTTTCCATGCTAGGAATTCTGCTTGGGTTCGTTGATAGGGATTAAAATTATTCACTACTTTAATAACTACATGTTTTTCCATAAAATCCTCATTCGATTTTAAACACAACTGATGTCGCGAAAGGCATTTCCGCCGGACAGACGATCATAAGACCGTCGGCGTCCTGTTTCCATTGCAGTTTGCCACTGTATCCTAGCAGATTCACTGTTTTGACCGGTTTACTCAGGTATTTGGCATCTGTACCGAGTGATTTGATTTTCAACTGTGTACCAGGAGTTGGTACAATCATGCAAAACGCGTATAGAGCCCCGTTTTCACCTACTGTAAAACGAAAATCCCGGGAATCAAACTTGAAATTTGCTTGCTTACGTCCTAACGCCCCTCCCGGAAGCATCTTTAACTTGCCATTGACCTGCTCCCCTTCGCCAGGAATGACCCAGGCATGGCTTCCGTAAACCGCCTCTCCATTCCGGCGCATCCAAACGCCAACTTTCTTCAACATCTTTAGACAGTCTTCATCCAATGATCCATCCGGGCGTATAGGGATAGATATTGCTGCATTCCCATCTCGAGCTATGGCTTCAATGATATAACGGATCATCATTCCCGAATCATAAGTGATTCCAGGTTCATAAAACCAATCACCAACTGGCGCTTCCGCAATCCACGGCTGATCTGTTTTGATGTCGGCAGGAATGCCAAACTCTTCGGTATTCACTGTACCGTTGGTCTTTTTACGGAACTTCACAATACTGAAAGTATTTACTTTACCACGGCGCTGGAGCGTACGGTTATAATAATCGGCCATAACCAGCTGCATAGCATTAGCTTTAAGTCCAGTGCCAGTACCATTGCCTGTGAAGGGTCCTTGAACCGTACCGTCTGTATAAATGAAGTCGGGATCATAATGTTCAACAACATCCATAATCCGCAACGCCCACCTTGTAGCATACCATCTGGCGTAATTCAGGTGATTCGTAAATATGCCTGCCGGCGGAGGTGACCATCCTGAATAAGCAGCCTTGATCACCCCCTTGTATTCACGCAGGTCTATACCGTAAAGTAAACGGGGATCATATCCTTCCCACCATTTGCCCTTGCCGTCGGCAAGTGTAAGGTTGCCGTCGTAAGGAATCCCTTTCTTAGGGCCTACCGTATCAGAACCGAAAGCGGTTTGCCACCACCACCAGGTGTATTCATGATGGAAAGAAACACCGAAATGCATACCATCGACACGACAGGCTTTTGCCCATTCACCGATCAAATCGAGCTTCGGTCCGATATTAACAGAATTCCAAGGCTGATAACGAGAGTTCCACAAATCAAAATTATCGTGATGCACACCCTGGATAATTAGGAAGCGGGCGCCGGCATCCTGATATATCTTCGTAAGTTTGGCAGGATCAAGCTTGGTAGGGTTCCAATCATGCAGAACTTCCATATAGCCCGCCACAGATGGATGTCCGTACATTTTGAGATGATTTTGATATGCCAATGTGCCTTGTTTATACATATTCCGTGCATACCAGTCGCCGCTTTCACCCGCCGATTGCGGACCAAAGTGAACCCAAATACCGAACTTCGCTTCGCGAAGCCATGACGGCACGCCGGGATAATTCTTCTCTATGGATTCCCAGGTCGGTTTGAACGGCCCGGGAGTGATAGGAATATTCAGCTTCATTTCAGGAAACGTTTTCCAGTCACCCATCGGGACGCTGTTGAGTGGCTTCTTTGCTGGAATCGCAGGAAACGGGGGAAGCAAATACGGTTCAACCGTCGATTTTGTCTGCGCTATCTTTTTTTGGGCGCTTAATTCAAAAGAGATTATTACTGCCAAAAACAATGCCATTAATATTCGTTTCATCGTTGATTCAATATTTAGTTTTGTTTTTTAAATTATATCTTAATTTCAACACTACCAAGCTTATCATTTAGTGGCAAGCCAATTCCTTCATGCGCTAATATTATTGGGTTGAAGGTACCGTTGAGAATTCCAATACCATCTTTAATCCGCAGAAATATTCACCTTTCATGATTTTGCAGGCTATTAAACTGCCACCATCTAAAGTTGAATAAATTGCCTTGACCGCCTCTGAAAACAAAGTATAGATCGTGTATACCCTTTGCGTTTTTCACCTTACAAGACTTGACTCTCCAATCCTGCCAGCCACCACTGTTTTTAACAGGACAAACTCCTAACAACATACCGGTAATACTATCCTCATGAATTTCAATTTTTCCACCTCTGGAAGCCGACGCAACATTGGCTTCAAACCATTTGGCTCTTTTTGTCTCAAAATTCACACCTTTCACTTTTATATAGTCACCGTTATTAATATCAGTTACATACATATTTCCTCTGCTTTCCTTTTTGGTTTTAATACCGGATTCCCACGCAATTGTTGCCGCTTCTGTACGAATAAAAGGATTTAGAGACCCAAGTTGTTGCACCCCTTTTGCTGACCACCAGGGCAACTCAGGAATAGTGCCATCAGGCTTATATTTGAATTCTTCGACACAGACCGAACGTCGTTCTCGATGTTTGTCAGTCAATTGATAATTCAAATAATAATTAAATCCAAACACATAGGAATGCCCCTTATACTCAATAATACCTGGATGATTGCCAGACGATTTCGGAGTCGGTTTCATGATATAACCTTTGTACTCCCATGGCCCGGTAGGAGTGTTACTCATAGCATAACCAATGCCTTCAGGGCAGCATGTAGAAGCATATGCCAAATAGTAATGCCCATCTCTCCCGTAAAACCAGGGACCCTCCTGATAATTCTTTGGTATGGAAGCCACCTGGACAACCTGGCCTGAATAGGAAACCATATCCTTGTTTAGTTTCACATAATATAAGTCCGGGTTTCCCCAATATAAATAGGCCTGACCATCATGATCGATAAAAACCGTTGGATCAATATCATTCCATAGATGATTTGTTTCAATCAACCTCCTGCCTAAAGGATCTCTAAAGGGGCCGTAAGGGCTATCTGCAACCAATACTCCAATTCCATTCCCATGCATCGGACAATAAAGATAAAATTTACCATTTCGCTCAATACACTGCGGTGCCCAAGCTCCATTATCATGGTTTACCCACCTGAAATCCCTCAATGATGCGACAGCTCCATGGTCGGTCCAATTTACCATATCTGTAGAAGTATAAAGCAGCCAATTCAACATTTTAAAACCATTGGCATCGTCTTCGTCATGACTGGTGTAAAGAAAGACAGTGTCGTGATATACCATCGGTGCAGGATCTGCTGTGAATCTCGTTTGGATGATTGGATTGTCAGCATAACATTTCGTCACTAACGCTGTTACGGCAACAATAATGACATTTAAAACAAGTCTAATAGTCAATTGTGTGGTTAATGTTTTCATATCCATATTATTTTGATTTATTTGAATTTCCACCAATTAAAATTGAATAAACTGCCTTGACCACCTTTGAAAACAAAGTACAGATCATGTATTCCTTTTTCTTTTTTGACTTTACAGGATTGAATAGTCCAATTTTGCCAGCCATTGTTATTTTTAACAGGGCAAACTCCCAAGAAAGTACCAGAAAGACTATCTAAATAAATTTCTATGTTTCCACCATCGGAGGCTGATGCGACGCTAGCATCAAACGATTTGGCTCCTTTGGCAAAATCAACACTACGAACTTTGATATAATCTCCATTATGAATATTCGTAACATATACACCAGTATTTTTGTTCGATGAGGTTTTAACGCCTACCTCCCACGCAATCGTCGAAGCAGCCTGACGGATATAAGGATTTAAATGGGCTACACTCTTGATGACTCCTGCTTTCGTTGGGATAATTCGAGGAATTGTTCCATCAGGATTATAGTTAAAAGGTTCAACACAAATCGATCGGTCAAAGCCTCCTCCTCCCGAAAGAGCCCCGTTGTGATAAAAGAAATAAGAGTGACCCTTAAAGTTAATGATACCCGAATGGTTGGTGAAGGCTCCACCTGCCTTAATTACAGACATAATGGTATCTCTATAAATCCAGGGGCCTGTCGGACCAGTACTGGTCGAATAGGCGATATGTTCGGGTACGCCACCAGCTGAATATACCATATAGTATAGGCCGTTACGTTTATAAAACCATGGGCCTTCTTCATACGTTGTATATCTTTTACCTGTGCTATTAATCGCCTTTTTAATTTCGGAGACAAACCCATCTTTTTTATCCGCAGGAATCGGCTGAATGCCAAAACTTGCATCATAAGACATCATGTCTTTATTAAGTTTCACATACCAAAGATCAGAATTCCCCCACGTAAGATAGGCCTGTTTTGTATTATCAGTAACAACCGTAGGATTAATATTGCCTTCACCACAGTGTTGCGTGATCAATGGCTTGCCCACCAAATCAGTGAATGGACCTATGGCGTCGTTCCCAACCGCAACTCCAATAACTTTATTATTGGTATTTTTATCTATCGCGCTGACATACCAGTAATATTTGTTATCAGCATCATTTTTAATAGTTTGCGATGCCAGTCCATTAATGGATTTTGCCCAGGCGAAAGTCTTTTTAGCATTGATAATACGGAGTTTAAAGCTTTTATCGGTCAACGGGACTTTTACAATGCCAACCTTCCGGTCATATGAAATCATATCTTTATTCAATTTAACATAACAAAGATTTGGATTACCCCAGTATAGGTAGGCCTGCCCATCGTTGTCAATAAATACGGTTGGATCAATATCTCCAAAACCACTAAAAATCAGAGGTTTTCCAAGAGGATCAACAAATGGGCCATAGGGACTATTAGAAACCAGCACACCAATTCCGTGCATATGTATTGGACAATACATAAAGAACTTTCCATTACGCTCAATACACTGGGGAGCCCAAGCTCCATTTGTTGGCGCCCAGCTAAAACTTTTAAGTGAGGCTACTCTGCCATGATCTGTCCAGTTAACCATATCAGTTGACGTATATAGGCGCCAATCTATCATTGTAAACCAGGTAGAACTATCCTCATCATGATCCGCATATAAATATACCGTGTCATGATAAACCATCGGAGCCGGGTCTGCTGTAAATCTTGTTTGAATAATCGGATTATCAGCATACGACTTACTCGCTACAGTTACTGAAGCAATCATCATCACACCCAAGATAAATTTAAAAGCTGCAGACTTTGTTATTGATTTATTTAGGATCATATCATTCTATTTTACTAAAAATCTATCAATTACGAAGGAATACCCTAATGATTGGAAGTATTTTCCGTACAATGCTTACTCTTCTTTTCAAAATTCACAAACACCATTATGTATAACAAAGCCAAGCAAAAACCTTTCTTCTTTCTTTGGATACTATTTCTACATCCGCTATTTTCAACACACAGAAACCTGTTAAAGCTCACACTCACAACCTAAACTCTCTTTGTTTCTTATGCATAAGAGGCCCACAATCTTGGCAATTGTTTCTCTCTGTCATCATGAACTTCCTAAAGACTCATCATATTTGGACATAAATAAGGAACCATCATTTCTTTTTTATTTGTTTTGAAAGATATACCATTAGAACATCATGGGAAGGAACCGTGCCTTTTAATGCTTTCTGGGTTGTTCCCATCGCTTTGTTGGTCCATAAATCCACAATAGCATACCGTTGTGTATTGGCATTTAGTTCCCGGTTGGATAACGTGTCTTTTACTACATTTGCTTTCCAGTCAAAATCGATAGCTTTAGGTTCAGCCGCCCGGTTCAGGAAACAGATAGCCCAGTCTCCACCTTCCAACGGTTTCATCCATGTTTCCACGCTGTCTTTAACTTCATAGCGCAATGCCTGTATCCCCAATGAATCCTGGTCGACGGCAATGACACCCCGGTTGGTTAAGATATCACGGGTCTCTTCGCTCATGTGGCGCAGGTCATTTCCTGCGATAAGGGGAGCGGCAAGCATAGCCCACATGGAAAAATGGGCACGGTCTTCATTAACCGGCATACCATTGCCCACTTCGAGCATGTCCGGGTCATTCCAATGTCCCGGCCCTGCATATTGGCGCAAGTTGACTTCTTTGTCGATGATTTGTGTAAATCCCAGCGGAGCCCATCCATGTGGATTGGGTTTAATGTACCAGCCACGTCCGATATCGGTGGTAGTGCGCCATAATTCGGCAATGGGAGCTCCCCATAGCCAAGGCTGGTTGGTTCCCCATTCACACATGCTGAATACAATCGGACGGTGTGTGGCAGCCAATGCTTTGCTCATCGTGGTGTAGGCTTCCCTGGCATTGATTCCTTCCGTGTTGCACCAGTCGTATTTTAAATAATCTACTCCCCATGAAGCATACGTAAGTGCATCCTGGTATTCATGCCCCCGGGTTCCCGGATATCCGGCACAGGTTTTTGTACCGGCACAGTTGTAAATGCCAAACTTTAATCCTTTGGAATGGATGTAATCGCCGAGGGCTTTCATCCCATCGGGAAACTTTTTAGGATCTGCCTGTAAATTCTGGAGTGAATCACGTGTTGGAGAGAGCCAGCAATCATCAAGTACCAGATACTTGTATCCTGCATCGCGCATACCGGAAGAGACCATGGCATCGGCCATTTCCTTGATCATCTTTTCGTTGATGTTACAAGCAAATGTATTCCAACTGTTCCAACCCATGGGCGGCGTCAGGGCGAGCCCGGGATATTTCTGTGCCAAAGCTGCTGAGGCAACTACTGCAAAAAATAAAAATGTAAATGTGAGTTTTTTCATAATTGATAAGTGATTTTTCTGAATCTCTGTTGAATGCTTGTTTTACAAATGACCAATAAAAGGGAATCATCTAAAATTAGAAACAATCGCAGATAGGTATTTTTTAATGACAGTTTTAATATTTCATTATCGTAACAATTACTTAGCCCAAGCTTTCCCGGCTGGAGTTCGTCTCCATTTAAAATAAGCGTCAAGTACCTTAAGTGATTTGGCACTGGGAACGGATCCCATATGCGGCGTCTGACTGAAATACATCACTTCAGGATGTTTATTGCTAAATGCTTCCCAATGGGGAACTCCTTTGCCATTAGGATTACCATACTTGGCAAAGTTCGTCCAATAGGTAGCCATGTCTTCCGAAATATTCAAATCCGACTTTGTAACATGGGGATCCGAAGTATTAAGATGTTCAAATACATACGCCACCTCCTGTCCATGGGGAGAACCGTATCCATAGAAAGGCGAGTCCTTGGGAAAAGTGGGATGTTGATCGAAATAGTAATAGAAAACTTTCGATTTTCCTGTTTCTGATTGAAGTCTTGCCCAACTCCATGTTTGCCATCCGAATGCGGCATCACGCATCAGGTCACGTGCGGTTTTGGAAACAGTACTCGTTCCGGACGGATAAGCTTTGATCAGCTCATCGGCGAATTTGCCATAGCGGTTTTTCACGTCGGCAATATAATCTTCCGGTGTTTTATAATGTGTAAAACTGGCGCCTTCGTCGGAGTTGTATCCAATAAGTACAGGAACATCGTTATACTTCCCTTCTTCGTATAAGTTGTGTTGATCGCCTGGAATAACATATCCATCTACAATTGGCCAGCCTCCAGCCATTGCCCAGCCTGAAGAAATGAATTTTTCAGCATCTATTTTACGAAGTTCTGCAATGGACGAGGCTCCAAGCTTATGCATATAAGCTTCCCCATCTGCTTCTGCCTGTTTGAGGGTTTTCATATTTTCACCGGGGTAAGTTGTTGGTCGTGTTGGGCCAAATGAGCCCCCGCTTTCAGAAATTGCTCCTTTAAACAACCCTTTGGCTAACGGTGAGGCGCATAACATACTGACAGATATTCCACCGGCAGATTCGCCAAAAATGGTCACTTTGTTAGGGTCGCCACCAAATGCAGCAATATTTTTCTTGACCCATTTTAGCCCGGCAATCTGGTCGAGTAAACCATAATTTCCTGAAACATGATTTGGGCTTTCTGCACTCAATTCAGGGTGAGCCAGAAATCCAAGTTGACCAACACGATAAGCAATACTCACCAGCACAACACCCTTTTTGGCCAGTTTTGCACCGTCGTACATTGGATCGCAGGTAGAGCCAAAGCTAAAACCTCCACCGTAAATCCAAACGAGTACAGGAATTTTAGCATTGGTTGATTTTACCGGAGTCCATACATTCAGGTACAAACAATCTTCACTTTTTCCCGACTGAGGATTTCCTCCCTGCATAGGAGCAGGAGCGAACTTGGTTGCCTCTCGCACGCCTGCCCATTTTGCTGCAGGCTGAGGTGCCCGCCATCTTAAGTTGCCCACAGGAGGCGCGGCAAAGGGAATACCCAGATAAACCGTCAACCCGTTTTCGAACTTCCCTTGCAATAACCCATCCTCCACTTTCACCGGAGCTGGTTGTTGGGCATTACTGGGTATAACAATAAGCAACATAAAGGTTGCAACTAAAAAAATAATACGTTTCATAGTAATGGTCTATTAATTAATGGTATTGTCACTCATCTTATAAATTATAAATAGCATCTTCACAGCATATCGTCTCTCAAACATCTGTATTGCATTTATTTAGTTCTCTCTTTTTTCTGTATCTTGCATATACTTCTTTAAACGGTTTATCACCAACGGATACTTTACCTTAAGTATGGATATCTGCTTATCTAAAGCTTCCTGAGTTTTCCTTTCAAGTAACATACGTTCGAGCCCAAGCTCTGCATACTTGTAAGGGAGAATTGCATTCCCTATCTTTTTTAAAACACAAACGACCCAAAACTCCCTGTTTATTTTCAGTGGCATAAGCATCTGACCTGCATTTGCTTCAGAAATAGCATTGATCAAACCAACATTGTTGGTCGTATCGGATACATGAATAACAACTTGTTTATTTACCGATAGAATTCCCGGCAGCATGGACAACTGCAATCCGGGACTAGCCGGATTCCGATTATTCTGCCGACAATAATTGTATATTACTCCTAAGCCATTAAAAGCGGATTTCCGGTCTCTAAATTTATAAATCGCAACCATAGCCGATTCAAACCCTTTTTGGTTGTTTTTATTTTGGTTGTAATACTGTTGAGCTTCTGCCGGAGTAATTTTCATTTTAGGATAGATATACTGATCGTAGTAGTGCTGTATAAAAAGTTTGTTTCGATAATACCTTTTAAATGCCATAAATTCCGGATCAGCACCGGCTTTCATATTCTTTGCTTCTTCATACAAATAAATATCCATAAGAAAGTTCTGCATCATCTCCTTTATATCGTTTGCTTTGGAAGGTGAACCTATGCTTATCGGCTCACAATTGATAAATTCCTCTAAATCCCCGGCAGTAAAAAATCTCATTTTACCCTTAAATTGATAATTCATCAATATCCGATTTTCATCTACCCCTTGCCATTGCCGGGTTTTATTGTCAAATTTTGATGCCATATAGAGAATAGCTTTGTCGTGCATTTGCGGCTTGGCCATACCCAAAATAGCATTTTGGCTTTGCATGATATATTTTTCAGCAATGACATTCAGGAGTTCCTGCTTAATAATAGATTTCTCATTATTATAGGAAGGTTGCCGAATTGTTCTAATATCAGCAACATGCAGCAAGAAATAACCGCTAGACATCTCAATAGGCCCCAAAACATCTCCTTTTTGTGCATTATAGATTTTATCGGCATAAACGCCAAACGGATAAAAAGGATAAACACTTTGCAACACGGAACTTGTTATATCCGGAATTGCTGAAACATGCCGCTTTAGCGCATAAAAACCTTTTTCCGTATCAAAATCGCTACCTCGTTTGCAATACTTATTCATCTCTACGCTATCCGGGAAGTTTATAAATTCGATAGTATATTCAACAGCCCTTTTCGCATAAGCTTCGTTTATATCATTATTACTTACCTTCAGGTTAGGCTTTACCTTTTTGTTCCAAACATAACCATTTACCTCAGAAGAGTAGAGTCGCATACCATACATCAGTTTTTTCGACAGAAGTGTTATGGTATCATATCGGTTATCTAACGCAAAAGCCATTATATAAGCATTATCTATTAAATTACTTTCCTGTTTCGGACTGAGAAACCGGCTGTTCATCCTTGTTTTCAACATATTGTAATCAGCAACAGTAAATGCATACTTCCCTGCTTGAAGTAATATGTCGTTGGTTTTATTTCCGGTGCAGCTAATTATCAGTAATGTTGATAAGAATAATGCTGTTACTGCTTTATTTCTCATAGTGATTCAAATATCAATATTATAGAATGAATACTTCCTCATGTTTGTTATCAAAAATTACTCTATGAATCATGTTGTTGTATTACTTCGACAACTTATAGTTCAATTCCCTAAAACTGGTTATTTTATTGATCCACAAAACTTTATAAACAATGATTTTGAATTTAAATAACAACAAAAAGCCAGGTCACTAATTAAATACTATATACCAAAATTACCATTCCACCAAAGCAGTACCATAGGAATCTGCAGAACATTGAAAAGAAATCGTTAAACTAGAAAATGAACCTGTAAAATCTTGATATTCAGTATCATTTCCAAAAAGAGGTACATCCCAATACACATTAGGACCTTGAAAAATACCTTCACCAATACTACCATTATCTCCAGTCATGCCACAGATTAAATGTATAGTGGTTGTCGCATTAATAACTACCACCGTAGAATTACTACCTGGCCCATAAACCATAGGAAGACCAGCCGCATTATTATAAGCAAAGCTGCTTGATATAGCAGCAAACAAAATAGCACAAGTTAGAATTATCTTTTTCATATATTTACAAATTTAAATGTTAATAAATAAGGAATTGGCCTGGCTTTTGTTTTTCATTATATTCGCATGTTCACTACATGAATACTGATCGAACAAAATGTACGAAAAAAAAATTCATAAATAAGAAAATCTCTATTTTAGAAAAAGAGATAATTATAATCGATATCTCAATGCATAAAGAATATTTCAATTAACATCGCTACTTGCGATTATTGATTTTATACCCCAACAGCGAAAGCATCTTCACAGCATATCGTCTTCCAAATATCCGATACCCTTCTGCTGTAAAATGGAGATGGTCGGATATACCAGGACAACCATCGGATGAGATGACATAGGAATTGGGAATCGTTTCCGGAAGCTTGTCTATAATAGCATTCATGCTGGCGCAGGCACCACCCTCACCTTTACTAACAACCTCTCCGGCTAACAGGGGAACAGAACCGGGATTCAGATTCAGATCTTTTATGAGGTTATCATATACGCCTTTAACTTTTAATGGCCATTCCTGATCTCCGGTATTTGATTCACCCTGATGTAAAAGGATTCCTTTAATCACTCCGTCTTTCTCTGCTATCTTAGCCATTTCAACAAGGCGGGCATAAGGATCTCCATCATATCTTTTTATCATATACACCATCCAGTCAGGAGCTGTTTTAACGTAAGCCTGGTAATTATTTTTGTCGAACAATTCGATTTTACACCCCCCAACAGCGACATCGATCACTCCCACTTTAATATTCTTGGGGAGGTTGGCAACCATTGTTCTACCAAAATAATCTGCAGGCGTCAGGCCTGTATGGCATCTGCACAACGGAGGAACAGCCGGGTACCAATGCCCCATTTTCCTCCCAAGATCTGGACAATTGACAGCTTCCATAACCTGGAAGCGACTATTTACAGTAGTATCTTGCGGTTCAAACCGTGCATGACCTTCCATGTTTGATTGTCCAAAACATAGAAAAATATAAAAATTCGGATCTTGCGAAAAAGCGTTCATACTGAACAATAATAATCCTACGAGTGCAAATAATTTGATTTTCATATCATTTTAATTAAATGGTGATTTTGTTCTTTGGTTAATTTTCTTTATATGCCTGCTCCCTTTTTCTCCCGAACCAGACGGATGTCATAAACAGCATTACTGGCACTTTGCGGAGGCGCCTGAAATTTCACCCGAATGTGACTTTTGCCTTTTATCATCAAATAAGGAATGGGGTATACCACTTTCACAAACTTCTCTTGATATGCCGTTTTAGTGCCGGCCTTCGACACCAATTTCTGGCCATCAATATAAATATCAATATTTTGATTCTCAAATTCGTTTCCCCTGTAAGTTACTATCAATGCTAAATTACGATCGCCATTTGTTGACAAAAGATAACTAAAGTAACCTCCGTCTTTTGCAGCACGCCAAAATCTGTTCTGGAATGTACCCGACGATGAGTTTGAGAATTTCATTGCATGGTCGACTTCAGGTTGTTGCTGACCTGGCTGTACAAAATCAACTGTACGTTTTGCTAAAGCTAACATTTTAGCCTCTGCAGACGAAATGGAGTCAACCACATGATGATACTGCGCTTTAGACAAGACCATCCAATACATCATATACCTGGCATCATGAATCTTATAAAAAGGCTCAAGTTCCATATTCTTTACCGGATTCATAATCTTAAGACCACGGAAAGTAAAGAAACAGGGTTTATTTTTTACGGGGATCAATTTATCGGCAATCTCAGAACGATGGTCGGTAACAATTATAGGAGCTTTATTCAAAGGCAACATTTTTCCACTCGGAATATGTCCCCAGCGACCATCACCGGCAATTAATCCCGCTAAATCTTCCGTTCCTGTTTTTGCCCCAAGTAAAATAGGGCCATGCATAAAGGCAAAATAATCAGGCACATTTGGCAATTGTTCAATTGTATTACGCATAGGAAGCGTAACAATCACGCGATCACCTGCCGACCAATTACGAGCAATTGCAATATACGAAGATGGCTTGTTAACATAGGGAATATCTCGGCCATTAACTGTAATCCTCAATAAATTGGGAGCCACCCACGACGGATACCGCACCATCAGAGTAAAATGAGCTGTCCCTTTAATAACTACTAACATCGTCTTACCTTCATCGGGGAAAGAAGTTTCCTGTTTGATTTCAATTCCTTTTTTCTCCCAGTTGAGCTCTGATGCAATAAAAAGGTTTAGATATAAAGAATCATTCTGATGTGTATAAATAAACTCATTGTATTTACTATGGTCTTCCATTCCGGTACCAACACAACACCACATGGCTTCGTTGGGGGCAGAATAAACCCGATAACTGCGGGGACGTGTAGGAGTGAAATACACATACCCTCCATTATCAGGATTTTGCGCAGACAGGATATTGTTATACAGCGCTCGCTCATAATAATCGGCATACTTTGCCAAAGGATGATCCCTAAATAGATCCTCCGTTATTTTCAGCATATTATATGTATTACAAGTCTCGGGACCTTCAACACTGTGGATATAGCCAATGCATTTTTGAGCAGAAGGAAAAAATTCCTGCAACCCACTTCCTCCCAGAGCTAACGTACGGTGATTAATAACTGTCGACCAATAGAAAGCGGCTGCTTTTACGTAAGTTGAATCACCGCTTACCTCAGCTACTCTCTCAAAACCAACACTTTTAGCGCTCTGGGTATTCGCATGCAGGTTGTCAAGGATATCATGACCTGCGGCCAATGGGTTCAACAGGAATTTTTGAGAGAACCTCTTAGCTGTATATAAATATTTTTTATTGCCTGTCATTTGATAAGCATCGGCCAAAACCTCATTCATTCCTCCGTATTCGTCCCGCAACATATCTTCCATCTGGGCATCAGATAATCCGGCAGTAAGATTGACAGCCCAATCGCAGAATTTCAAAAACATAGTTTTTGCTTCTTTATTACCAGCATATAGCCATGCATCCCGTAAGCCCGCAAACATCTTATGCACATTATACCAGGGAACCCATCCCTTCCATATCATTTCTACATGACCCGCTTTAATTTGCGGCCAAATTTTGTTGCCATCCGGAACACCTCCTACATACCCAACTCCCCAATCGGGATATTTTACGGCATTTGAATCCTGGCAGATTTTGAGCTCCGAAATCATATACTCCAGTCGTTTTTTACATTCAATATTGCCGGTGGCAGCATAATTCATTGATATCGCTGATAAATAATGCCCACCAATATGCCCGTCAAGCCCAATCCAGTTCGGATAGCTTGGAGCTTTGGGTTTTAATCCGGCCGCCTTTCGGTAAGGAGCCAACAATCGATCGACATTATATTGCAATAGCGTCTGAATATTGAGGTCACGGGCATGTTTAAACGGTCCGTCCAATAGTTTCACATCTTTCAAAGGGAATTCATTAGGATACAGTTTATTTTGCGAAAACAAGTCTGATATCCCAACAAAGAACGTAAGAACAATAGTCAGCAGTAATAGTTTTATTTTCATATGTTTACTTTCGTTTTTCACACTAAAAATATATAAAATTCACCCAAAGCACGCATTTACTTTATCATGAGTTTTTATGGCTCATTTCATGTTATGTTAAATTGAAAAGCTTAATTCTAAAATCATAATTCACATTATATCAATATTATTTGATCAAAATACCCAAATCATGAAAACTACCTCCATACATATCTAATTTCTATTGATAACAAAAACCTTTTTTCTTCCAACGATATATAAGCCATCAGGAAGACCTGTTGTTGCTTGTGATCTTTTGACCTGCGACCGAATCCTGATTCCCATGATGGTATATACATCCACAATATCATTGCCGTTAGGTTTATTATCCGGAACGACACTGATCGGCGCCGCTGAATCTGAGTTAGACAGAAATACGGTATCAATTACAATGGGACTATTCCCATACGACCAGAATCCGGCAATATAGATATGACTGGGATCCAGTGCTGCACCAGAATTGCTTTTATGTGCATTGGCTATATCGACGACTACCTGTCGATTATTTCCGAAATTATATTCCGCTGCATCTGACCAGTAATTATCTTCATCAAACAAGCGGAATGACACACCGCTATTATTGTCAGCTCCCAGTTTTGCAATCAAATATTTATATCCTGACAAATTCACTCCGGCACTATAGCTCCATCCTCCAAAACCGTATTGTCCGGTAACTAACGTATGTGTACCTGCATTAAAGGTTCCCTGCGCATAAATAGAAGGATTAAACAATCCATTTTTTAAGGGAAAAGTTGATGAAGTGACGTATAAATCAGCATATTTTTGATCTCCCAATGCATCTTGATAACCTATTGTTATCGTATCAACGCCATCGGCTTCGGAAATGACTTGTCCATTAATAATTTTGGCAATCTCAGGATGAGGATTAGAATAGGTTGCTCCATCACTTATATCTTCTTTATGACCATCCGCATAAAGAGCATTAACAGTTAAGCTTGACGTACTCCCGGTTAGCAATTCCAAAGCATTACTTCCTTCGATCTCCAGCGAATCCATGGTAAGTGCGTCTTTACTGTATCCTGTAAATGAATTATCATAAAATTCATCCTCAGAAAAATTTTTCTCAGTAGAAAACCAGTCTACATCCACATATCCCCCAGTTTGAACAGTAGCAAAATTGAAAATACAAAACTTATTACCGGTAAATATGGATAGGTTGTATTGCATATTCAAATCGGTTCCAAATGGGGTATAGGTTGTATTATCAAGGCTATAGTAGAAGCTGGCCTGACTGGTATTATAGTTCGCTATTGCCCGTAGATATATCACCGAATCGGCAATGACAGGACCAAGTGTTTGAACATGGTTATTTTCCTCAATCAACGTTTTTTCCCCGTTAATCACTTTGACTCCGATATAAGCATAGGGAGACTGAAATACACCTAAACCTGCCACATCCCCTTCCATCATTTTAGCAATACTCATTTTAATTGTTCCGTAGGAATGCGATAAATCGGAAGGATATCCGAAAATCCGTTGTGTAAGGGTATTTCTTGCCTGCATAAAACTGTCAACAACACTAACGGTTCTCAATCGAAGATATCCTGATCGCTCGGTCAGAGACCATTTCGAGTTGTCAGGATTATGATTCCATCCCCATTGCATACCCAACTGGTAATTTCTGAAATTATCATTTGTCGGGAGATTGGTAACCAGATATTCTTTATTGCCCACATTGGGTTTCGTATAAGTAGTAACAGCGCTTCCGTTGACCCCAACGATCGGCCAGTTATCTATCCAGGTTACAGGTTGTAAAGTTGGGAATCGCCCATATGCTCCTTTATCGGCAAACAGGATCGTCCACCACTCTCCGGTCTGCGTCTGAATTAAAGCGCCCTGATGGATGCGATCACTGTTAAAGACCACTTTTTCGTCGTAAGGTCCGAAAATAGAAGCTGACCGGTAAGCCACTTGAGTAGCATAATAGCCTCCTGTTGTAGAATAAATATAGTAATAACCGTTAATTTTATACAGATGGCTCCCTTCTGTTCCTGAGTTATCTATTCCAGATTCGATGGTACCATAAGTTATGGCCTGATCTTTCACTACATTGAACGCAGTGTCAAGTTGAGCTATATGTAATTTATCGATACCATACACCACATACGCTTTGTTATCGTCGTCAAAAAAGAGTCCAGGATCATAAAAAGAACCCGTCAGTTTCTTCTTTACCCATGGCCCTGCCGGATTGGTAGCCGTTAACAGGTAACTTCCTTCGTCCAGGGTTGTAAACAATACATAGAAAGTTCCATTGTGATATTTCAGACTACTAGCCCATTGCCCATGCCCGTAGCGGTTGCACCCATCCAGATTATAACAGGGTGTATTTTCTATTTTTTCCAACGGATTACAACAATATTCCCAATTGACCAAATCATGGGATTTCAGGATAGTCGCTCCCGGAAATATGAACATAGTAGTCGTCACCATATAATACGTATCGCCGACCCGGATGACATCAGGATCAGGAAAATCACCGAATATCAACGGATTGGTATAGGTACCATCCCCATTATCACTGTGCGATTGATATTGAAAATCAGGTCTCGGATAATTTACCTTTGCATAATCCTCAAACCAATGGAAACATGGCCATGGACAGGCTTCCGGATCGTTGAGGAAGGTCGTGTCTCCGGGTTTAGCCACATTGGTAGAATCAAATTTAGCAAGCAGATCAGGAGTTGTAAAAAGAAGCCAACTCACATTACCGGAAGCATCAGTGATTTTCTTAAAATTGGCTCCAAAGCCAGCTCCACCAGCAATGCCGGTAATATCTTTTCCCCATGATGAATTGTACTTTGCGGGAGCCCAATCCATTTCGGTAACGACTATGGGTGCAAAATTAGCTACCGGTTTGACCTGGGCATCCCATCCGGCTTGAAAAGCAGCATAACCACTACCGCTGTTGAACCAACCCGGATACATATGTACGGCATAACCGATATTGTCACCCTCGATAGGATTTACTGCGTATCCCTGATATTGTGATTGATATCCCAGTCCTGGAACCCAAAGGATATTATCTGCACTGGCCCGTATAGTATCGACAATAGCCTGAAAATATTTCTTCAAATTATCGAAGCTTGCTTGCGAAGTTGAACTGTAATTACCATCTGTTCCAAGTATGGTTATGGGCTCGTTTGCCAGCTCAAACATAACATCCGGATTGTTCTTCAGTGCCGATTGTTGCGCTACATATCCCCAAACCTTGATAAGGTATTTGTAATAAGCATCACCTACAGCTATTGTATCCGGACAAACACCCGGTGGGCGCATGATGACATACAATCCTTTTGATATGGCATATTCTGCCATAGGGATAAATACTTCATCCAGATAAGTTTTAAATCTATTGAAATCAAACGCAGATATATCACTTTCGCCGCTCACAGATACGCCTGGTGTATTCGACCAATACGGATCCATGTGCAATCGTATGAAATTCATCTTCCAACCGGCAGCTAAAATCTTATCAATTAAACCTTTGTTATAGTTCAGGCATCCGGTAACATCATAATTGGTCCAATATTTTCCCTCTTCATTGAACCACGGTGAGTATGTCTGGGCAAAACCGTGTAAGTTCACAATATTGCCATGAGGGTCTTTCAGGTATCTCCCATCAACATGCAACCTTGGAAGAGGTTCTCCTACCCATGCACTTGCTTTTAAAGCAAGAGGCAGAACACACAAAGTGATAATGATTCTTAGTATATTCTTATTTATTCTCAAACTATTCATAAATAGCTTTTACTGTGTGCTTTTATTTGAATATGAGTTGAGCAAAATGAAAAAGGTCATTCCTCCAAACTGGCCATGTATGTCCTCCCGGATATTCATAATATTGATACCGGATATTCATTTTATTAAATTTCGAAAGCATCGTCTGGCAATTGTTGTACGCAATATCTTCCTTGCCACCTACGGCAATCCATAGCAATTTCAGGTTATTATTGATCATGCCAGCATTTTTTGCCATGAACCGGTATTGTTCATTTGCAATATTGCTTTGCATCGGAAGTATCCATCCGGAACTAAATACGCCCAAATAAGAAAACAACTGTGTATTGTTGATGCCGGCATAAAGAGTTTGTATGCCTCCCATCGACAATCCGGCAAGAGCCCGGTCCTGAGCATCCGTTTTAACACGATAATTCTTTTGAACAAATGGAATGACACATTGTTTCAACTCAGCATCAAAAGATTTTAAGATATCTTCTCCGAATGGAGGTAAAGGCATATTGCCGTCCACCATGACTAAAATCATTGGAACGGCCTTTTTCTCAGCAATCAGGTTGTCGAGGATTAAATCTGCTTTCCCTTGCATAGCCCAACCACGCTCATCTTCACCTCCTCCATGAAGGATATATAATACCGGATATTTTTCACTGACATTTTCATCATAGCCCGGAGGAGTGTACAAATAGATCTCACGCCAGGTATTTGTGACGGTCGAATAATAACGCTTGATACGAATATCGCCATGCGGAACATTTCTCACTTCATAAAACCCATCACCTTTAAAAGGAACTTCAAATCCACTTGCCATACGGCCCATCCCATAAAAGGTTTCACTGGCAGGATCCGCCACAGCTACGCCATCAATAATCAACGAGTAATAATGGAACCCTTCGCTTAGCGAATCGGTGGTGACTTCCCAAACGCCTTCGCTGTCTTTCGTCATGTTGTATCTTTTCCCTAAATCGAGCTGAACATTATGTGCTTCTGGCGCTTTAATACGAAATATAGCCCTACCATCGGGTAATATTTGAGGGTATCTTGCGCCTCGCACATCTGTTTCAACTGGTCTGCCGGCATCACTTATCTCTGGAAAAGCGGAAGGATCAACCGGCTTAAATAACAATTGCGAGAACATGTACAAACTATGCTTCCATACGTTCCAATCATGATAACCATGATCAATGTAATAAATATGGGGAACATTATTGGCTCTCAGGTAATCGTGTGTACGTCTGCTGAACGTAATCAAACCATCTTTATCTCCACACGATATCCATAACAATTTCAATTGCTCTTTTGCTTTTTCCGGATTAGGGACTAATTCTTCCGGTTGTTCTGTATTAGGCGCAGGGGAAAAAGCGCCTACCCATGCAAACTTATCCAAGTTCCCTAATCCAAAATTCAATGCTTGTCCACCGCCCATCGATAAGCCTGCAATGGCACGATGTTCACGATCCTTCAGTACCGGATAGTTTTTTTCAATAAAAGGGATCAAATCGTGAAGCAAATCTTTTTCAAACGCGGCAAATGCCTGTACTTTATCAGCACTATAAATATTTCCAACCGGGCGGTCATCTTTCATAGCTCTGCCATTAGGAAGTACTACAATCATAGGTACGATTTTCTTTTCCGCATACAAATTGTCAAGAATCACCTGCGGATGGCCATTGTTTAGCCACTCAAATTCATCTCCACCTATACCATGTAACAGATAAAGTACGGGATACTTTTTATTCTTTGAATATCCCGGTGGAGTATAAACAAGAGCCCGGCGTGTTGTTCCGACCGTTTTCGATTTGTAATAAACAGTATCTATTTTTCCGTGCGGTATACTAGCACGTACTACATCAAAGCCAAATGGCGCTGACGTTACAGTCTGTGAATTAGCATTTAAGCTAATTACGAATATGACTATTAAAAAAAAGATTCGTTGTTTCATGGCTATACTAATTTGTTATTAATAATTTCAATACATACTACATCGCAATAAATTACTATTTTATATTTTATGATTTATCGTATTGTGGTACAATTCATTGTAATGAATTTAATTCACTTTCTTCAGGGTTACCAGATAGACATCATTTTGCCGCATGTTCAGCTCCCGGAAGAATGTTCCGCCTGCTGAAACCTGGACAATCTCCTTGCGAACCGGCGAACCGTTATCAATCTGTTTTATCGCCGCCACTTCCTGCCTTGTCAACTGGTTCGGTTTCCCCATTTCCAGATAGGTGGTGTAGGCATCGTTCACATGATAACCGATCTGGTAGAGTTCAAGGCAATAAGTGCCTTCGGGAACATCTGTCAGTTCCACTTTGACCTTTCCGGCCGGCTTGGAGGGCAGGTTGCGGATATAATACTGCTGGTCATTGGTGGAATCGGGTAAGGTGTAGGTGTAATTCCAGAAGAGCACCTGAATACCACCCTTGTCATCCCTGCATGCCCAGGAGGAGCTGTCCTTATCTGCCAGTTCTGTCTTTCCAAGCTTGTTCAGATAGTCATAGGCGTAAAATGCCGGTTTCTTGATGCCTTCATAATTCATCAGCCCAAATCCCCCATGGAAAGGCCTGAATCTTGGCCCTGCTTCTTCAAAGATATCGGTGAAGGTCCAATAAGACATGCTATTAGCTGCATCTCCTGTCTGTTTAATCTTTTCCAGAATATAAGCAGCCTCATGGTAGCTGTCATGGATGGGATCGGAGGGTGTATAGGAGGAACTCCATTCCGTATAGTGGAGTTGTAAATGGGGCATGGGTGACTCGCTTATTTGTTGCCGGGTCTTGATGATGTCTCCGCTCACGCTCTTGGGGTCTTTGCTCAATACGGTGCCTGTATTGCCGTATTGGTCTAAATAGCCCTGGTTTACGCCATAGCTGTGGGTACTGATAAAATCCAACGGTACCTGGTCCCTGTAGCAATAGTCTATCATGTCAGGTACCCATGCTGCTCCGGCGGTGGCGGGGCCTCCGACCCGGTAATCCTTATTGACGCTTTTGATGGCTTCTGCCGTGTATTTATACAATTTGAAATAGTCGGCCTGGCTGCCTGTCCAGAACCCATTGTACAGGTTGGGCTCATTCCATACTTCAAAGTACCATGTTTTGACTTCATCGGCTCCGTAGCGCTGGGTGAAATGGAGTACCAGGTGGCGGATCAGCTCTGCCCATCTTGCATAATCTTTTGGGGGAGTCACATTACCCCTGTACCAGAATATGGTTTTATCGCCACTGGCCAGGGCTGAAGGCATAAACCCAAGTTCCACAAAGGGTTTCATCCCAATGCTCAACAGGTAGTCATACAACACATCGATGTATTGATAGTTGTATTCAGGCTCCCCGTTCCTACCTGTTTTGTAAACGCCCATGTCGTCATCCAACAGCCCGTGCATGCGGATGTATTTGAACCCGCATGCTTTTCTTGCCGTTGCCAGTTGTTCCTGCCAGTCAGCCCGTAATCCTTCGTTGGCACGGCCTGCGCCCACGCATTCCTTGTACATGGTATTGAAAGCCCCTGTTACCTGGTTGTAATCTATCCGGATAAGCCTTTCCTGCTGGGCGGATACTGTTGCAAAAAATCCTACCAGTATCCAGATAATATACGGCAATTTATGATTCATCTTTATTATTCTTTACGTAAAAATAGAAATCCAAGAATGCGATGATAGTATGATAGATACGATAATAATTTTGTTGCAATAAGGCATAGGGAGCTTGCACGTCCCATTACCATACCACTGAATATAAATAATTTACATCTTATTGAATCACTACTTTTTGAGATATGGCCTGATGGTTTTGAATAGCTAACGAATCTGGCTGTCTCCCTCCGATACTAACAATCATCCCACCCGGCAAAACTGCTTTCTGGCATGACGGAGTAAGTTGATACAACTGACTGTTGGGAATCATCACCGTAACGCGCTTGGTTTCTCCGGCTTTCAGCGATACTCTTGTGAATCCTACCAATGCCCTAATTGGCATTAGCGGATTGCCAAGATGGGTGATATATACTTCCACTACTTCATGCCCATCCATTTTTCCAGTGTTAGTTATATCGACCGATACCGGCAGTGAATCGCTAACAGATATAGTCTGAGGCGCCTGCATATTGGAATAGGTAAAACTGGAATAACTCAATCCATAACCAAATTCATACAGTGGATTCCCTTTGAAATATTTATACGTACGCCCTTCCATGCTATAATCGGTAAAAGGAGGAATATCTTTAACGCTTCTGTAGAATGTGACAGGTAAACGTCCCGATGGATTATAGTCTCCAAAAAGGATATCCGCAATGGCTGTTCCACCGGCTTGACCAGGATACCAGGCCTCCAGAATGGCGGGTAAATGCTCTTGCTCCCAATTACAGGCTACCGCACCGCCATTCATCATTACCATCACAGACGGTTTATGTAATTGCTCTATCTTTTGCATCAAGGCTGTCTGTTCCTCAGGCAAGGACAGTTTAGTCCGGTCGCCACCTAAAAAGCCGGGAATGGAGACATCCATCTCCTCACCCTCAATCAATGGACTCAGCCCCATGGCATAAATTACAATATCAGCTTTCTTGGCTATATCATACGCTTTCTGTTCCATATCCGGGGCAGGTTGTTCCCAAAGTAACTGCATATTGGCATACTCCGTGTTGTCCTGTACGTACTCCAATTTAATACGATATGGCTTACCTCCCTGCAATGTTAAATAATGATATATTCTCAACGATTCATGAATATCACGACGTGAAAGGATTAACGAATCATTCAAATACAATTTCATGCCAGAAAATGCTTCTCCGCCCAACGCATACTTTCCTGTAACCGGGGGTACAAACACGCCTGTCCATCTTGCTGAAAAATGACTGGCATTCAAATCAGGATACGGAGCTTTTGCCCACCACACAAAATCGACATGTGCATCAATATGTTTATCTAAAGGTCTACCTTTAAAATCGCTATTATCAAAGTATTCAACCTTTAACCCATGTACCTTCATCGACTTGTCGGTGTATAATACAGAAGTCGGCATAAGTTGTAGTAAAGGTAACCCATCGGCTACGTGACAGCCGGGAGTGTAAAGCACTTTAGCATTCGGAAGCATGGCTTTAATGCCTGCGAGCAAAGTCACAGGTGCGCTTGGGTAGCCATGATAATTTCCCAATAAGACCTCTGCATCATTAGCATTGGGACCGATAACCGCTACGACTTTCACATCTTTACTGAAAGGCAGTGTATGATTCTCATTCTTCAATAAAACCATAGACTCACGTGCAGCCTTTAATGCCAAAGCCTGATGTTCTTTTGAATTAACCACACTGTAAGGAATCTCCTTATATTTATCCGCACCTTGAGGGGCAAACATTCCCAAACGCAAACGAGCCTCCATCAAACGGGTAACCGATGTATCAATTTGTTGTTCCGACACAAGACCCAATTTAACGGCTGTCACCAATGAAGGATAAGAATTTCCGCAATTCAAATCGGTGCCAGCCTTTAATGACATTGCAGCAGCTTGTTCTACGTTCGGCACTATAGCATGGGCATCTTTTTTATAAAAATCTGCCACTGCCCAGCAATCAGACACAATATACCCCTTGAATCCCCATTCGTTTCTTACTAAATCACTCAACTTGCGATTGCCGCAACAAGGGAAATGTTCAAAGCTATTATAGGCACACATCACCGAATAAACATGCGCATCTTTCACTGCCATTTCAAATTGAGGCGTATAGGTTTCCACAAAATCTCGGTCGGTTGGAATGGCATCAAACCGGTGCCGGGCCGATTCCGGGCCGCTGTACATGGAAAAATGTTTTGCCGTAGCTACCAGTTTCAAGTATTTCGGATCGTTTCCCTGCAAGCCTTTAATAAAGTTTACAGCCAACGTCCCGGTCAGGAAAGGATCTTCTCCATAGGTTTCCTGCCCTCTCCCCCACCTCGGATCACGAAAAATATTAATATTCGGAGTCCAGAAGGTCAATCCTTCGTAAATACCCCGTTTCCCTTCCGAAACATAGCGCTGGTGCTTAGCCCTGGCTTCGTCGGAAATCGCTGTAGCAATCTGATACATCAAAGAAGCATTCCACATGGAAGCCATACCAATTGCTTGAGGAAAAACAGTTGCAACACCACTACGGGCGACTCCATGCAAACATTCATTCCACCAGTTATATGCCGGAATACTTAAACGGGGAATAGCTTCCGCGTTATATGTCATTTGCGATACTTTCTCCTGTAATGTCATACGTGATACCAAATCCTTTGCCCGTTCAGCAAAAGGTAAATTCGGATTCTTATAATTCGGTGTCGTTTGGGCAATATTCATTAACGACAATAGCATAAACCCTATGAACAAGATTCTCTTCTTGTTTATATATTTGCTTAATACAGTCATAATCATTCTATTAAATCTTGTACATCATATTGAATATCAAGAATTTCACCAATGATCAGTTCGAAAAGGAGAAGCCGGTAACCCTTCTTTGTTATATAGTTTTGCCCCAACCGGATCATCCGCCCATGCATAACGCACTGCAACAGGATGCTGAATCGTATCATTCCATACAATTACATGATCATTTTCAATTTTTGCTTTTGCCCACACAAAATGTTGATCCTGTCCGGCAACTGCAAAACATCCGGGTTCATTGCTTCCTTTTACCATCAAACCTTCCCCTGTATGGCTAAATGATATAACCACCTTGTTCCCTTCAATTTTCATTGATTTATAAAGTGGGCCCGAATATATGACAGGATCGCCATAGGCAATTTTTTCTGCTGCAAGAGCCAGCCTTTTGCCTACATCTTTTTTATCTACCGGATGAATATCATTCCATTCGCCAATATCGATGGTTACAGCCATCGCCGTATTTGGAAGAGACAATGCATCAAGTTGTGATTCTCGCAGTAAAGCCCAATCACTATTTGACGGTTCTTTTTTGGGTGGCATAAAATTTGGAAGCTGTACGAGTAGAAAAGGAAAGTTCCCCTCATCCCATTTTGCTCTCCAATCGGAAATAAGCGTAGATAATAGTTTTTTATATTCAACCGGCCTGTCGGTATTGGATTCTCCCTGATACCAGACTGCACCTTTGATTCGATAGGACAATAGCGGAGCAATCATCGCATTAAACAAACCTACCGGCTTCCAGCGGATGAATGTCTGTCCCATCAGTGGAGGCATTGCAGCACCAAGATGATATTGCCACTCTCCCACCAGATTAACAGTAGTATTACCTGCAACAATTGCATATTGTTTATCTGGTACAAAACCACCTTCGCCGGCATTGCTAATGATCCGAATCACAATCACATTTGCGCCTGCTTTCAAAAGATGAGCCGGGATATCATATCGTCTCCGGGGATATTGGTAACCGGTAGTGCCCACAAATTCCCCGTTGATAAATACGGAATCGGCATCCACCATCCGGCCTAAAATAATTTTTGCCGGCTTTCCTGTCATAGAAGCCGGAATATCAACTGTTCTTCTAAACCAAACTGATCCATTAACCATACCAAGAGAGGTGTGTGCCCAATAACCAGGAATAGCCATTGTGTCCCAGTTGGCCGTATTTAATGAAGGCGAATACCATGAAATTCCTTTATATCCTTCATCCTTTTGTTGCAATAATGTGTACCAAGCTTTTGTTCGCTGAAAATCTTTTTGTTCAATTTCACGGATGAGAGCCGTATTCTTAAATTCCTGCGCTTCTGCATAATATCTGGGAAATGGGGTCTTAAGTGCATCTGCACTGACCCACGCTTCGGCAGGAGACCCTCCGAGACTCGAATTAATCAAGCCGACAGGTACTTTGTATTTTGCATAAAGATATTTGCCGAAGAAATAAGCTACTGCAGACCAATTATACACATTCTTTGGATTTGCCTCTTCCCAGTTTCCCGATGGAAAATCCTTTTGCGGCCCTATAAAATTATAGGTTTCGGGCACATTAAACTCCCGGATATTAGGATTGGCAGCATTGGCAATAACAGTCGGATAAACCCAATAAAATGATCCCAATGTATGTTCCATATTCGACTGTCCCGCACAAAGCCAAACATCACCCACAAGAATATTTGACAACTCAATCGTATTCTGCCCTTTTATCAACATTGTAAACGGTCCACCTGCTTTCATAGATGGCAGAGTAACCTGCCAATCGCCGTTAGCATCGCTGACAGTTGAACGATTGAATCCATGGAATCGAATCGTTACTTTTTCTTGCGGATCAGCCCAACCCCATATTTTCAGAGGGGTATTACGCTGCAATACCATACCGTTACTAACCAGTCGTGGCAATTTTACCAATGCATACATCGGATTGGCCAGACAACATAAAATAACTCCAATAAGTAAACCACAAAGATTCTTAGTGTACATAATAAATTATATCAAGAAGCATTTTCGAAACCGGAACAATCAGCAGATTCTATCCTAGAATTTCTTTCAATACCGGATTATCAGGATTATCTTTATATTTTTCAACAAATTCAGAAGGTTTCATTCCAAAAAAATCATGAAAACTGTTTGTAAAATAGGAATGACTGGAAAAGCCGACTTTATAAGCTACTTCTGAAATATTTATTTCATTATTAATCAACAAATAGGCTGCCTGTTTCAATCGAATGGACCGAATCATATCACTCGGAGATACATTAATCAGTTCTTTCATTTTACGATTGAGATGAACACGGCTTAATCCTACTCCAGTACTCAATTTCTCGACACCAAATTCAGCATCTTCCATATTATCTTTAATCACCTGTATAGTTTTTTCCAACAAACGCTTATCTGCAGAATTGACTTTCAGGGCATTGTAATCAATTTCCACAGGCAGCGTAAATTTCTTCTTCAAGGTATCCCGATTCAGAATCACCTGGTTGATGTGCCGTTTCAAAATATCTATATTGAATGGTTTCGTCAGATACACATCAGCCCCACAATCTAATCCGGTAATCACGTCGTCATCTTTCGTCATGGAAGAAAGTAAGATGACCGGAATGTGATTGGTGTTCGAATTCGTTTTGATTTTGGCACACAGTTCATTCCCATTCATCTCTGTCATCATTACATCACTGATAACCACATCGGGTAACCCACCTGCTATAACATTCCACGCTTTTTTACTACTATCAAACGCCTCAACGTGATAGCTTCCGCCTAATTCCAAACGTAAATAAGCGAGCAAATCTTTATCGTCATCCACCACCACAACCGTAGGAATATTGCGGACTGAATTGCGGACAGTGACAGAAGCATCATCTCCGGATTGAACAGCGACTTCGGTTTTCGATTCGGGAGTAGTGATTTCATGACGCTTTGTGCCCGGTTGCAATTCATCTGAGGTGAGATGAGCAGAGGAAAGTGGAATACGGATATAAAAGGTACATCCGACTTCATTATTGACAGCAAAAATAGTCCCGTGATGCAATTCGACCAGTTGCTTTGTAAGATGAAGGCCAACGCCTGATCCTAATTGCTCTTGTTGGCTTGATCCCTGAACAAAACGATCGTAGATTTTATCAATAGTTGCCGGATCGATACCTATCCCGCTATCTGACACAGCTATCTCCACATAGTTAGCTAAAGGAGAAACAGCATTATCATCGTGTCCTACAGTAAGAGCTACCTTGATATGTCCATTCTCGGGGGTAAACTTAAACGCATTGGACAATACATTAAACAAAATCTTATCGAAATTACTCGGGTCAACCCATGCATTCAACGATTGCATCTTACTTTCAAACTGGAAATCAATCTTTTTGTTGTTAGCCAGAAAGTCAAACGACATCATAATGTCTTTGATTAAAAAGACAAGATCCGTTTCCTGGAAATGAAGTTTCATCTGATTGTTATCAATTTTCCGCATATCCATCAACTGATTGATCAGGCGCAAGATACGCAAGGCATTCCGATACATCAAATTATACAACTCTTTGCGCTGAGAATCGGGCTCCGAAGCAAGCATTCGTTCCAATGGACTTATTATTAATGTTATAGGAGTCCGTATCTCATGCGATATATTCGTAAAGAACCGTAATTTTGATTCTTTAATCTCTTCTTCATGCAATTGTTGCAGATGTTCTTGCTTGTCTTTTATTTTCTTTTGCAGATGAAGATAAAATGCATAGCCGGACGCAAGTACAATCAGGACATATAACAATTTGGCCCACCAGGTCAACCACCAGGGGGGCAAAATAATAATCTTCAAAGTTTTTATACTTTCAGAGCCTTCCATATCTGTATTGGTGGCCTTGACTTTAAAAGTATAAGTTCCCGGAGATAAATTTGTATAAGTAACAATACGATTATTGGCATCTGTCGTTTTCCATCCTTTGTCGAAGCCTTCCATTTTGTATTGGTAAGTAATACTCTGAGGATGTGTAAATTCCAGGGCATCAAATTGAATGGAAAAAACATTATCACTATGCTTCAATATGATTTTATCAGCATAAGGAATTGCGCACGATAAAAACACATTATGGTTTTTACCATCTCCATAATTAACCGATTTGTTAAAAACCATAAAATCAGTTACATAAACATTGGGGACCTTACGTGAATGATTAATATCTTGGGGATAAAATGAATTAATACCATTTATGCCTCCAAAATAAAGCTGCCCGTCAGGTGTTTTCCAAACAGCGCCTCTGCGAAATTCATCACTTTGTAATCCATCATAAGCATGAAAAGAGGCAACAGAACCATTCACCAAAGAAAATTTGGCCAACCCATGGTTTGTACTAATCCACAAGTTCTTTTGATTGTCTTCTTCTATCGCATTGATTACATTATTGGGTAATCCATCATGTGTTGTATAAAGCCTGGCTTTCTGAATCTTCCGGTCAAAAGCAATTAACCCACTGTTTGTTCCAACCCACAATATACCCCGGTAGTCTTCACAAAGGGAATAAACTTTGGTATTGTACGGTAATTCAGGAATATAGTTGTAATAAGTTGCTTTTCTTGTTTTTATATTAATAGCATTTAATCCTTGAAATGTCCCCATTATCATATTTCCTTCTCTATCAGGCAATAAAGTATTTATCCAGTTATTGCTAATAAACTTTGTCGTCCCTTGCTGATTCTGGTAAATATCGATCTTTCCAGTCTGGTAATTAATACAATCTAAACCTTCTCCATAGGTACCAATCCATATATTGCCCATCGAATCTCCTTTAATTACTGTAATCTTACGACCAGAAAGTTCATTTTGTTTTGGAAAAGGCATTAACTGCTGAGATTGATTCATTGTAAAGAGTCCATCAAGTGCGGTACCTATCCATATAGTTCCATTTTTGTCTTGCCAAAGCGCAGTAATGGCATTGGAGAGTAATCTGGAATTTTCTTTTGTAAAATTCTTAATTTTAGATGATCCTGCTGCTTTATAAAATAATCCACTGCCATCGGTACCTATCCATAAACCATTATTTCGATCAACCAAAATCGCTAAGACACAACTGACATTCTGACTTAGTTTTATTGGACTAAAAGCTTCATAATGAAACTTATTTATAAAATTTGGAATTACATAAATGCCTTTTTCATACAAAGCTGCCCAAATATTTCCCTGCGAATCTTCCATGATAGAACTAACATGCCAATAACCGTTGGATGGATTCTCTCGTACAGTATCCGAAATCATCAATTGCTCATTATCAGGATTAAGCAGCATCAATCCTCTGTCATTCGTACCAATCCATACTCGGCCCTGTGAATCACGAAACATGGATTTAACGGAACAATGCTGCGCATCAGCAGACAGGGCGGCTCTTAGTGTTTTACTAGCTTGATCGTACACAAAAATTCCTTGATTTAAACTGCCAATAAACACTTTATGATGAGGTGTATCTTCTACAAATGAATTAATCTGCTGACCTTGACAATAATGCCCCAATAAAGAGAAAGCATTCTTGTTTTCGATGGGAACATTAAGATTTCTATGGAATAAAAAAGCACCATCATTTTCTGTACCCACCCACACGTCACCATTTGATTCCCGCAATAAAGAATGAATAAAGGTACTTGCTGGAACAAGATGATTCGTATTACTAATTGTATAGTGAAACGTTTTTAAATTGATGATATAAAACCCATGGCCAGATGTACCAACTAAAACATGATTCGAATCATAAGGAATAATTGTACTGATATATGGATCCAGTATATAACCCATATCATCCCTCAAAATAAAATTAGAAAAACAATTTTTTATTCGATCGTAACGTTGAAGTCCACTTGCAGTTCCTATCCAAAAATTATGCGAAGTATCCTCATACATGGATTGCACATAATTTGTCAATAATGAAGTAGAATCATCGGCATGATGAGTATACGTTGTAAATTTCATCCCGTCAAAACTACTTAGTCCGTCTTCGGTTGCAACCCAAATAAAGCCCACACGATCTTGATAAATCTGATTAATTTGACTATTTTCTAAACCCGAATTAGATGATGTGTAAAAACGTGAAACCTGTCCATGCAGCTTAAATCCGAACATAATCAGAAAAACTGCAACGAGAAATAAATTGTGAGGCAAAAAAGTTTTCATGGTGTAATTTAGTATTAAATGATAAGGTAAAATTACACAATTATTGCTTTATCAAACCCTAAAAAGAAAGCAATTTTCATTCCACACAGAGCACACATTTCAACACTTTGTCTTTCTTGAATTATTCAATTCAGATTTCTATTGTCGTTGACTGTTAATTACAGCATGAAAAGCCGGTTTTTCACGATACTGGGCATCAAATAAAAGTGGATAGTTTTTACGTCCTCTTACCGGAAAATTATTCAACCAGGAAGTGTTGTCTGTAACACCCCAAAACGTAACTCCTGTAATCACTTTTGAAAATTCATTAAAAACATGAAAAAACATAGCATATCGTGCTGCCTGCACATTCGCTATCGAGTCATTCCATTCAATCTGTTCTCCAGACTTCATGTTACGTTCATTATTTTCCCAGTGATATGCAGATACATCCATTTCCGTAATTTGAATTTGCAAACCCAGCGAAGCAAACAACTGGAGTGTTTCTTTCAATTCTTTTTCAGTAGGTTGATAAAAAGACCAATGCCCTTGAATACCAATGCCCTGAACAGGGACACCTTCCTTTAATAGTTCTTTCAACATGGCATATATTTTTGTCCGCTTTGCCGGCATAAATACATTGTAATCATTATAAAACAGAATGGCATGAGGATCAGCCTCATGTGCATAACGAAAAGCCTGGGCAATATAATCCTTACCAGCAATCTTGTACCATGGAGATTCCCGATAGATATTAGCACCCTCATCGGCAACAGCTTCATTTACAACATCCCATGCATATACTTTGCCTTTATATCTTCCTACTTCAGCAAAAATATGCTCTTTCATGTGTTCATAAAGCACTTTTTTAGAAGCTGTTTTCCCATGATCTTCAAAAAACCAGGCAGGAGTCTGTTGATGCCATACCAAACAATGTCCACGGACTTTCATATGATTTTGTTGTGCAAATGCAACAATTTCATCTGCGCCTTTCCAATGAAATACTCCTTCCTGTGGTTCGGTTACCTCAGGTTTCATTTCATTATCTGGAGTTAAACTTGAAAAATGTAATCGCAACAACGAATCAATAGCAGGATTTTTAAGCATCCAGGAACTTACAGCAGCTCCGATCGCATATTTCTTTGCAAAAACACCGCAAAGACTCTGAGCGTTCAAAGCAAAAACTGTAAAAAAAACAAAAACCCATATACTAATATATCTTTTCATTTCATTTATATTTTACAAGTTATCAAAAGAGGCTCTTTCTTTTTGAGGAGAAAGAGCCTCCGTCTAACAATACCTATTTGGCAACTTACATAAATCTAATCAAGGAATACCGTTCATTCCTTTTCTTTGCTCTAAACTATAAACTACAAAACTCTAACTATTAATTATGGATCATTATGACAATTCGCTTTATCGATTCTGACCCTATAACAATCATATGATACGGAAATCGTTTGATGTCATTACCAACTGTGATATGCAACATTTACCCTTCATTCATTATCTTAATTATTCTCTTTGATCTTGATGGCTCCGAATAAATGCCCGTTTTGAATTAGCATAGACTCGACACTATGTCTTCACACATATGATCGCAATAATATGAACACTTTTCTCTCACTTAGTGTGATGTATAGCTATTGCTGGAGCAGTGAAACAATTCACCAGTCCAGCAATATTTTCTATAATCTATTGATTGTAATATGGAACAAAGGTCTCAGCCGATTCGTTCCTGTCCCTCATCACAAGTGTATCTGTCATTGTATGAGTCAATGCCCCAAATGTAACGCTATATTTAAGGTGCAGTACATCACGCTTCTCATTTCCCCATTCGTCTCCATTCTTTACATACTGACCCGTACCTGTAACGGTATAGGAAGCATTTGCCGGATTCGTTATGGTACAATTGTTATTATTATCAAATGTCAGTAGCAGTTGGAAAGGAACATCCACATTTCCTTTTTTTATGGCATTAAGGGAGATTAAAAGCTTATGCATAGATACAGTAGCAACGTTAGTACCCTCTGACACAACCTGATCATATTCAACATACGGTTCATGATATACAACCGTAGTATCTGATCCCTGCTCAATTCCTCTACGCAAATAAGAAGCATCCCATGGATTTCTGTACTTAATGCAATAGAGAACATAATTTTTAGGCAAGGTTTGCCAATCTCCGGCTACAAACGGATTAGGATTAGTAACACCTTCAAGCGCTTCCCCGCTCAAAATTGAGTCTGCATTGGCCACTTTGGTAATCCGTAAAGGAATGACATACGTATTCTGTATGGAAAGGGAATCAGCAAAAAACGCATCAGTCAACTGCACCTTGATTCCTCCCATGATAGATCCTTTAGGAATAACAATCTGCATATTGTTGGACAGAAATTTGTAATAACTGGACGGCATAGGAAGCACCGGATTACCATTGGCATCATCAAATGTTAGGTGATTGCAAAGGGTATTATCGACCACTACATCCAATATACGATCGGTCGAATTACTATAAACCCCTCCCATAGTAGCGTATATCTCACATTGATGGGCCGTATCAAGAGAATTATCATACTGGTTATCCGTCCCAAGTATCAATGTCCTTACCGGAGATTGATATGCAAAATATACGGTACTATATTTATAGTTAGGAAAACTTATCGGTTGGTTCTGACATGACACCAACACGAAGATTCCTATCACAAACACAAAAAATATATTTTTCATTTTCATACTATTTTAATTGCATTTAAAATATTACCACCCTTGATTTTGCACCAATCCAAATTTCAACACTTCACTATAAGGTATCGGTCCGTAATCCATATAATCTTGATATGCTCTCTTTTCAACCGGAACAAACGTATAAGTTCCGTTTGAAATGGATACACCATTCGCTTCTTCTGTCAAATTCGCTTTCCAGCGCCGTAAATCCCAAAAACGAAATCCTTCAAAACACAATTCCAATCGTCTTTCGTTATGAATCAATGTCCGCATAGCATCTTTTGTAGTAATAGAAGCCAGATAGGCATCAGGCTGGGTAATGCCTGCCCTCTTACGTATGGCGGCTATCACATCCCGGGCAGAATAGCCCGATGGGCCTGTACCATCAGGACCCCAGGCTTCATTGGCTGCTTCAGCATAATCCAGATATATTTCGGTATAACGCATACGGGCATAGTAATGGATCTGTGAATTGGTGTTGGTCGGATTCAGATTGACATCTTCC
The DNA here is from genome assembly GCF_014192515.1 of Microbacter margulisiae. Taxonomy (NCBI): domain Bacteria; kingdom Pseudomonadati; phylum Bacteroidota; class Bacteroidia; order Bacteroidales; family Porphyromonadaceae; genus Microbacter; species Microbacter margulisiae. Next base: position 455,509 of record NZ_JACHYB010000002.1, read on the forward strand.
CGCAATAGTTTACGCATATAATAACCTGTACGTGTTGAAGTAGAAATTTGATTCAATCCATCATTGGTACTTCCGGTTCCTACCTGTGTATAAATAGGAGTATTACTCGGTCCTTCGGTACTCCCGTTGGTCACAATATAGAGGGCTAAACGAGGATCACGGTTTGCATACGGATGAGTTGGATCATAACCGCTGTTCGGATCTGTAATTGGGTAACCGTTAGCCATCGGAAAAGCATCTACCAAATTCTGGGTTGGATCAACACGGCCCTTACCATAAAGACTTGGTGGATAATTATCTGATTCCAGACTATTGGAACTACCCACGTTGGTTCTCCAAAGAATCTCCTTAGGATTAAGTCCATTCTGTATATTATTAATTTCATTTGCATTCCGTTCCGCATACCAATAATCGCCATTAGATGCTAATCCCGATAAGCCCCCATTCAGATCAAGCACGGCAGCGGCAGAGTCGGCAGCGGCAGCCCATGACACATTGGTTCCCTGATTAAAAGCAGGACTGGCTGCCAATAGAGTAACTTGTGCGCTAATGACTTTAGCGATACGGGCAGACATCCGCTGGGTATTATACGCACCAAATACGCGATTATAGTCTGACACAGTAGTCTTTCCCGTATATTTGGCCGGTATTTGGCTTGTCGAACTAATATCGGAATAGTCAAGCGGTAAGTAATACTCCGCCGAATCCAAATCGGTATAAATCTGGGTTAAACATTCGTCGAATGTATTACGTGGTACTTTGAAATTAGAAGTAACATCCTGCGGAGTTAACAGGATAGGCACCCCCAAAAGTTTCCCATCAGCCGACCAGCCACCATGCGCCTGTAACAGATAATACATAAAAAGGGCGCGCATCCCATAGGCTTCCCCTTTAAACCTGTCATTAAACATCTGGGATACATATTCTCCGGTAGTAGCCCACGTTACCTTATCTGTATTAGCCAAAAACAGATTCAAATATTGGATGGCTGAATAAGCGCTTGTCCATTGATCCATCGGATTATTTAAAGACGACCAGCTTCCCGTAGCCATCAGACGATAACTGTTCGTCGGGTCATTGGATACCGCATTATCAGTAGCAACATCGTTATACGAATAGCCTGACGGCAATTTAACATAAGCGTTCAGTAAAAGCCCTTCCGCAAACGCAGGATCACTGTACACGCCATCCAGCGTACGATTATTTTGATCGGCAGGCGAGAACAGGTCTGAACAGCCGGACAAAATCATTGCCAACGCTACAAATATCAATAATTTATTTTTCATAGTTCTTATTCTGTTTTAATTACACATCTTAAAACTCAGCTTTGATACCGACATTATATAAACGTGTCTGTGGCGTAGTACCTACATTCAATTCCATAATCTTTCTGTTTTTAGCAAATGTGAGCAAGTTATTACCGTTAACATATATGTTGATGTTCTTCAGAGGAGAGTTAATCAACAACTTTTTAGGTAAGGTATATGTGAACTGAACTTTTGAGAGATCAAAACGATCGGTACTATAGGCCCAAAAAGTGGAGTATTGGAAATTATTATTGCTACTCAGCGTGGTCAGCCGGGGATAGGTTGCCGTATTCTTCGTGGCATCCGTCCAACTGTTCAGGACAACGTTGGAATATTTTTCACTCCCATACACCCAGTAGTAACTGCCGCTCTTTATCCCTGTACCCCCATATTGGCCGGTTCCTAACGCAAAGAAGGTAAAATTCTTCCATTGTAGCGTAAGATTTACACCACATGTAAACGGACTTCCCCAACGTCCTATCATGACCTGATCCCTTTGATCGATCACGCCATCCCCGTTTTCATCTTTATACTTGATATCACCGGGAGCTACGGTTCCGAATTCCTGTACTGCATGATTGGTAATATCGTTCTGGTCAGCAAAAAAGCCTTGACTTACCAAACCAAAGATGGCATCAATCGGTTTCCCGGCACGATTCTGATATGAATTGGCATAAATCTCATCTACTTTTAATACTTTCGACGTAGCATACGTTCCGGCTGCGCCAACCATAAGGTTAACATCCCCGATTTTTTGACGGAAGTTTACCTGCACATCAAATCCTTTATATTGATCTTCCCCATAATTTGTATATGGCACAAAAGATGATGTAGGATAATAGGTATTAAAATAGCTGGGGTATTGTGTGAAACGCTGTTCAGGGATACCCGTCTTATCAATCAAAAAAGCGGTTGCCTGAACACCTAATTGGTTATTGAAGAAGGACCCGTCTATATCCAGATTAACCTCTTTTCGTTTAGCATAGGATAAATGCTGATTATCACCATGCAATGCGGTAGTTGCTGAATTGGAATAAGAACCATCATGCCATGAATACCCATAAGAAGAATAATAAACGGGGTCATACAAATAAAAGTTATTACTCAAATCCAGATCCGTATTGACAATACCGGCAGATGCCGACAGCTTCAAACGATCTACCACTTTAGAATGCTTCAAGAAATTCTCCCCGGTTAGCAGCCAACCAAGGCTAAAGGTAGGAGAAAAGGCCACACGGGCGTTGGAGGGCAACAAGGTAGAATTCACAACCGCTCCACTAAAGTCAGCATAATACCGATGATCATAATTATATGCCAATTGCAACCCTAAGTTACTGTTCGTTTGGTATTGAAAATCTCCGGTTTGACGCTGAAGCGTACCTGACCCAACCAACATTGCCGATACATTATTTAGGTTGAAGCTGTTTACATAATCCATATGCACGTTAAAATCAATGGTTTGATCTTCAAATACATTTCCTATACTCTGAACGCGACTATTATTATCTGTATTATATTTTGTTAATCCGGTAATTGAATCGCCAGTCCATGTTGGTGAATAAACAGCATACTTAGTAGAAAGAGAATCTGTATACGTATCCAAATAATCAATGCTAATCTGTCCATGAAACGATAGCCCTTTCAACGCTTGGCTGAGATCAGCATTAACGCCCGTTACATACTGAAACAGACGGGAAGTATTGGTTTTATATCCGCCGGCATACACATCGGAAATCGGATTGGTCATATATTGCTGAGTCCCGCCCAGCAAATAAAGTCCATCGATGATGTTATGAGCGTTCTTAATATAGGTTTGACCATTGGTAGCGCTATTCGAAATCAAACTGATGGGGACAAACGGGGAAAAGTAGTTCGGTCGTAACGTTGCCGCATTTGACCAATAATTACCCATCGATGACCGACTATCATTAAATACAGTCGAGGTATGAACGAAAGCGTTTATAAAATCATTTAACTTCAATTCGATGTTTCCGCGTATACTTAAACGAGAAGTGTTCTCATTGTTGCCTTCTCCAAATTTCAACAATGAATTTTGCCCCTGATAGTCAACCAAAGCATAAAACCGCGCACGCTCCGTACCGCCCGAAAATTCGGCATTAGCAGAATAAGAAGTGTACATCTTACGCAAATAATCCGATGAATAATAATTCACATCAGGATACTGATATATATTGGAATGCGAAGCATACTTACTGATGGTAGCAGCATCATAAAGCGGAGATAATCCGTCATTCGTACAGGCCTGATTATAATAGGTCATATAGTCAGCCGACCCTAAATAAGTTGGATACTCTATCGGCACATTAACGCCTCCGTTAACCCGGATGTTTTTCTTGATTTTACCTACTTTCCCCTGTTTGGTTGTAATCAAGATCACACCGTTCGCGGCACGGCTACCATAGAGGACAACGGCATTCGCTCCTTTCAAAAAGGTGATCTGAGAAATTGCCGTAGTGGTAACATCTGTAATATTACCGGGCACACCGTCAATCAACACCAACGGCGTACCCAACCCCCAGAGATTGCTCCCGCCGATAAAGGCATTAACACCTTCCAGCGGATAGGTGCCATAATCTTTTTCCAGATAATCCGACGGATTCACTACCGAAATAGCGCCGGTCAGATCTTTCTTCTCAACCGTCCCGTAGGCCACATGCACCAAGGAATCGTTGCCGGAAATCATTGTTTGATTCGTATCAGCAGTCTGTCCTGCAACTTTAAAAAGCAAGCCAAAGAACATACCGCATAAAATCGTTCCTATTCTTATAAGTTTCATTTTACGTCTTTTTAAGGTTAGAAAATATTTCCTTTAATACCCGGGGTTTTGTGGGAATGTTACATACAAGTACACATCTTTTGTTGGTATTGGTAACCAATAATTGAAGTCATGGAAAACACGGGTCAGAATTACCCTTTTCGTCATATTTACCGGCTCATAATGAATTCCGGGACTCGGTATTTCAGAGGCAGGTACAGATACAGTTCCACGATCAAAATCAATCGCTGTCTTTTCCAAGTATTGCTTATTATCCCACAACATCCAACGACGCAGGTCGTTAAAGCGAATATCCGCTTCAAACGAAAGTTCCACGGCTCGTTCACGAATAATCTCGCTCATAAATTTCTGAGGGTCACTAACGTAAGCCGAACCCACCGGACCAACTCCTGCACGGGTACGTATTTTATCCACTGCCTGTTCAGCCGTTAAATTATATCCCGGCGCAGTGCTGGTGGCCGAACCATACCCTTGCAATACCGCTTCGGCATACATCAGATAGACATCCGACAAGCGCATATAAGCCAAATGCATATAGCCTCCACCGGAATAATTGTCAATATTATTACAGGTCATTGGGGTAAACTTTCTTATTAAATAACCTGTACGGCCACTACTAGCGCCTCCATTATACGTTCGATCTTCACCGCTGGTATAAAGCGCTATATCGCGATAATGTTCTTTGTCAGCCGGGGCAGCACCATAAATTTGCTGATCGCCGTCAATTACAATGTCGTGATAGAAACGCGGGTCTCGGTTTGCCCATGGATTATTGGGATCATAACCTGAATTCGGATCTGTAATAGGCAATCCATTGGCCATGCCGTAGTTATCTACATAATTGGCATTGGGTGATACATAACCTCCACCTATTGATGAAGCGCTAAAGATAGATGCAGGTCCCCAGGGGCAACCATCCAACCAAGTACCAAATGCAGAATACGTAAACACATCCTCCTGGTAACCTGGCATTTGACTAGAACCCCCACTCCAGAAAAGGTTGGAGTATTGGCTGAAGGGAACCAAATGAAGCCAACTCTTCCCATTGTCCACATACTGTAACATCTCTGCAAAGGCAGCCGCCGCTTTCTGGCAATAGCCTTTATTATAGGTAGCACTACCTGTCGATTCCTTATTCATTAAAGGACTGCCGGCATACAGATAATCTTTCCCTAAATAGCCTAAACACATCATTTTGTTAATTCGCAACGTATTATTTCCTTTGGTTGCAGCGCCGGTAGCCGTACTATCCCAATCAACAGGCAATAGATCGGCTGCTGCTCTAAGATCTTTCGCTATGGAATCGGCAGTTTGCTGATAGGATAACCGAGGAATAGCCAGATTGTCAGTAGGTGATAGTACATGCGTAATATAAGGTAAGCCACCAAAATAAGAGGACAATTCAAAATAAAACCAACCCCGGAAAAACAGTAACTGACCTTTAATGAAATCCTTCTGTTCTTGCGTAGCATCCGTCAGTTTATCCAGATTTTCCAATCCAAGATTAACATCACGAATACCAGCCCATGCATTTGGCCATAAGCCTTCCGCACCTCCAGCTGACGCAGTATGAACATTCCCATCACCATTCAGCCATGAAGGAATCCATCCTTCCTGCCAGCCCCAATAATCTCCTTCATCAAATTTATCATCTACCCATGCTCCACCAACACTATTAATAGCTTCATCTCCCATCATCCAGTTGTCCGCCCAAGTGACAGCGGTATAGTCGGGGACTAAAGCATAGATCTGCTCTACATATCCTTGAAAATTGGTGAAATTAACAAAAGCATCCGTTGAAGAAACCACCGAATCGGGAGTTCTGTCCAAATAGCTTGTACACGAGGTGAATCCAAACATTAACCACATTAGGATAATCCCTCCGATTATATTTATATGTTTTTTCATGTATCTAATTTTAAAAAGTTACATTAAGTCCACAAGTTATCCGTTTCACAAGGGGATAGGCTGTACTTCCAGCGGTATTTACCTCGCGGCTGTCCGGCATATGTGTCCACAAGAACAGATCTTCACCATTCAGGTAAGCACGAAGCGAATTAATCCCATATTTTTGCAACCACTCTTTCTTGAACGTATAAGCCAATTGCACATTCTTTAAGCGGAGATAGGACCCGTCATATAAGTACAGTGTTGATCCGGTATAGTCCATATGAGAGTCCCATCGCGGCATCGGAACATTTCCATTTTGATCGGTCTTCGTCCAATAAGAACCCTGTTTATAGACATTGTCCAAGCTACCTGAGAAGCTTGTCAACTGCATATAACGGCTTACATCATTCACTCCATAGAACATGACGCTCAGACTGAAAGCTTTCCAGTCACACCCTACAGTAGTTGTAAATGTATTCTCCGGATAAGAGGGATAACTATAAGGAGCTGAATCTTTATTATCAATCTTACCATCTCCGTTAAAATCGATAATGTTCAGATTACCGGGCAACTTCTCTGTATCATATGTATTCAATTGGGTACTGCCATAAACCTGATCCCAGTTATTGTAGTAGCCTCCCGTTACATAGGAATAGTTTTGCCCGACCGGCTTACCTGCTGATTTCCGATAAGCATCATACAATTGAGGATCGTCGGCATAAATTACCTGGTTTCTGGCATGGGTCATATCAAAATTCCCCCAAAGTCTGAGATTCTTGTTGATCTGTTTATTAAGACGGATCACCAACTCATACCCAATGTTACGCACAATCCCGAGGTTAGCCGCTGCAGGAGTCGTACCGAAGTAGGAAGGTACAGTTGGGGTCATAAGAATATCCGTCCGTATATCACGAAAAACATCAAAATTTCCGGCAACTAAACCTCCCAGGAAAGCATAATCAACACCAGCATTTGTTTTTGTTACTTTTTCCCAATGAATATCCGAATTACCTTGTTGTGTCACATACCACCATTGATATGGATTACTAGCGTATGGATTTGTTCCTAAAGGAAGAGTTCCGCCATATCCCCAGCTTGTCATATAAAGCCAACGGTTATAATACCCATTCATATTATCCGAACCTACTTGTCCCCAGGAAGCACGCAATTTTAGCATATCCAGGAATTTCATCGGTTTCATGAATTTTTCATTTGTAATCATCCATCCGAGAGCAGCAGAGGGAAAGAAAGCAAAGCGATGGCTCGGCCCAAATTGTTCCGATCCGTTGTAGGCTCCATTCACTTCAGCAAAATATTTCTCCGCATAATTATAGGTAAAGCGACCCACCCAGTCTTCGCGGTAATGAGGCACTTCGCTTCCGGTAGCATACTGGTCGCGGCTAAACAATCCCATACCGGTAACATCATGCTTGCCGAATTTTTTGGCATAGTTCAATTGCAATTGATAAAACGTATGGCGATAAGTAGCGTCCGGACTAACATCTGCATCTGCATTAGGCGACCAACGAGAAGGTATCCAATTGAATTGATTGGTTCCTAAATAACTGCTCTGTGTTACTTCGCCTGTTACCGGATCAATATAGGTTTGTTGGACATTACCGTTGTCATAAATTCCTCCCACGGAAACAAAGGTATTGTCATACGAAAGCATTCCCTGCGCCGACAATCCATCTAAGATCATACTCAGATCCTGCTTCAAGGTAAAGTCCGTATTGATCTGTTTTGTAGTAGTATACCTGATCCCATTGTTAGACAACGTTAATGCTGAATTGATGGTTCCTACTGTGTTTGGAGGATAATAGCCCCACGATCCGTCTGAATAGCGAGGATAATACACATCAGGAGGATTACTATAGATGCTTTGCCAAATCCGGTATTCCCATGAATCCTGGTTGTATGCATCCTGCACTACTCCATATGAACCGGCCAAATCGGCCTTCAGGGTAGTGGTTCTTGTCAAATTAAAATCCAAATTACTTCGAACATCCAGGCGCTTAAAACCATACCCTCCCGTATATCCTTTACCATTGGGGTAATGTTTCAAAATATCACCTTCATCCTCATAGTCAACCGAAGTAAAATATTTCACCTCCGGCGTCCCACCTGAGATATTCATATTAACATTGTGATCCATGGCAGCTTTCCTTACCAATGCATCCTGCCAATTGATATTGGGGTACTGTTCAGCCTGCGCCAGAGTAGTCTGATTACGATATTCATTAAGTGTAGCATTCGGCATATATTTCCCCCATGCGGCAGGATACAAGCCTAATTCACGTTCAATGGACTCATTCCGAATACTGAGTGCATCATACGAATCATATTTAGAGGCTAACATCTGGGGCATCTTCACTGTAGTATTGACCGTAACCGAAATATTAGCCTTCCCCTCTTCCCCTCGTTTCGTGGTAATCAGGATAACTCCATTGGCTCCCCTTACGCCAAACACAGCTGTTGCCGAAGCGTCTTTTAACACGGATATACTCTCTACATCATTAATATTAACACTGTTTATATCGCGTTCAATACCATCCACCAAAATCAATGGGGATGTATTATTCCAGGTACTTTCGCCCCGGATTAAGATTTGAGGTGTTTCATCTCCCGGTTTTCCAGTTGTAGTCATCGTAATAACACCCGGCAAGTTACCTGTTAAAGCAGACCCCAGATCAGGTAAACCGACTGACTTTGCAAGCTGTTTCCCGGATGTCTGGACGATAGCCCCAACCACACTTTGTTTTTTCTCTTGTCCATATCCCACAACAACCACATCATTTAAATTAACGTTGTTGGGTATCATATCAACAGTAAAAAAATTCTTACCTTTTGTGTCAATCTCTTGCGGTTTATATCCCACATAAGAAATAACGATTACAGGTTGTTTCATGGGTACGTTTAATGTGAACCTACCGTCAACATCTGTTACCGTACCGATTTTCAGATCTCCCTTCACCACTACTGTAGCGCCAATCATAGGCATATTCTTTTCATCGAACACCTTTCCTTTGACTGTATACATGTTTTGCGCAACAAGAGCAGAACTTAATAAGGAAAGCATTGACAGAATGAAAAATCTTACCAGTGTCAATCTCCCTCTCTGCACTCTTAGAAAGCAAATTGGTATGTTTTTATCATTATGCTTCATTGTATTAAATATTTTTTTTAATATATAGATAACGTAATTTTTTATGGCTAATTAATTTATTTTAAAATATCTACCATCTAAAACACTGAATTGCTAGCTATCGTCATAAAATCTCTTCATATGCACATATAATTTAAGGTTAACACTCTAACAAACATCTCTCTTTTTAATGCCTTAAAAATAACCATATACCTTGACAAACATTACCGTTTCCCCACCACCTTATACTTCCTATGTCTAAAATCCATAGGGTAATGTAGGAAAAACATAAACTTGTTCATTTCAAAACATAAACTTGTTAACAAGATAATTGCTACACTATCTTTACCTGCTTCATACCAGGACACCTTTAACTGAAACCCCTGAAACACGACAATTGACAGGCAGAGCCGAAAAACCAATCACTACAAAGCAAAATAAGAATATCACCTTTTCAAATTTTCAAAGCAACAAAAACTTGTCTATTATTAAGTATATCACAATTTCTATTTGAAAAATAATATTTTTCTTCGCTTAGAATCAGATTCATGCTGTCTGTAGAAATCCCGGTAAAGTCTTTTGAAAGATGATAAGATCACAATTTTATCGAAAGAAACTTCATCCTTTATTCAGAACAGCCAAAACCACATAAACAAAACGGAAACACTGGCAAGTCACGGTTTTTTGAATCTAAATCCACTATGGATTATATCAATTGAATGACGTCTGAGGAAATAGCATAGGGAAATCAATCCCAAACTGCTCTTATAAATGTATGTTTCATAGTTGGACGATTAAATGATTAATAATTGAAATACATTTCGAAACTAAACAAGAGGGTCTTCAAAGAAATATAGAAGACATCTTGTTTTTCTTACAATAAATCGCTACAAATATAGCAAGTGTTTATTTTACACTCATAAATCAGGAAACAAAAACTAAAAGTATTGTAACATAAATATCCTTTTTGATACTATTTCTGTAGATTTTGATTCAAACCCTTCCAAAATACGATTTTAACTTTCCAATCACATCAATTTAACATTCTTATTTCTAAGCATTTCCTTCCATCCAAAGTATCACTAATGAAACGTAGTAATGCTTTTAGCAGGCAATGTATAAATAAAGGCATTATTTACTAATGAAACTGTTCCCTCTGGTTTCATATTTTCACTACTGGAAGTCCTATTGACGTTCATTGTATCTGAGATCGACAAGTTCAGACATGAAAACGTCTGGCTCACGGGCAATCCTCCAGCATTAACCGCTACAATAACGATTTTATTGTTGTTACCGCGATAAGCCGTTATATAAACATTAGAAACCGGATTGTACGTACAACTGATCCGGACATATCCCGGGCGTACCCATTTTGCAAACTGTCCGATTGTATAACCATTCTTGTAAATCGTTCCGTCATGATATACCAGATTCACATTCGTATCGTTATCGTAAACCCACCACCAAAAATAGGCGCTCATTTGGTTATACATACATTCACTGATTTCTTTAGCAATGCTCATACATGAATCAATATTGCTTTGCCCGTCTATATAATGTTCGGTCATCCATACATGCTTGCCGTGGTTAATTGCATTTTGATGAACATAGTTACCTCCGCCATAAATGTGCCCGCCAATGTAGGCAATCTTACCCACAGTTGATGTATCATTCAAAGCAGGATCTGTATAGGCATCATTGAAACAAAAAGATTCTGCATATACTATTGGTTTCCCAATAATAGAAGAGTAATTTTTCAAAAAAGACAACATTTGGTCAGCACTCCATGAAACTACACCTTTCGGGTCGATATAACCCATATCAGGTTCATTCTGAAAGGAAACATAGTCAAGGTCAATACTATCCGCCGCGTCTTTCAACCATGAAGCATAATTACTGTAGTATTGTGGGAGCAAGTAGCCACCAGTACTTTTCCCATTACTATTCCATGCCGGAGGAGGAGACCATTCTGAGCCTAATACCTTAACACCAACTGCATGAGCTGCAGCGGCATTGGCAATTTCATCTGCCCAATATTTGTTTTCATCAATACGAATCCGCAACAAAGAAAAGCCAAGTGTATCATAAAGTGCATTATTTTTAGCAATAGTAAGCACTCCACACCATGCACTGGAAAAGCCAAAACCGTCAATAGTCTGGTAGGAAGTGCCACCATCAATCACTGCTGTGGATTTTATTGTATCTTGTGTATATTGCTCAGGAATGCTTTGTTCCATCTCTTTGGCACATCCAGTTAATCCCAAGCATACTGCTATAACAATCAACACCTTCGTTTTCATTGGTTTCTAATTTATTTTTATTGTACTCATCCAAGGTCGAAAGACAAACAACAGTCTAAAGTCGAAGGTCTAAAGAGAACTACGGTTGAAAGTTTAAGGTGTAAAGACGAGAACCAAGAATCAAGAGCCAAGAACCAAGAAGGAATCTGTTGGCAATGCTGCTGGTTCTTCCCGTAACTTCTCTAACTTCACATCTTCCTGCTGTTCTATCAGTTATTCTGTTATTTGATGTCTACCTCTAAATCTAAAGGGGACTTAAGTGTGTCAATATAAGGATTATCTGTTAAATATAGAAGAATAGACAGCCCCCATTAGAGATTGAATGACTGAAGGATTGAGGGTTCTAACTTCCTGTATCTTCCCGTAACTTCTCTAACTTCTGATTTTCAGATTCCTACTATCTACTACACTACTTTGAGGTTGTTATCTTCTCATCTACTTTATCTTCCTGCTATTCTGTAAAAACAAAGTCCTTTAATACAAATAATTTAGCGGCTTTATCACCTGTGAATTTCAGATAAACATCATGGCGTCCGGTAGTAGGAATGGTTCTGGCGGTAAAAGTCTTTATGTTTGCCAAACTGCCTGTATTCATAATTTTACAAGTGGCAATTTTCTTCCCTGTGCCTATTGAATCCAGCCATACCTCTACGTTACCACCTTTCGTAATACAAGAAGCAGAGATTGAGATCATATGGGAAATTTTTTCATAACCCTTGTCTCCAAATTCAACTCCAGCATATAATGCCCAATCATTATTATGAATATTATCCAATAGCGCAATTCCGTTAGGTAATACTGTGTTTGTTGTTCCAAATTGATTAGCCGGACACGCTGCAAGAATAGGAGTATAAGCATCGCGGTATATATACAAATCAAAATCAGCAAAATTTGCTCCCTGTACATATAATCCCTGTCTGTTTCCAGACCATCCGTTATAGTTACGACTAAACCGATCAAGTGTTTCTACATTAATCTTATGGCCAACAGGTTTCCATTTTATTCCATCTGAACTGAAAAATCCAGTTAGTTCATGCTCATCTCGTACCAATTTTAACCACACGGTATTCCCAAACGTATTGGCAACTTCATAACGGGCTTTATTAAAGCTAAAACAAATAATCTTTTGGCCTTGATTATTGACTGTACAATATATTTTGGCAAACAAATCTTCCATGCCATTTATAATCCTTATCCCAGCTTCATCTGATATGGACTTTGGATTGAAATCCAGACGTGTTATTAATGAATAGTTATGCTCAGCATCTGTTTTTATAACTGTATTAGCCTTGGTCGGGCTTTTAGGGAACAGCCTTAACCAACCTGGCCTGGCTGTAAGAGAGTAAAGTGAATTTGGAGTATACCCCAGGAAGGACCATTCCGGAGAAAGTGTTTTCTCATTAAAAAAATCAGATTTAGGAACCATCCATGGAATGCCACTAGAGGGAAGTAATGGCGCTTTTTTTGCTGTATTCGTCGGATAATCTGCAATAGCATTATTGTCAGAATCATATCTTACCTGATTTAGCAATCCTTGCCGTCCTTGCCCATACCATTCATTATTATTTGCTCTCGCCCAAAGAGGATGCAAAAGCCAACTTGTACCATCTTTTAATTCTACTACTGCCGAACAATGATTTGGGTTAAAAAAGATCGATTTATCCTTATTCGGATCATTTTCATTAAATAAGTCTACCGGCGTAGTCCAGGCAGACTTATCTGCGGTTAGTATTTTACTTCGCATAACTTTCTGCCCACCTGACACATCCCGGGCAAAGGAGTAATAATAATAGCCGTTGTGTTTCCACATAACAGGACCTTCAGCCCAACTATACTTAAAAGGAGGTCCGGGATTTAGCCAATTGAGATTATATACCACACCGGTTGGCTGCCCACTCATATTCAATTCGACAATCGCGTTATTGGATTGTCCGTTTTTAACAACCAAATACCATTTCCCATTATCATCAATAAATACTGAATTATCATAGCCAAGGCCAAATGGAAGCTGAGGCGGATTATTGATTTTAACCGGCATGCTCCATGGCCCCTGGGGCTTATTTGCAGTAACAAAATACATCGTATTCGCTCTGGAGAAAAAATCCCAATACTTATTATTGTAAAACACCATTTGTCCTCCCCAGCAACCACCGGTAGGATTATCCCCATACAAAGGCCATGCTGCGGAAACCGGTTGGGCAATGGCTTCCCAATGAACTAAATCTGTCGAATGATAAATGACAGGAGTCGGATTAAATGAAGAACCGGTGGTATAAAAATCCTTCCCGATTTTAGTTAGTGTACAATCCGAATGATCTCCGGGAATTACCGGATTCATGTACGTTTTAAACGAAGGAGATTGAGCTACTCCTGCCAAGGAGAGCATTAAGCCGCTTAAGCCAATAAGAATAGTTGTAATGTTCTTTTTCATTGAGTAATTTTGTTTTTCAGGGGCATTTTAGTGTAGTAGTCCGGAATAATTTTTGAATATCACATATTGAATACAAACAATCAAATTGAATGATCCTTGTCTTTTATAACATATAATATTGTAGCCGCCTTATTTTATATTCCACTTGCCAGAGAGTCAAAAAATCTATTGATAACACCTTTTACTTACCTTTTGACCCTCTCATCTTCCCGTAAAAATACTTAAATACATAATATTGTGACATAGTCGTTCTATCATTCAGTCATTTAATTCCTCCCGTCAATGGTACGGATAGTTCCATCTTCATTGTATTCCAGTTCAATCACTTTTATGCTTCGCAGCCAGGTCTTACCGCCCGATGGCACGCTGTCGTGGTAAAACAAATACCATTTCCCCTTAAACTCCACAATCGAGTGGTGGGTAGTCCAGCCAACTACCGGAGTTAGGATAACTCCTTTGTAGGTAAAGGGACCGTAAGGAGTGTCTCCCACCGCATAGCACAGTCTATGGGTGTTTCCCGTGGAGTAGGAATAGTAGTATTTTCCCTGATATTTATGTAGCCAGGAAGCCTCAAAAAAGCGGCGATCATGATCACCGGCCTTGAGCTTTTCCCCGTTTTCATCCAGGATAATAACTTCACGCGGATCCTCGCCGAATTCGAGCATATTTTCGCTCAGTTTCGCCACACGCGAAGGCAATGCCGGTTCATCATCCTTGGGTTCGTGACCGCATTCAATTGCCTTGTTATTCCGGTACCGTTGAAGTTGCCCTCCCCATAACCCGCCAAAGTAAATATAGTGGGAACCATCATCGTCGCAGAACACACAAGGATCTATCGAATAACTCCCCTTGACAGGCGCCTCCTGCGGAATAAAAGGCCCTTCCGGCTTATCGCTGATAGCAACTCCAATATGGAAAATATCGGTTTTATCTTTCAGAGGGAAATAGAGATAGTATTTGCCATCTTTGAAAGCTACATCACAATCCCATAATTGGCGTCCCGCCCAGGGAATATTGTTTATATCAAGTATTACGCCATGATCGGTAACTTCCCCATCCATGGTTTCCATGGAAAAAACATGGTAATCCCGCATATCGAAATGATCCCCGTTATCATTCTCAGGAATACCCGATTCAATATCGTGTGAAGGATAAATATATAGCTTCCCGTTAAAAACATGAACCGCCGGATCAGCCGTATATAAATGATCGACGAGGTATCTTGGTTTTTTCATAGTTCCTGTTGTTTTTAATGATGTATGGATTTATCTTTTTCATTCCACAAGTCTATACCTAAACCTTAGTGACATTTCATGGCTGCATCAATAATCTTTTGAACAACGGGTTTTGGTTGGTTGTTACGATCGAACAACAACGGATAATCTGTCCGTCCTCTTACAGGCCAGTTATTTCTCCACGAATCTCCATCATTCACGCCCCAAACAGTAACCCGTGAAATTACATCCCTATGCTTTAAAAAGAGCTTGAAAAAATCCAGATAGCGTTTTTCCAGGAGTACATTTACTGAATCGGGCAATCCTCCGGCATATGGATTCAGTTTCTTTTCGTATTCAAAATTGTTGGAAACGTCAGCTCCCATGTGTTGCTGGGGAGGCGGCAATACGGTAATGTCCATTTCTGAAATTATTACCTTGACACCCAATGAGCCAAACGCCTCTATGCTTTTTTCAAACTCGTTAATATCCGGATAATCCAATCCTATATGGCACTGCATACCTACCCCGTCTATTCTTATACCTTCCGACTTCAATTTTTTTACCATGGCTACAACAGCATTGCGTTTTGCGGGATTGGCCATGGAATAGTCATTATAATACAGCTCTGCATTGGGGTCTGCCTCATGTGCAAACTCATAAGCCAGTTTGATGTAATCGGCGCCGATAATTCGATAAAATTTATTTTTCCGGTATGATCCATCATCCATTATGGCTTCATTTACAACATCCCATCCTTTCACTTTCCCTTTATACCGGCCAACCAGGGTCATGATGTGTTTCTTCATCCGCTCAATCAACACTTCCCGTGAAACATCATGTCCCAGGCTGTCTGTGAAAAACCAGGGAGGAGTCTGTGAATGCCATACAAGCGTATGTCCCGTGATAAACAGATGATTTCTCATACCAAAATTTACAAACCGGTCAGCCAAGCTAAAGTTAAAAACGCCTTCCTTGGGTTGAATGACACCGCTTTTCATACAATTCTCCGGAACAATGGCGCTAAATTGTTCTTTTACCACACGAAGTGCCGCCGTATCTCTTCCTGTGATCTGATCAGCATTAAGAGCGGTTCCAATATAAAATTTTCCGGCAAAAGCCTCTTTCAGGGTGAGTTGCTTTTGATTCATCTTACCCATTGCCAAGGAATTCATTGCCAAGGGTATCAACATAATAATCCCAATAAGTCCTCTTTTTTTCATATTTATCTCCATATATTTAGTTTCTTCTTAAATCAAAGCTTGATAGCCTAAGGTCTAAAGTCAACAACAGTTTAAGGTGTAAAGTTTATCAAAGAAACAACGGCCTAAAGTCTACAGACAGGAGTTCTTTAACCATTGACCGCTAACCGCTCTGATTCTCACATTCCTATTATCTACCAACTACTAAACTACTTTGAGGTTGTTATCTTCTCATCTTCCCGTAACTTATGATCTTCTCAACCTTCAGATTTTTCCCTTCGGGCAAGCAAATCTTTTTGTATTTGTACTTCCTTTTGCTTATTAATTTCATAAAAAAACAAACAGGCGACACTTACACAAAAAGTCAGGGTAGGATAGACGCTGAGTGATAGTTTGATGCCATGAATCGTTGCCGGGGATTGAACCGCTAATTGTGCATTATACCCATAAATTGCCAGAAGGCCCGCAACCAAAGCGCCTCCGATACTTAACCCGGCCTTCAGACCGAAAATCATGGCAGAGAAAATAATGGCGGTAGCTCGGCGATGGTTTTTCCATTCCGAATAGTCCGCAACATCTGCAATCATGGCCCAAAGCAAAGGTGTGGAAATGCCATAAAAAAATCCATGGGCAAGTTGTGTCAGAAAAACCAATGGAATAGACTTTGGCCCATAAAAATAGAACATGAATAGGCAGAGAGCTGAAATGAAAAGACTGACACCGAAAACATCCCGTTTCCCAAAACGGTCCGCTAGTGGTTTGGAAACCATGATGCCAACAATCATCATAATGATGCCTCCCGCATTAAACAGGCTAAACCCTGAGGTCGCGGCATCCTTCGGCCAGATAAAACCGCTTAGTCCCATGCTTGTTAAAAGGTGATTCAGGTTGCTGATAAAACCGTTAAACCCGATATGTTCCAAAAACTTTGCCAGATAGTCTTTATCGAGGTAATCATTAAAATAGTAAACATACATGCCTCCCTTCAGGGAGAGTGTGATGAAAATAAAGATTGTCAGAATTAACATGGCAATCCACGGCTTGTTCTTCGACAGGTCTCCAAGATCTTCTTTCACACTTGATTTTTGTTCGGGCTTGGGGACAATACGTTCTTTGGTGGTCAAAAAAGTAATGATAAAGAAGATCACTCCCACAATAGCAAATAGGGTAATCGTATGTTCAAAGCCTATCGTTTTGTTGCCATTGCCCAAAATCAACACCAGGGGCAACAATAATCCCTGAACAATAAACTGGGCAATCATAACAGCCACGAAACGGTAGGAAGAAATACTGTTGCGCTCGGCCATATCGCCTGTTAACACACCGCTTAGGGATGCATAGGGGAGGTTATTTGCCGAGTATATGATCACCAAAAACATATACGTAATCAATGCATAGGCCACTTTGCCCCCAGGACTGAATTGTGGAGTACTGAAAGCAAGCATGGCAATAATACCAAAAGGCACCGCAGTCCATAAAATCCATGGACGGAATTTCCCCCAGCGGGTCATCGTCCGGTCCGCTATAAGCCCCATGATAGGGTTGAATGATGCTCCTAACATCCCACCGGTAAATATAATGGCGGATGCAGTGGCCGGAGGTAGTTTGTACACATCGGTATAAAAAAAGGCCAGGAAGGTCATCAGCGTCTGAAATATAAGATTCGCTGCAAGGTCCCCAAGGCTATATCCAATCTTTTCGATCACCGAAATCTTTTGCGCGTTGACACCCATATGTTTATATTTTTATTTTTTTTTCTACTCATGCAAGGTATAAAGACAAAGCTCTAAAGTTGAAAGTAAACAATCAATTTTTCATTACTCCGATTTCCACCACACTACTGTATATCAACTACCAACTACTTTATAGTTGGTATCTTCTCAGCTTCTTTAATTTCAAGTTTTCATTGTCAATGATTCATTAAATCGGTTATTTTGTGACTCTGTGATTTGATTGCTGCTATCTGCTAAAGACAGGCAGATTCCGGGCTGGCAATCCTTCCGAAGTGGCAGTCAAATGAATGACTCCCGGTTTATG
The DNA here is from genome assembly GCF_014192515.1 of Microbacter margulisiae. Classification (NCBI taxonomy): domain Bacteria; kingdom Pseudomonadati; phylum Bacteroidota; class Bacteroidia; order Bacteroidales; family Porphyromonadaceae; genus Microbacter; species Microbacter margulisiae. The sequence continues at coordinate 473,832 of NZ_JACHYB010000002.1, forward strand.
GGTCGATTGGATCACTACCAGGCATTTCCCAAAGAATGCATGGCAATAATTTGCCTTAAACGGATCGTGGTCAATCTCACTGCCATTGTCTACGCCTACGATCTTTCCAGGCCCGGTAACGGTGAAATGTACCAGATTATCTGCCGTCGGCACCATGGTTCCGTTTTTGTCTGTTATCTTTACCGTAACAAAGGACAGGTCGCTGTTATCGGCATGGATCAAATTCCGGTCTGCCGCCAGGGTAATATGGTCTGCCGGCCCTGCCGTCCTTTCCTCTACCATTTTCACCGCCTTGCCGTTCTTGTAGGAGACAGCCTTGAGAACCCCCGGTTCAAAGGGCACGCTCCACATTACATGGAGTTCATCTCCTGTTTTATGCCGTTTCCCCAGTGACTTCCCGTTAAGGAACAGCTCTACTTCGTCGGCATTGTTGTAATAGCACCAGATATCCACCATTTGTCCGGGCTTCCAGTTCCAGTGCGGGAAGATATGCAATACGGTCTTGTGTGTCCATTCACTTTGGTACATGTAATAAACATCTTTCGGGAAGCCGGCCAGATCAATGATCCCGAAATAGGAACTGCGTGATGGCCATGTGTAGGGAGTGGGTTCCCCGATGTAATCGAATCCTGTCCAGATAAACATTCCCGATATGTAGGGATGGGCTTTCACAACTTTCCATGTTTCTTCGTGTGTCGATCCCCATGGAGCAGATGTGTTATCGTAAGCTGAGCATAAATGGTTTGGCGTGCTATAGGGTATATTCCATTCTTTGGGTACCCGGATAATTGAATCAGAAGGCATCCTGTACCATCCACGGGTCTCCAGTGCTGAAGTGGATTCGGTAATAATGAGTTTCTTCCCCGGATATACCTTGGGGAAGGTAAGCCAGTCTTCAATATGATAATTCATTCCTATCAGGTCAGTTGCCCCGCAGCTAATCAATGGATTTGTGGGTTCGGGATTGCTGTTGGCGGTAACAATAGGGCGGGTGTCATCCAGACCGCGGACGATCGAACACAGCTCTTTCATTATAGCAGCTCCCCTGTCTTCCGGACTTCCTTTCTTGGCAGCCTGTTCAGGTATCTCATTTCCCACGCTCCAGATGATAACACTGGGATGATTCCGGTCACGGCGTATCTGGTCACTCAGGTCTTCTTTGTGCCATTGGGCAAAGTAGCGTGAGTAATCATATTTCGTCTTGTGAATCATCCACATGTCGAAGGCTTCATCCATGATCAGGAACCCCATGTGATCGGCCAGATCCAGCAGTTCCGGTGCAGGGGGGTTATGGGAGGTACGGATGGCATTGCAGCCCATGTTTTTTAATATCTCCAACTGACGCTCAATTGCTCGTTTGTTGACGGCGCTTCCCAGACAACCCAGGTCGTGATGGTCGCATACGCCCAGGATCTTCATCGGTTTCCCGTTCAGGGAAAAGCCTTTATTCACATCGAAATTAAAATAACGGATCCCTACACTGGTGCTTACCTGATCCTCTATTTTGTTTCCAACATAAAGTGAAGAGACCAGCGTATAGAGGTAGGGGGCTGTTGTTGACCACAGGTGGGGGGTGTTAATTTCTATCGTAGTGGCATTCAGGGTGTCCTTAACGGGAATTGCTTTTGCTGAGGCTACCAGTTTCCCGTGTGCATCATAGAGTTGTGCCTGGATAGTAACCGGCTCTTTTGTGGGTTCTACCTTGGTTTGGAATTGTACTTTTACTGTCGCTTTGGCCTGGCTCACTTCCGGGGTGGTGACATAAATACCCCAGTGGGCAAAGCGGTCCTGATGGGTAAATACCAAATGGACATTCCGGTAGATGCCTGACCCCGAGTACCACCGGGAATTAGGTTGTTGCGAGTTGTCCACCTTCACGGCGATCACGTTGGGTTTGTCCCAGTGGAGATAGGGTGTGAGATCATACCGGAAAGAGATGTAACCATAGGGGCGGAAGCCGAGCTCATGCCCGTTAATCCATACGGTGCTGTTGCGGTATACGCCGTCAAAATCGATAAATACTTTTTTCCCTTTTTGGGATGGGCTCAGTGTAAAGGTTTTCCGGTACCATCCCAGACCTCCGTTGAGATAGCCGCCTCCGGCACCTGCAGGACTGTTCCTGTCAAAACGGCCTTCGATGCTCCAGTCATGGGGTAGGTCAAGTTTGCGCCACATGGCATCATTAAAGGTTGGGGATTGCGCATTGAGCGTGTCTCCTAAATGAAACCGCCACCCTTCATCAAAATTATTCACCTGCCGTACATATCCTGTCGACCGGCACGAAACCGACATAAACAAACACGGTATCAGAAATAGTAAACCTAAAGCATTTTGAAAACCTAATCTATGCCTCATTGTTTTCGGTCTAAACGGTTAATGATATTAATGGATGTGAGTATTATTTCTCTACTTTACTTTCAAATAATCTGGAGCAAAAGTAATAAAGTGTTTATAACACACTCATAAAACAGGAAACAAGAACTAAAACTCTTGTAACATCATTCACTTTTTTGATACTATTTCTGTAGATTTTGATTCAAGCCGCAACAAAACATGATTGCTTCCCTCAAAGAATCAAATTTCACTGCTTTGATTTTTAACTTTTAATTATTACAACAGAGAAAGCTCAATAACAATAGAAAGGTTGGGAATATAATCTCCACATATTCGATAAACATTCTATATAAACTCAAAAAGGATAGAGCTTCCTTCGATAAAAAGACAGGAGAGCCTTGAGTGATTATTAATGCTCGTTTGATATTTGTTCAATATTCTTCGGTATTTATGCGATTAAGCACCGATAAATAACCGACGCGTTATTAACGGCCTATCTTCAGAACTCGTTCGGTGCAACCTTAAGGCAACTTCATTTATAGCGATTATGCTCTCTGACTAGAACTCTTCCACAAAATCATAATGTGCAGTGGAAATAAATAATATAGGCTCGTTTCATAATCTACTTTTTATAAAGCCTCATTGTCCCGCTTTGTAACTTTCGGGAGGAAAAAGAAAGCTTGGCTTTAGCCCGCCTGTATTGATAACAATCTTTTGTAATACAACAATCGGATCTATCATGTAAATACGTAATGTATGATATCCCGGTTGTTCATTAATGAACTTTGTGCTACAAACCCGGATATTGTTTATTACCGAACGGCTCCACGCGGCATTGTCATCTTCTCCGGTGATATCAATCTTGGGAATCGAAACAATTTGCGCCGGTTGATGATCAAAAGCAACAGCAAACCGTAGTCCTCCTTCCGGCAGACAATTCACGGTTGGGGCAATCAATGTCATAACATCGATAGGGCCTTTGGTATACAAGTAAAAGCTATATTCCAAATAGGGAGCTTTGGATAAATCTGTAATGCTGGCAGTTGTATCCGGCACAGGCATCATCGATGAAAATTCACGTCCATACCAGGGAACGCTTCGCCACCCCACCCCACTCACATCATGGCGATCCATATAATGAGTGGCATCCATCGATACATACCCGTCTGTTTCAATAAAACCATGAAGATGGTTCCGTACAGGAGATTCCGGATGAAACACCGAAACTTCTACAGGAACGGTTTGTCCGTTGGCCTTAATAAAAACAGTTCCCTGTACATTGCTTCCAAAAGGTACTTTATTCCAATCAATAGCAATAACAACTCGCTGTTGATATTTCACAATGCCTTTTATCACAGAAGGAATGATCCATGGAGAGTTTGCCGAGACGGTAAATAAGAAAGGAATCGTCCCTTTATTGAATACATCAACATAATGAGTATGACGCGTAAAACTATCAAAATCAGGGAGATGATTATGATCTCCTTCCGATACTACTGAAGAATCTCCTTCCACAGCTACTCCCATTGAAGCAATATTTTTTGCTGAAACGGAATCGGTCTCAGGCATAATATTATAAGGAGGATCCATCCATGATCTATAACCGATATGAGGCTGCCCAATCACGCCGTTCCATTTGCCGTTTGCAATCTGATGGTGATATTTGTAAGTCAACCCTGCATCGTATGCAAAGCAAGCTTTTGCCGAATCAGCATACAAGTTGGCGCTAGTCCTTCCCTGAAAAGCATACAGTCTGTTTTTAGCGACATCAACATACAACTGATTCAGGTTTGCACAGGCATCAACCGGATATTGTACCAGTTCATAATAAGCATCATGTTGGAATGCCGGCAGGATATGCGCCAACGAATCAGCCTGGCGTTCAAGAATTTTCCAATCATGAACTACACGGTCGGCTTCATCATAATGAAGTAAACTAAAGGTATTCGGCGAAATCAACTCTGGTTTAATCCGGCCATTATAGGTGGAATATTTCATGAGCAAATCAGCAATGGCATCTGCATGTTGCTGTCCAAAAGACTCAACTACCCACAAACGGGTAAAATCATATAAGTTATCCCGGTTCCATCGATGGGGATTCCATGCCAGATTCATAAAAAAGTCAATCGGATATTCCAACAGCTTGATATCGCCTACATTCAAAATCCATACCTTTCGAGCATCATAATCATAGGCCTTGCTCATCTGTTCCCAGATTTTAGTAATAGGTACAGTATTCAGCCATTTGTATGAACGTGGTCCGCCAACATAATCAACATGATAATAAATACCGGCGCCACCGGTACGATTCCGCTCTGCCAGCGATGGCAGACGCCGCAAGTTGCCCCAATTATCGTCACACCACAGCAGCGTAACATAATCAGGCACTTTCATTCCATGATCGTAATACGATTGCACCTCTTTATATAATGCCCATATTTGCGGTACTTTCGAAACATCAGGATTCAGGAAACGGGCGATAATACTCTCTTGGGTGGCTATTATCTGTTGCATCAGATGAATGTTGTAACTCACGCTTTTGTTATTCATCGGTTCATCCCCATCGCCCCGCATACCAATGGTAATCAAATCTTCATAATGCTTATTCCGTTCAATACCTTTTTCCCAGAAATGCACCAGCTCATCCCGGTTCGTTTCAAAATTCCATGCTCCGTGACCAAACATAGCCCATTCTTTTTGGTTCCTCATCATCGGTTCATGATGGGAGGTACCCATCACAATTCCATATTTATTGGCAAGCACAGGATTTTCAGGATCATCAACAGCAAAAGCTTTTCCCCACATCGCCGGCCATAAATAATTTCCTTTCAATCTAAGGATCAGTTCAAAGACATGCGCATAAAACTGATGATCAAATACTCCGCCGTAAAAGTTTTTTACCCATGTAGACAAGCATGGAGCTTCATCGTTAATAAAGATACCGCGGTATTTCACCGCCGGCCAGTCTGATTTGCTAAATCCCTGTTTAATAGCGAGAACAGACTGATGCATCGGTTTGACGTCATCCCACCAATACCAGGGCGAAACGCCTATCTGCTCCGATAAGTCATATATGCCGTAAATCGTTCCCCGCATATCGCTTCCGGCTATAATCAAAGCGCTTTGAATACCTGGAAACGGATGTTGAATCACTTGGAGGGTGAAAGCTTCCCACTTTCCTTTTATAGAATCAACCAATAATTTATGTCGGGCAATCAACTGATCAATCATCGGGCTTTTCCCGATTGTTCCAATCAGAACCATTTGTGACTCGGGATGCTGAAGAGTGCGTTTGATAGAAGGAAGCACTCCTGCTACACGTTGAATATCGTGTTGTAAATCGCCCACAGCTCTTATAACAGGCTCATAATCAGAAGAATTTACCACAAGTGGAACACCCTGTTCTTCGTTGACTAATTGAAAGTCACCTTTTTGAACAACATGTTGGATATAAGGAGCGTCACCTATTGCAAGACTTTTAACCGGAGAAAAAGCTACAACGACCAGTAGGATTAAAAAATACAGTTTCGGCATATCATCATTTTTTTGTTTTTATACTCAATGGATCCAAGCTTATTGCTCGCCTGATTCATCCTTATAGAGGGATCTTTCAATTCCGGTTTCAAGGCCACGTAACTCGGCTAACCCCTTCATCCTCCCCAGAAGGGAATAGCCATACAAGAACTGTTTGTTATCTAAATCCCCAAACAGATGATGCCCGTGATCTGGTCGCATGGGAAGACAGATTTCTCTTCTGTGCATAATCTCCACAAACGAGCGAACCAGTTGATACATATCTACACTGCTATCCAAATGACTGGCTTCGTAAAACTGATAGGGTGACAGGCGTTGGGTGCCACGCAGATGAACGAAATGAATGCGATCGGCAAAATGCCGACTCATCTCCAGCAAATCATTGCCGGGGTTGGAACTCAGCGATCCTGCACAGAAACATATCCCATTGGCCAGGGATGGTACTGCCTCTGCCAACAACCGATAGTCGTTTTCGCAGGTGACAATGCGGGGGAGCCCGAGTACCGAAAAGGATGGATCATCGGGATGCAACGCCATTCTTATGCCTGCTTCTTCTGCAACAGGAATAATTTCCTCCAGAAACAGAATCAAATGTTGCCGCAAGGTAGCTGCGTCAATGTGGCGGTATTTGTCTAGCTGATCCTTGACATAGTCTATCGTAAAGCTTTTCCCCTCTCCGGGAATCCCGGATAAAATAACATCCAGCATACGTTGTTTATCTGCTTCCTGCATAGATCGGAACCGTTCTTCAGCCATCCGGTATGCTTCTTCTGTTAAAGAAGTCTTTGCTCCTTCCCGCTGTAAGACAAATAGCTCGAAAGCCCAAAAATCAATTTGGTCAAAATACATGGCAGTGGAGCCATCTTCCAGGGTATAGCCAAGGTCGGTTCGTACCCAGTCCAGGACCGGCATGAAATTATAGGTCACTACATCTATGCCGCAGGCTGCCAGATTCCGCAGGGTCGTCTTATAGTTCTCAATGTATTGCCGGTAATTGCCGGTTCTGCGTTTGATATCCTCGTGTACATTGACACTTTCCACCACATGCCAAGCTAAACCTGAGGAGGTAATGTTTTGCTTGTAGCGTTGAATTTCGTCAACACTCCATACTTCTCCCACCGGAATATGATGTAATGCTGTTATTACAGCCGAGGCGCCTGTTTGCCGGATATCCTGCAGTGTGGCCGGATCATGCGGCCCGAACCATCGCAAGGATTGCTCAAAATGAAATCTCATAAATAAATCTATTGGTTGTTGGTGTTTCTATCTTTTGTGATATTTGGTGTCTTTGTCTTTATTTGCATAGCCCTTTCATTTCCCTCTTTCCATTACCTTGTGTCAACAGTCAATAACAAGTCTAAGGTCAATCTGTCCTGGAAATATTGAATCAACAGGATCAATTGAATCCCCAACCCCTCCGCTTCGCTCGTCCTCTTTCACCAAAGGGGACAACACTTGAGAATAATGTTTCGGCAACCATGGTAGCATTTGCTTGTTTGACAGATTCCTCTTCCCATGTGTTGAAGGGAAGTAGCCGGGAAGATTGAAGGATCGAAAAATTGAGGGTTATAACTTCATTAATTTCAGATTTTCAGACACCTACTATCTACTGTCTACTACCTACTAAATTACTTTGAGGTTGTCATCTTCTTTAACTTCGTGCTGTTTTGTCAGTTATTCTGTTACTCTGTCATTCCGTTATTCATTTCAGACTCCCGAATACGCATCAAATCCTCCATCGACAACAAGGGTTTGCCCGGTTACAAACCGGGATGCGTCACTACAGAGCCATTGTATTGCGCCATGCAATTCACGGGGTTCGCCCAATCGACCAAAAGGCGTAGCTGCAATAATCTTCCGTCCACGTTCTGTCCACGATCCGTCTTCGGTTGTCAACAAACTGCGATTTTGTTCGGTTAAAAAGAAGCCCGGAGAGATGGCATTAACCCGCAATTGGGGTCCATATTTCTGAGCCAGTTCCACGGCAAGCCATTGTGTAAAGTTCTGGATGGCGCTTTTAGCCGCAGAATAGCCGACAACGCGGGTCATTGGCCGGTTTACAGTAGCGGAGGTAAAATTGATAATCACTCCGCGTTTTTGTTCCGCCATGGCTTTGGCGAATACCGAAACAGGATAAATGGTCCCATACAGATTCAGATCGATCACCTGACGTAATTCATTCATATCCAATTCAAAAAACGATTGATTTGGAGAAACAGTAGCTCCTGCACGATTCCCGCCGGCAGCATTAATCAATACATCAATATGATGATATCGCGCCACTATCCCGTCATAGTTTCGGTGTAAAACATTTAAATCAAGCACATCAGTCTGAAAGAAACATGCCTCATAGCCACATGCCTGAATATGTTTCTGCAACGCTTCACCGCGATCTGTATCTCTCCCGAGAATCACTATCTTAGCGCCCTGAGCCGCCAGGTAGTGGCAAAGAGAGCTCCCCAGAATTCCGGTTCCTCCGGTCACTACAATTACTTTGTCCTGTATATCAAACTCGTTTTTCATAAGATGTATTTATGATTTTAATCTTGTATTTCTTTTCTTGTCATGATAACTACATAGCCAATCAACATAGAGTTTCTGATTCAAGGATATTGTTTGTTCTGTAGTATTATTATCCATAACAACCAATTCAATTTTTTAACAAAAGTAGCCAGAGCAATCCAATAACAGGAACAATTTGGATACATATGATTTTGAATAGAACACAATCCTATCAATATGGATACAATAAGTTGAACTTATGACACACGGTTTGTTCCAATACAGAATGGGCGTACAAAAAGAGGTAAATATATCATTTATATAACGGAGTATGGGCATCCTTCTGCGAAGAATAAAAAGCACAATAACCTTTTTTTATTTTTCCATCATAATATTCTATATTTGTCGTAAAAATGATGGATTATGAAAAGAGCTATCCTCTTAATGGTTTCTGTTTTTATCATGCATCTTGTTGATGCCCGAAGCGGTATAGACTCTTTACTGCATGTATTGGATCAGACCATTGACAATCATGCCATATATGACCAACAAAAAGAGGCAAAGCTCCATCATCTGAAAGAGTTACTGAAAATGGCTCCTTCTGACGAATTAAGATACAACCTATGCGGACAGCTTTTTGATGAATATAAAACATATATATCTGACTCTGCATTAAATTATGCACGATTAAAACTACAGATTGCAGAAAAGCTGCAAGATCAAAACAAACTAAACGATGCGCGCCTGAATCTTGCATCCATTATGGGCACTGTAGGAATGTATAATGAGGCTTTGGATATTGTGAAAAGCGTAAATATAAGGTATTCACCTGATCTGAAGGCTTACTACTTTTACATCTACCGCACCATATACGGCTATCTGGCCGATTATGCCGTATCAAGTCAGGAAAAAGCCAGATATGATTATCTTACAGCTAATTATCGCGATTCCTTGCTAATAACGAATCCGCCACAATCAAGTCCTTATATTATGGTCAGATCTGACCAATTGATTGTGAACCATCAATACGACCAGGCATTGAAGTTACTGCTTCCCTATTTTCCAACAATCGCCAACGATAATCACAACCGCGCTATTATTGCTTACAGCATATCCCAGGCATATCGTGGCAAAAGGGAACGTGAATTGGAAGAACAATGGCTTGCAATATCAGCCATCTACGACTTAAGATCAGATAATAAAGAATACATTTCCTTGCGCAGTCTGGCTTACCTGCTTTATGAAGACAAAGAAATAGACAGGGCATATAAATACATTAAGCGCTCTCTCCAGGATGCCCTTTTCTGTAATGCACGATTACGGACAATCGAAATATCGCAAATGATCCCCATCATTGATAAGGCATATCAATCTGAAATTACGGCGCGACAACGCCAGCTTGTTCTCTTTTTGATTAGTATCAGCTTTTTATCTCTAATCTTATTAGTCGTACTGTTTCTGCTCTACCGGCAAATGAAAAAACTGAACAAAGCCCGGAAAGATCTGAGCAAAGCTAATGACAGGTTAAATGATCTCAATCACGAGCTTTTCAGCACCAATGAGCAATTGAAGGAAGCAAACACCACCCTTAGCGAAGCCAATCTAATTAAAGAAGAATACATTGGACGCTACATGGATCAATGTTCTGCATATATCGACAAACTCGACAACTATCGCCGCCTCCTAAACAAAACAGCCACAGCAGGAAAAATGGATGACCTGTTGCATGCCATTAAATCAAAGCAATTTATCGAAGATGAGCTTACGGAATTTTATGCTAACTTCGACACTACCTTTCTTCAGTTATTCCCCTCTTTTGTCGAAGAATTCAATAACTTATTAGTCGACAATGAACGAATTACACTGAAACAGGGAGAACATCTCAACACCGAATTACGGATTTTTGCATTGATTAGGCTTGGCATCACAGACAGCGTCAAGATTTCACATTTCTTACGCTATTCATTATCCACCATTTATAATTACAGAACTAAATTCAGAAACAAAGCTTCCGGCCCAAGAGATGAATTTGAAATCAAAGTGATGCAGATCGGCACTAAAAACACCTTGTAAAAATAATATCAGTATCTTAAAATAAGCCTTTCAGAAGTAAATTCTGAAAGGCTTATTTTTTAGCACCACTACATTTTTCACCAGCAAAAAGACAACAATTACATTGATAATCAAAATAATAAAAAGCAGCCACTCCTGTATCGACTACATTTTTATTACTAAGAATTTTATTGAATTTGAAGGATTCTAATTTTGCAATACCAAACACGAACAATTCGACCGGTTCGCACGTCGGACGTTCTTCAAATTTCTCGATTATCGATTATCAATCCTTAAATTCACAAACTATGAAACATGCTTCCCATTAGACTCTCCTTTTTATGTTGTCCGGTTCTGTAAAGCCGACACAGTCAACAATTTTCAAAAAGCAACAATTTTGGCGTAATTAGTTTATGCCGATCTTCTTAAAAACAAATTATTTGCACATGAATCTATCAACCTTAAATTTTGAATCAATGGTTTATCTAAAACAAGCTCTATACAGCATAGTGGTGCTATGTTGTATGTTTTTTATTCCCAACAGTGTTTCATCCCAAACCATCGACCACATAGCAGGTACGGTCGTGGATAAACAAGGAGAACCACTAATTGGCGTAAGCATCTTAATCAAAGGAACTTCTATTGGCACCATTACAAATGCTGACGGAAATTTTACGTTAACAAACAAAACAATGCAGAATCCTGTATTGCAAGTTTCATATTTGGGGTTTATTCCCCAGGAAATTACAGTCACAGGCTTGTCCCCGCTTCATATAGTGATGGCAGAAAGTACAAAATCACTCGACGAAGTAGTAGTGGTGGGCTATGGCAGTCAGCGAAAAAAAGACCTCACAGGAGCAGTTGCAGTAGTTGAACCCAAAGACCTGAATAACATTCCTGTAGCAACCATTGGCGATGCATTGGAAGGAAGGGCTGCTGGTGTACAGATCATTTCTTCCGGAGTTCCGGGTAATGATCCGACTGTGCTGATTCGGGGTATCGGAACCATCAACGATGCATCACCCCTTTTTGTAATCGATGGTGTACCTGTTTCGAGCGGATTGGGAGAGCTAAATATGAACGATGTTCAATCAATCCAGGTTTTGAAAGATGCATCTGCAACAGCTATTTACGGATCACGGGGAGCAAATGGAGTGGTTATTGTAACCACAAAACACGGAACAACCGACTCAAAACCCCGCATGAATCTGAACTATTATTTTGGTATCCAGCAAGCAGCCAAAATTGTCCATATGCTGGATGCATCTCAGTTTTCTGCATTACATAACGACATGATGACAAATGCAGGCCTGGCAAAAGATCCGGCTTACGCCAATCCCGCATCACTGGGGCAGGGAACAGACTGGCTGGGAGCGCTCTTCACCACGGCTCCCATGCACAATATTTCATTCTCTTATTCTGTTGGCGGAAGCAAAAGCAGCTACTATGTTTCCGGTAACTATATCGATCAGAATGGTATTGTGATTAACACGGGATACAAAAAACTCACCCTGCAATTCAACAGCGATACTAAAATATCAGACAAATTACGATTCGGGAATAGCATTACGTTGAATCATGACATTCGCACCAATGGTAATTATAACATTCAAAACACCATGCTGGCACTGCCAACCCAACCGATTTACAGAACAAATGGCAACTATTCCGGGCCGGTTGCACAACCAATATGGGATGGTGATCTTGTAAACCCGATAGGTCTGGCAAAAACGGTTGATAATGCAACAAACGGCTATAACATCATCGGGTCAATCTACGGAGAACTGGAAATCATTAGCGGATTAAAGCTTAAATCAACAGTTGGCCTGCAGGGAAATCTATGGGACAGCAGAACCTGGGCTCCCGAATATACATGGGATACCAGCATCAACTCCCAGGCATACCTCAGCGAACAATACAACAAAAACTTCACCTGGAACTGGGATAATACGCTGACATACGATAAATCGTTCGGGAAACACCATCTGACCGTCATGGCAGGAACAAGCGCCCAGGAGAACCAGTATAATTACCTGAACGGATCGGTGCAGAATTTTGCCAGTGAACTTACCCAGCAAATGTCAAACGGCACAAGTAACCCGACGGTAGGAGGCGATGCAAGCAGTTGGTCATTATTATCATACATGGGGCGTGTAAATTACAATTATGCCGACAAATATCTATTAACAGGAACTTTACGCCGAGATGGGTCATCCAGGTTCGGAAGTGGAAATAAATGGGGACTTTTCCCTTCAGGGTCAGCGGCATGGCGTATTTCAAAAGAGAAATTCTTCAGAAATATTCATTTTGTGGATGATCTGAAACTGCGCGCCGGTTTTGGAATCACAGGGAATCAACAAATTGGCAATTACTCATTTGCTTCGGCTTTACAGACCATAACTTATAATTTCAACAATTCTATTGTCTCTGCTGTAGTGCCAAGCGTGATGCCAAATCCCAACGTACAATGGGAAGAACAAAAGCAAACCAACGTAGGGATTGATGCTGTAGTGCTAAACGACAGAATCGATTTCACAATTGACGGATACCTGAAATATACGGACAAAATGCTTGTCCCGATGTCAGTCCCCATTACTACAGGTTATTCTGATGTTTACGTACCATCTATCAATGCCGGCAAAATGGAGAATAAAGGGATTGAACTGACCGTTAATTCCCGAAACCTGACCGGAAAATTCAAATGGTCCTCTTCGTTCAATGTTGCTTACAATCAGAACAAAGTGGTCAGTATCAATGACACCGTGCCTATGACAACAGGCAGCATTGGTCTGAACTATAATTTAGCATTGATTCAGGCGGGACATCCCATTAATTCTTTCTACGGATATGTAACTGATGGAATTTTTCAAACACAGGCAGAAGTCAATAATCATGCACTGCAAGTACCCGGTAATGATCCATATAACAGAACCTCCCCGGGTGATATCCGGTTCAAAGACCTGAACAACGACGGCGTGATCAACGACAAAGACCGTACATTCTTAGGCAATCCTAACCCGACGTTTATCTTCTCATTGAACAATACGTTTTCCTATATGGGCTTTGATCTAAGTATCTACCTGCAAGGCGTAGCAGGGAATAAGATATTTAATGCCAACAGAATTTGGGACGAAGGCATGTCAGTAGCCCAAAACCAGACGACAGCCGTTTTGGCTCGTTGGACAGGCCCCGGGACAAGCAACTCCATGCCTCGAGCCATATACAATGACCCGAATGAAAACACGAGACCTTCCGATAGATACATAGAAGACGGTTCATACTTGAGAATCAAGAATATAACACTTAATTATACAATTCCTCAAAAATGGCTGAAGTCCGTGTCTCTTACATCTGCCCGCGTCTATGTGTCGGCTGAGAACTTGTACACATTTACAAAATACTCAGGATTTGATCCCGAAGTCGGGGCTAGTGGTATAGACAACAATGTATATCCTGTCACGCGCACTATCAGTATGGGAGTTAATCTTGGTTTCTAATCTATTAAAATTCATCTTATTATGAAACATATATTATATTGTTCCTTCTTTATTCTGGCTATGGTATTAGTAGGATGCAGCAACGGCTTTTTGAACAAAGCGCCTGAAGACTCTATCAATACCGCCAACTTCTTTCAAACGGAAGATGACGCCATATCGGCAATCAATGGAGCCTACCAGCCCTTGCAATGGCCAAAACTTTACAATATGCGAATGTGGACAACCGATATCATGGCAGGAAATAGTGTAGTAGGTGCCGGAGGCGGTACCGATGGTATTGAAACCCAGCAGGAAGCCAATTTTGTCACAGCTCCGGATAATGCCGGCGTACTTGATTTGTGGCGTGGTCCATGGCCTGGCATTCTTCGTTGTAATATTGTCTTACAGAAAGTTCCGGATATGAATTTTGATCAAGCGGTTAAAGAGCGAATATTAGGAGAAGCTCATTTTCTTCGTGGTCTCTATTATTTCATACTGGTTCGCTTCTTCGGGGATGTACCATTGGTATTGCAACCGGTTAATCCGGGAGACAATCTACGTCCGTCACGCACTCCTAAAGCAAAGGTATATGATCAGATTGTTTCCGATTTCTCCGAAGCCATTGCTCTGCTTCCCCGTCGGGAAAGCTACACCGGATCGGACATTGGCCGTGCCTCCAAAGGTTCGGCAGAAGGTATGCTTGCCAAGGTATTTCTAACACTGGGCAACTGGAACCGCGTAGTTTCCTTGTGCGATTCAGTAAAAGCGTTAGGATATGAATTGGATGCCAACTATGCGGACAATTTTAATCCGCTTACAAAGAACTCAAAAGAGTCGTTGTTTGAAATCCAGTATTCCGGAAGTGTGGCATACAATTTCTGGGCAAATGAAAATCAGGCATCCTGGTTAAGTACGTATATGGGCCCCCGAGGATCAAACATGGTAGCCGGAGGCTGGGGATGGAACCAACCCACACAGGAATTCGTAGACTCATACGAACCGGGCGATTTGCGCAAAGATGCTACAATTTTATACCAGGGGTGCCCTCAGTTTGACGGGATGGATTATTCAAGCAGCTATTCCTCGACCGGATACAATGTTCGTAAGTTCCTTGTTCCAATGGCAATAGCATCAGCATACAACAATAGTCCCGAAGATTTTCCTGTCCTGCGCTATGCTGATGTGCTGCTTATGAAAGCCGAAGCATTGAATAAT
The DNA here is from genome assembly GCF_014192515.1 of Microbacter margulisiae. Classification (NCBI taxonomy): domain Bacteria; kingdom Pseudomonadati; phylum Bacteroidota; class Bacteroidia; order Bacteroidales; family Porphyromonadaceae; genus Microbacter; species Microbacter margulisiae. The sequence goes on from NZ_JACHYB010000002.1 coordinate 488,945, forward strand.
CTCGGACAGACAGCACAGGCCGAAGAACCTCTTAACGAAGTGCGAGCACGTGCAGGACTGCCTGCTGTCAGTGGTTTATCACAAAGCGACATGAAGTCTAAGATTCTCCACGAGCGCCGAATGGAACTGGCTTTCGAGGGTCAGCGCTGGTTCGATCTTATTCGTGTGGATAATGGTCAGTATGGTATTGATTTCCTGCACTCCATTGGGAAACTCAACATGAGCTCCAAATATCTTCTGTTACCGATTCCACAAATAGATATTGACGCCAATCCTAATCTGAAACAGAATCCGGGATACTAATTATTTATTTCACACACAAGATTGACATGAAAAAACTATCTCTTTATCCCAATTGGAATAAGCCTATAAGTATATCTGTTTCGTGCTGTCTTGATAAAAAACTATTTCGTATGAACAAAAACAACATAATGCGCATCACCATGCAATATGCGCTTTTCAATCGGTTATTTTCCAGTTGCCTTGGAGTTCTTGCTATAGCCTTGATTTTCACATTATCTTCCTGTCAGGATAGTTTGTTCGGTAATATTGCCGTGGCAGGGCCTCTGGCACTCTCGACTTCATCGGACACACTTGTTCTGGCACAAAAGAACGATCAAACAACAGCATTGACTCTAAGCTGGACAACAGGTACCAATCACGGCACAGGAGCTTCGATCGCGTATGTACTTCAGATTGACAAGAAAGGAAACAATTTTGCTTCCGCCATTCAGTTTAACATGGGTAAAGGCGTTTATACCAAAAGCTTTACAGTTGCCGAATTAAATGATTCCCTGTTGAATCACTGGAAATTTCAGCCGGGGATTGCTGCACAGCTCGAAGCCCGGATCATTGATACCGTTTATTCACAACCTATCGTTAACGATGTATCTCCGTTGCTTACAATGAATGTAACGCCTTATCAACCGGTGAGCAAAACATTGTATCTCGTTGGAAGTGCGTCTCCAAACGGAGCGGATGTCAACAATGCTATTGTAATGACTCCTAGCGCTACTGACCCTACCATCTTTACTTATCAGGGGTTATTAAATGCCGGAAGTTTGAAATTCATCACCACACTGGGACAAGTGCTGCCATCATACAATGAAGGAGCGGATTCCACCCATCTGATTTACCGGACTGACAGCAGTCAGCCTGACAATCAGTTTACGGTCAGTCAGTCTGCCGTATATAAAGTCACCGTCAGTCTGCTCGATCTTACGGTAAGTATAAAGCAGGTGGATTTGCCTCCTTACTCTACCTTATATATTGTCGGCGACGCTGCGCCTAATGGATGGGACATAGCCAACGCAACACCTTTGGTAGAAGATCCCAACAATCCGTTTGTCTTCACCTATCAGGGGGTCTTGAATGCAGGTGCATTTAAATTTCCGGTAAATCGAAATACTGATTGGAATCAGGACATGTACATGCGTACGGACGATACGCACATGTATCTCCATAAAGGCGGCAACAGCGACGACAATAAATGGACAATAGCCAAGAAAGGATATTATACCCTGACCCTCGATCTGTCGAATAACACGATTAAAATTTTGCGGACAGAACTATATATCGTGGGAGACGCAACGCCGATCGGATGGAACATTGATCAGGCCATTGCCCTGACAGAAGATGCCGTTAACGGTTGTATCTTTACCTATAGCGGACCGATGGTCGCAGGGCAGTTCAAATTCCCTGTCAACCGGAATACCGATTGGGGGCAGGATATGTACATGATGGCAAGCGACTCAACCATGTATCGCCATGTAGGTGGAGCTTCTGACGATAATAAATGGACGATCTCTACAGCCGGTAACTACGTGATTACGGCCAACATCGAAACATTAAAAATAAGCATTCAAAAACAATAACATCGAAAAGAACATCACAGGGTTGCCTTCGGGTACAAGGCAACCCTCTTTTGATATCCAAATAAAACAATCCTTTATGAGACATTCTCCGTTTATCTATCTATTCCTTTTATTTTCATTACTGGCCACTTCCTGCAGCAAAGGAAACGGAATATCCTCGCCCCCCGTACAAGTCTCGGCAACGCCGGTAAATATATCAAGCGACAAAGCATGCTACTCCCCGGGAAGCGTCGTGACGTTTACGATTGACCATGCCCTGCCTTCAACAGTCAAAATAAGATACCGTCATCTATCGACAATATTGGACGAGAAACCTTTATCAGGCGCGACATGGCAATGGACAACTCCATCCACCGATTTCTCAGGCTATATGGTTGATCTATATGACGTAGTAAATGGACAGGAAGTGGTTTACGGCAGCATTGGAGTGGATGTCTCATCCGATTGGTCACATTTTCCGCGGTACGGGTTCTTGTCCGCCTATCCTCAAATGACACCAGCCGCTATAGACTATGTAATTAATAACCTGAACAGGTATCATATTAACGGACTCCAGTTCTACGACTGGGAATATGAACATCATCAACCGCTTGACGGCACAGTGGCAAATCCTGCCACGGAATGGACTGATATCGCTAACCGGCCTACTTATCTTTCCACTGTAAAGGGATATATAAATGCCGCTCATGCCTGCAACATGAAAACCATGTCATACAACCTGGCCTATGGAGCTTTAAGTGATGCTGCAGCCGATGGCGTTTCGGATGAATGGTACATTTTTAAGGATGCTTCGCACTCCAACCCGGATGTATGCAACCTGCCCGCTCCAATGTTCAAAAGTAATATTTGGATTCTCGATCCTTCCAACAGTTCATGGCAGCAATACATTGCCTCCAAAACTGACGATGTCTACGCCGCATTGGGGTTCGACGGATACCATATCGACCAGTTGGGAGATCAGGGAACAGTATATAACTACTCGGGACAAATCGTAAACCTGCCCGCGGCATTCGGAAGCTTTATTAATGCCATGAAGAGCAACGCTCCTGACAAGCATTTGGTTATGAATGCCGTCAATCAATTCGGGCAACCAAACATTGCAAATTCTCCGGTTGACTTCCTTTACACGGAAGTATGGAGCCCCAATGACGGATACAAAGACCTGGCTACGATCATTGCCAATAACAACAGCTATAGCAACAACACGAAAAAGAGCATTCTGGCTGCTTATATGGATTATGACCTGGCCAACTCCACCGGTTTTTTTAATACTCCGGGTGTCTTGATGACCGATGCCGTGATATTTGCTTTCGGCGGTGCACATCTCGAATTGGGAGAACACATGCTGGACAAAGAATATTTTCCAAATGATAACCTGCAAATGAAAGGCGATTTGCGTGATGCCCTGACACATTATTATGATTTTCTGGTAGCTTACGAAAACCTGCTTCGTGACGGTGGCACACAAAACACACCAGTCGTTGCATGTTTGGATGGTAAAATGACATTAAACGAATGGCCGCCTCAAACCGGAAGCGTAGCCATAACAGGTCGAGATATGGGTAACACACAGGTCATTCATTTCCTGAACTTCACCAATGCCAATAGCCTCAACTGGCGCGATGCCAACGGTACACAACCGGCTCCCTCTACCATTGCCAACACTCAGGTAGCCTTTTCAACAACCAAAGCCGTAAAGAATGTTTGGATGGCCTCCCCTGATTATAATGACGGAACGCCTCAGACGCTATCTTTTACCCAATCCAATGGCACCGTAACCTTTACACTACCCAGCCTCCTTTATTGGGATATGGTGGTGGTGGAATACAAGTAATAACTATTAAGTAGATAGTAGTTATCAAATAACTGAATGACAGAGTAACTGAATGACCGACTCAATTGACAATGGAAATCTGAGATTAAAGAAGATGAAAACCTCAAAGTAGTGTAGTAGCCGGTAGGTAGTAGGTAGTAGAAATCTGAAAATCTGGAAGCTTACCCTAAAGGACTTTTAAACAACAAATGGTTGAAGAAGAAGTTACGAAAGCTGGAACCCCCTGTCCTTCAATCCTTCGCTCCTTCAATCTCTTAAAGAGGCATAGCCCTGACATCTTAACACCTGAATAGTAAACATCAGAAAGTTAAGGTAGATATAGAATGTCTAACCCTTCCCCCTGCGGGTCCTTCCCTTCAACACAAGGGAAGAGGAATCTGTCAAAAATGCTAAGGCTACCATGGTTACGGAAGATGATGCTCAAGTGCTGTCAGACGAGCGGAACGGAGGGGTTGGAAAGTAAATAACTGAATGATAGAATAACAGAATACCTGACAAAACAGCATGAATTTAAAGAAGTTTCGGGAAGATAAGAAGATAAAAACTGCAAAGTAGACAGTAGTTGGTAGCTAGTAGATAGTAAGAATCTGAAAATCAACATATAGTTAGCGGTAAATGGTTAATGATTCAAAAACGCCTGTCTTTCAACCTTTGACTCTTTAGATTCTTGGTTCTTTTATTCAAGCTTTTCAAATTATCATTTTTTTTCTCATGACAATCACCCACAACATCACAACGCTGCGTTCTTTCCTTGCTGCCGTGCTCGCATGCGCGTTATGGCAAATCACATCAGCACAACCGGAAAAGACTATTTTCCGGTCAAAAGCATACAACATTCTGGAAAATAAAGTAGAACAGGGAAAATTCACCGCCGAAGCCGCTTCGGATACGTCCCTTTTTTCCAACTACCATAGTCCAGATATTGATCAATACAGTCCTACCATTTGTTTCAAATTCAGCATTAACCTTCGTGACAATGAAATGAACTTCGGCAAAAATCATTGGGTCACGTTACAACCGCAAAGCGGGAAATGCGTCACTACCGTCTTGTTTGGAAAACCATCCGTTGATACGGTTGCTGTTGCCCGGGAAACCAATCTGGCTCCCGGTACACAATGGACGGTTCGTCTTGATATGCGTAACGTACTGAAAGCATTCAAAGAAAAAGGATACTACACACTTTTCAATGGAGAGAAATTATACAAAGCGGATTTCAAAGGGGTATATATTGCCGGAGGGACACGTCCATTATCATGGGATTTTAACAATCTGGGCAATCAACCTTCTTATCAGTTACATGACCCGGAAGGCAATGGCATCTACACAACAACACTCATCATGAACACACCGGCTGATGAAAAAAGAACCTGTGCCCAATGGCTTCTTTCCAGAAATCTCTCGGCTTGTCCCCGTTATAAATCGGAATATCCGCTCACGGATGCCCTCTATAACCTGGCTTTGGAAGAAATGATCAAGGCGGTCGAACCGGACAGTACGTTCCGTACCGGCAAAGAATGGGGAGGTGTCTGGACTCGCGACATCAGTTATTCGATCATTCTTTCCATGGCCTCGCTACAACCTCAGGTTGCCCGGTATAGCCTTCTGCGAAAAGTAAAAAACGGAAGAATCATTCAGGACACGGGAACAGGAGGCGCTTATCCGGTATCGACAGACCGGATGATCTGGTCGGTTGCCGCATGGGAACTCTATAAAACCACCGGCGACAGAGCCTGGCTACAACAAGCCTATGCCATTATCCGTAACTCAGAAAATGACGACCGGCATAATGCCTACGATCCTGCTACCGGTCTGGTGCATGGCGAATCAACATTCCTTGACTGGCGCGAACAAACCTATCCTACATGGATGCAGCCGGCGGATATCTATGCAGGAGAAGATTTGGGAACTAATGCCGTGCATTATGAAGCCAACATCGTATTATCCGGCATGGCTGAGGAACTTCATGACTACAAAGCGGCAGCGTTATACCGCCAGCAGGCTCAACGAATTAAAGCGGGCATTAACACCTGGTTATGGATGAAGGACAAAGGGTATTACGGACAATACCGGTATGGAAGAAATTATCCGGTGCTTTCGCCGAGATCGGAAGCCCTTGGCGAAGCGCTCTGCGTATTGTTTGGCATTGCTGACCCTCAACAGCAAAAGTCGGTAATCGAAAACACACCGGTCACCACTTTTGGCATTTCGTGTATCTATCCTCAAATCCCCGGTATTCCTTCCTATCACAACAATGCTGTATGGCCTTTCGTGGAGTCTTACTGGGCTTTAGCTTCTGCCAAAGCTGGCAATGAGAAGTCGGTGCTTGAAGCTATGGCCTCGGTCTATCGTCCTGCAGCACTTTTTCTAACCAATAAAGAAAACTTTGTGGCTTCCAATGGCGATTTTGCCGGAACACAAATCAACTCCGACAATATGCTGTGGAGTCTGTCGGGTAGCCTGAGCCTTATCTATAAAGTCATTTTCGGTATGGAATTTCAAAAAGACAAACTTATCTTCCATCCTTTTGTTCCAGAAACGTTACAGGGAAACCGCTCACTTACTCATTTCAAATACCGGAAAGCACTGCTTACCATCGATATGCAGGGATATGGCAATAGTATCCGTTCGTTTGAACTGGACGGCAAAACGACAAAACCCTTTGTGCCATGCACGCTCACCGGACTGCACACCATCAAAATCGTACTGGCAAATAATACCTTCCCCGATTATAAGATACATAAAGTTGTTGATTACACCAGTCCCGAGACACCGGCGGTAACGCTTGCCGGGAAAAAACTTTTGTGGAAGTCCGTGCAGGGGGCAGTTAGTTACCTCGTACTCAAAAACGGCCATGCAGTGATGCATACCATCAATCTGTCGTATCCTGTGCAAGGCAATCATTATGCAGAATTCCAGGTTATTGCGGTTGATAAAAACGGAGTCGAATCATTTGCCAGTGAACCCCTGGCTGTCAATACTTCATGGGATGCGCAAACCCTTGAAATGGAAAAGTATGCACCCAAAGCAGGATATCCTTACAAGAACTATTCCGGATCGGGTTTTGTGGAGATAAGCAAAACCCAAAATAGAAGCATCACCATTCCTGTGAATATCCGGATGCCGGGTATATATGCCATCCGGTTTCGCTATGCAAACGGCAATGGTCCCATCAATACTGACAATAAATGTGCATTACGCACATTACGAATCGATCACCAGCAAGCTGGTACCATTGTGTTTCCTCAGCGGGGCACTAATGAATGGTCAAACTGGGGATACAGTAACACAGTACAGGTATCACTCACCAAAGGTCAACATCAGATTGTTCTCTCCTTTGAACCTTCGGATGAAAACATGAATGGCGCTATCAATCAGGCCATGTTGGATTGCATGGTCATTAACCGGATCAAATAATTACCGTAAAAACAATTTCTAAAAGCTTAGGTGAAACAAAAAAGACAAAGCCGACAGGTATGGAATGATGAAGACCCATGGCGATGAACTATTAACTACCTATAGGCTTTGTTCCCTTTGCGATCACCGTTCCATTTCAAACGACAATGGAATGATTTCAATTGAACAGACTCTGATATATACCTTCTGTAAGGTAGCATATACCCTTTGCCAATTAGCTTCGACATTCCGCAATCTTGCATAAATAGGTTATATTACTGATTATAATACATTTATTGAAATATAAGTTTATGTAAAGAAAAAATTCTGTTCCAGAGAACAAGGAAAAAAACTATTTCGTAGTTTTGAAGCAGGAAAATCAGCCGAATTATACACAAATGATTATGCATTATATCGGTAAAATATTGATTATACTCGGAATCCTATCTGTCGTAGCCGGAATCATTGTCTATTTTCTGGGCGATAAGCTTGGATGGCTGGGACATTTGCCGGGAGATATCCGGGTAGAAAAAGAAAATTTTGGCTTCTATTTCCCGATCACCACCATGATCATCGTCAGTGTTGTAGTGACACTCATCATCCGGCTGATCCAACGTTTTTTCTAAGAATGACATATCCTCCTTTTTTCGTTATCCATCTTCCGCAATTTGTCCAAAACGGGGTAAATCCAGGTCAAATGTAATCCACCATATACCATTATTTCCCTTATTCTTGCTTTACTAATTCAATTTCATAGGACATTCTCCTTTCCTGACTCATTTGTCATCCTCCTTGCTTATTGCTATCCAAAAAGAATATATGAGATATTCTGAATTGATCAATTCCCAAACAAACATTTTTATATATTATTATTTCGTAATTATATTACATACTATTGACAAGCAATTATTTTCAATATATCTTTGCATCAGATTAATAGTACTATTAAATAGATCTATTATATACAACTATTGAAATGGAAATTAAAAAAGATCACGACACAGAAAAGGTAATTCTTGAAACTGCCGAACGACTCTTTCTGGAAAAGGGATTTGCAATGACTTCGACGGTAGAGATTGCCAGGGAAGCCGGTTGTAACCAAGCCATGGTGCATTATTATTATCGTTCAAAGGAGAATTTATTTCAATCCATTTTTGAGCAAAAACTCAAGCTATTGATGTCATCCTTTGAGGAAACTAATCAAAAGGAGATAAATTTTGAAGAACGGTTAACGCAGATCATCGGATCACACTTCGAAATGATACGAGCTAATCCAAAAGTTCCTTTCCTGATATTCAATGAGTTGATCACAAACCCGTCAAGAATTGACTCTCTGAAAGAAAAAATGGGAAGCCGCACATTATCGGTCTTTATGCAGTTACAAAACGAGCTTCAGACCGAAATTGATAAAGGAAACATTTGTCAGATCGATATGATCGATCTGGCTTTCTCTATCATTTCCCTGAATGTCATGCTCTTTTTAGGCTCCCCAATCCTTCGCATAATTACCAAAATGGAAGATGCAGAATTTGAATCATTAATAGAACATCGCAAAAAAGAACATGTACGCATCATACTCGCCAGTTTGAAACCATAAATAACAAGAGGTCAATCTCAAAGTAGTTTAGTAGCAATCGAATAACTGATAAAACAGCAAGAAGTTTGGAAGTTAAAGGAAGTCCAGAAGATAAGGAAGATCTAACCCTTCCCCCTGCGGGTACTTCCCTTCAACACAAGGGAAGAGGAATCTGTCAAACAAACATAGGCTACCATGGTTACCAAAAGATAATGTTCAAGTATTGTCCCCTTTGGTGAAAGGGGACGAGCGAAGCGGAGGGGTTGGAAAGTAAATAACTGAATGACAGAGTAACAGAATAACTGATAAAACAGCAAGAAGTTTGGAAGTTAAAGGAAGTCCAGAAGATAAGAAAGATCTAACCCTTCCCCCTTCAGGTACTTCCCTTCAACACAAGGGAAGAGGAATCTGTCAAATAAGCAAAGGCTAATATGGTTACCAAAAGATAATGTTCAAGTGCTGTCCCCTTTGGTGAAAGGGGACGAGCGAAGCGGAGGGGTTGGAAACTAACTTCAACTTTACACCTTAAACTTTCAACCGTAGTTCTCTTCAGACCTTTGACCTTGAATGAGTAAATAAAGATAAATTATAAACGTATGAAAAAAAGTATCATTGCATTTGTGGCTGTCTGCTGCCTGCATCTGCCTGTCGTGTATGGACAACTGACGGTAGAGGTATGCCAGCAAAAAGCACAAGCCAACTATCCGGAAATTAAACAACTCGGATTGATCCCGCAATCAACGGCATTTACTTTGTCAAATGCCAACAAAGGCTATCTGCCGCAGTTCTCGCTTTCAGCAAAAGCTACTTACCAGTCGGATGTAACCAAAATACCGATCAGCATTCCGAATATTCACATTCAGTCCTTAAGTAAAGATCAATACCAGACCACCGCGGCAATGTCGCAACTGATCTGGGACGGTGGCGCCATTCATGCCCGGAAAGGCGAGATCCGGGCGTCGTCAAATGTTGATCAACAAAAGGTAAAAGTAGACTTATACGACCTCAACGACAGGGTCAATCAACTCTTCTTCGGTATTTTGTCCCTTAACGAACAGCTTCGTCAAAACAAGGCGCTGGAAAATGAGTTACAAACAGAGTACAACAAAATAGAGGCTTATCTCCGTAACGGAGTCGCTAATCAGGCCGATGTGGACAACATTCATGTGGAACTGCTCAATGCCGGTCAACAACGCATTACTTTGCAAACTGTCCGGAATTCGTATGTTGCAATGCTGTCTGCCATGATCGGCACGACGGTAAATCCGGAAGAAATAACCATGCCTTCTCTACCCGATTCCATCACCGGGACACTGGTGAACAAACGGCCAGAGCTCAGCCTCTTCAGTGCCGAGAATCAGCTCTATGACAGTCAGCGCAAAAATATTTATGCTGACAACTTACCGAAGATCAACTTTTTCGTTCAGGGAGGATATGGACGCCCCGGGCTTAACATGCTCGACAACTCCTTTAAGCCCTACTACATCGGCGGCATTCAACTGTCCTGGAATTTCGGCAATCTCTACACATTAAAAAACAACCTGAGAACAATTGATCTCAATCAGAAGATAGTGGCATCCCAACGCGAAACATTCCTTTTCAACAGCCGCCTGACTGAAATGCAACAATCGAACCAAATCACGCAGTGGCAAAAGTTAATCCGGAATGATGACGAAATTATCCGCCTTCGCAATGCCGTAAAACTGGCCGCCGATGCCAAAGTAGCCAACGGGACGCTATCCGTCACCGATCTGATTACCGACATCACAGCTGAAAACCAGGCCAGGATAGACAAAGCATTGCATCAGGTGCAGTTATTGCTGTCCATCTACAACTTAAAATACACCACCAACAATTAATCCATTTTGTAACCCACTAAACAACATTATAAAATGAAGACAACCATCAGTTCCTCATTCCGTGCGATAACTTTTCTGGCTGCACTTGCCGGGCCACTGTTATTCACCTCATGCCATTCCAGCGATCAATATGATGCGCAAGGGACATTCGAAGCTACCGAGGTCATTGTCTCTTCCGAAGCTTCAGGGAAGATTCTGGCATTCAATATCGACGAAGGTAAAACACTGACCGCCAATCAGCAGGTAGGATGCGTGGATAGCCTGCAACTTTATTATAAAAAAATGCAGTTGGAAGCTTCGTTAAAAGCTATTCGCAGTAGCCGCGCCGATATCCAGAAACAGATTGCCGCCACCGAGCAACAAATTGCAACCGCCAAAGTGGACCAGAGACGTTATGAAAACCTTCTAAAAGCCAATGCCGCCACGCAAAAGCAGGTGGACGATCAGAATTCGCTCCTGCAGGTTCTCCGGAAACAACTTGCAGCGCAGTTATCCAATCTGGAGCATGCCAACAGCAGCGTTGACGAAAATGCTGCCGCCATGCAGTTCCAAATCGATCAGTTAAACGACCAACTGCACAAATGTAAAATCATAAATCCGATTCATGGCACTGTTCTGACCAAATATGCAGAACAATACGAGGTGACAGCGCCTGGAAAACCGTTATATATTATCGCCAACGTGGACACCATAACCCTGCGGGCTTACGTCACATCCGACCAACTGACAAAAGTAAAGCTGCGTCAACCGGTTAAAGTGTACGCCGACTGGGGCGAAGGGATGAAAGAATATCCGGGCGTCGTAACATGGATTTCGGACAAAGCAGAATTCACACCAAAGACTATCCAAACCCGTGACGAACGCGCCAATCTGGTTTATGCCGTTAAAATTGACGTAAAAAATAACGGATACCTGAAGATAGGCATGTACGGGGAAGTCAGATTCAATTGACAATGGATAGTTGACAACAATGGACAATGGACAGTTGACAATGGACAATGAACAATGAAAATCTGTACAATCACACGAAAGCTGATAGAATAAACCAACACATAACACAGATGAAAGAAAGCATTGTGATGGACAAAGCGTATGCTTTTGCCTTGAGAATCATAAAAGCATACAAGTTTCTTAGTTTGGAACAACGTGAATTCGTTTTATCAAAACAAATGTTGCGAAGTGGGACGGCAATCGGAGCTTTAGTAAAGGAAGCGGAACATGCTCAGTCAAAAGCAGATTTTATCAACAAAATGAATATCGCATTGAAAGAAGCCAATGAAACCGAGTATTGGCTGATGTTGCTTAAAGACAGTGAATACATTGATTCAAAATCATTCACATCCATCGTCGAGGATTGCAGAGAAATAGTCCGTTTGCTAATCAGCATTGTGAAAACGACAAAAGAAACACACGGAAAATAGTGCAAGTAAGTAGTAAAAAATTAAAAGTGAAATATGTCTCAAAATAATGAATTGAAAGCCGATTGTCCACTGTCAATTGTCAACTGTCAATTGTCAACTGTCAATTGTCAACTGTCAACTGTCAATTGCCAATTGATCAGCAAATCATATGGAGATATCCAGGCGCTGCAAGAGGTGAGCATTGATGTCAAACCCGGAGAGTTGTACGGCATCATAGGGCCTGACGGAGCCGGCAAGACAACCCTGTTCCGTATTCTCACCACCCTGCTTTTGCCTGACAAAGGAACGGCTACGGTAAGTGGGTTCGATGTAGTCAAAAACTACAAGGAGATGCGGAAAAGGGTCGGATACATGCCGGGAAGGTTTTCACTTTATCAGGATCTATCTGTGGAAGAAAACCTCACCTTCTTTGCTAATGTGTTCAACACCACCATCGAAGAAAACTATGATTTGATCAAGGATATTTACCGGCAAATTGAACCTTTCAAAACGCGTCGTGCCGGAGCACTCTCAGGAGGAATGAAACAAAAACTGGCGTTAAGCTGCGCTTTAATACACAAGCCGGAGGTACTTTTTCTTGACGAACCGACAACAGGCGTCGATCCGGTGTCGCGCAAAGAGTTCTGGGGAATGCTTCAAAACCTGAAAGCGCAGGGCATCACCATCCTCGTTTCAACGCCTTACATGGACGAAGCTTCGTTGTGCGACCGCATTGCCCTGATCACCAGGGGACAAATTCTTAAGGTTGACACGCCAAGCAACATCGTAGCACAATTCGACAAAACACTCTGGGGTGCACGAGCCTCTAACATGCACAAACTGCTAATTGATCTGCGTCTGCATCCTGCCATAGAGACCTGTTTTTCATTCGGAGACACGCTTCATGCAACGATCCGTAAAGATGAAACAACGATCGGGACATTATCAAAATGGCTCCTCGACAAGGGACATACCGATGTTCATGTATTTCCAATAGAAGCAAACATAGAAGACTGTTTCATGGAACTTGCCAAATAACAACATCATGGAAAATATGCAAAATACAACCATTGTACAGGATCAGAAAGTAATCGAAGTGGACAATCTGGTCAAACGCTTCGGCCATTTCACAGCCGTTGACCATATCTCGTTTGATGTGCAAAAAGGAGAGATATTCGGCTTCCTCGGCGCTAACGGAGCCGGTAAAACAACCGCCATGCGCATGTTGTGCGGATTGAGCAAGCCCACTTCAGGCAAAGGAAAAGTAGCCGGATTTGACATTGAACATCAATCGGAACAGGTAAAAAAGAACATTGGCTACATGAGTCAGAAGTTTTCACTCTACAATGACCTGAAAGTATGGGAGAACATTCGCCTTTTTGCAGGCATCTACGGTATGAAGGATGATGAAATCAAAGGAAAAACCGAATTGTTGCTTCAGCAACTGCACTTTGAGAAAGAGCGTAATTTGTTGGTGAAATCTTTGCCATTAGGATTTAAACAAAAACTGGCCTTTTCGGTGGCTATCTTCCATACGCCGGAAGTCGTTTTTCTTGACGAACCTACCGGAGGCGTCGATCCAGCAACACGCCGGCAGTTTTGGGAACTTATTTACGAGGCCACAGCAAAAGGGATTACTGTATTCGTCACTACTCACTACATGGACGAAGCAGAATATTGCAACCGAGTGTCGATCATGGTTGACGGCAGAATCGAAGCGCTTGATTCTCCCCGTAACCTGAAAGCACAATATAACGCTCAAAACATGGATGAAGTCTTTCAGCAACTGGCACGGAAAGCAACACGGAAATCCGATTAATTTTAGCCCAATATAGCCTTTAAGTAAACTCCATAGAGTCATAAATATATAAGCATAGAATCGCATGAAACAATTTCTCACCTTTGTCAAAAAGGAATTCCATCATATTTTTCGCGATCACCGCACAATGTTGATTTTACTGGGGATGCCCATCGTCGAAATCATATTGTTTGGCTTTGCCATCACAACGGAAGTCAAAAACACCACAGTGGCAGTGCTCGATCCTTCCCATGACATCGCCACGCGGCATATCATCGAGGAAATCAACGCGAATAAATACTTCAAGATAACTGAATACATCAACAACAGCCAAGATATCCAGCAGGTATTCAGGAAGAACAAAGTAGCGCTGGTTGTTGCTTTCGAACCGAACTTTTATCAGGAACTATTGCACACCGGTAAAGCGCAGGTTCAGCTTATTGCCGATGCTTCGGACCCTAATACCGCCACCACCATCACCTATTATGCAACGCGCATCATCAACGACTATCAGCAACAGCTTATGGGACAAAATAAAGTACCCTATCAGATCACGCCTAATGTAAAGTTGTTGTTCAATCCCGAAATGAAGGGTGCCTACAACTTTGTACCAGGCGTATTGGGAATGATCCTGATGCTCATTTGTGCCATGATGACCTCCATTGCCATTGTACGCGAGAAAGAAACAGGCACCATGGAGGTTCTTCTGGTATCACCTATTAAACCAATCCTGATCATTCTGGCAAAAATGATCCCTTATTTTATTATTTCATGTGTCAACCTAGGTACCATCCTGTTGCTTTCTGTCTATGTGCTTGGCGTTCCTGTAGCAGGGAGTTTAATCGGGCTCATCACTGTATCCCTATTATTCATCATCGTGTCGCTCTCACTTGGATTACTGGTCTCCACCGTTACCCGTACACAATTGGCAGCAATGCTTGTATCTGGCATGGTGTTCCTACTGCCTGTTATCCTGCTTTCCGGAATGATTTTTCCAATCGAAAACATGCCGATCTGGCTGCAACGCCTTTCGGATATCATCCCGGCCAAATGGTATATCCAGGCAGTGAAAGCATTGATGATCGAAGGACTAGGCATTATGAATATCCTCAGGGAAATGGGCATACTGATACTAATGACACTGGTTTTTGTGATCATCAGTATGAAAAAATTCAATGTACGACTTGATTAACGTATTTCAATTTTGATTGTTATGATAAAATACCTGATAGAAAAAGAATTCAAACAGATTTCGCGAAATCCGTTTTTACCACGGCTCATCATGTTTTACCCGTTGATTGTACTACTGATATTTCCGTGGGCAGCTACTTACGAAATCCGCAACATCAACTTGTGCGTAGTGGATAACGACCATTCTACATATTCGCAACAACTGGTTGAAAAAGCCGTATCATCCGGTTATTTCCGGCTGACAGCAATCGAACCGACCTACCAGCAAGCTATGCAACAGATAGAATCCAAAAAGGCAAATGTTATCCTCGAAATTCCTCCTTACTTTAAACGTGACCTGATCAACAAACAATCGGCCGATGTACTGATTGCGTCGAATGCTGTTAACGGTTCTGTCGGTGGTTTGTCAAGCCAATATATGGTTGACATTGTGAACAGTTATGCTGCAGGGATACGCAAAAAATGGGCACAGACAGGACAAACAGCATCTACGCAGCCAACCATTGAAGTTGTTTCACAGAATCGCTTTAATCCCTTTTTAAATTATAAGTTCTATATGATTCCCGCCATGATGGTTATGGTGTTGACCATTATGACCGGATTTTTGCCTGCATTAAACATTGTAAGCGAAAAAGAGGCTGGTACTATGGAACAAATTAATGTGACACCGGTTCCTAAATTTACATTCATTTTCTCCAAACTCCTATCCTATTGGATCATAGGATTTTTTGTCATCTCAATAAGTTTTCTCGTAGCATGGATTGTTTACGGATTTGTGCCAACAGGCTATTTAAGCACCATGTACGCTTTTGCCGGTATTTATATTCTGGCGGTGTCCGGCATGGGATTGATTATTTCGAACTATTCGGACACGATGCAGCAAGCTTTGTTTGTCATCTTTTTCTTTATGATCGTGTTAATTCTGCTGAGCGGATTATTTACTCCTGTCAACAGCATGCCCGAATGGGCACAGTGGATTGCCGCGTTCAATCCGTTGAAATATTTTATTGAGGTCATGCGATCGGTATATTTGAAAGGGAGCCAGTTTTCCGACCTGTTACCTCAATTCTTTGCGCTGATTGGTTTTGCCACCTTTTTCAATGCCTGGGCAATTATGAGTTACCGGAAAAATAATTGATATCTATATCAGACGGGGGAGTAGAAATAGACTCTCCCTTTGTGTTTTATTTGTAAATAGCAAATAAACCATTTATCTTTGTGATAACCATATCGTTTCGTATTCTAATATTTTCCCTATCAATATTTTCTAAATAACATTACCTCTCATTTCTTTTTATTATATCCTATAGACAATTGATCAACAGAGACAGTCATTTAACCTGAAATACACAGAAGAATATGCTGAAAAAAAACACCTTACTGATGATTTTATTGTTTAGCGTCAGTGCCTTCTTCAATGCCGGGGCGCAAACGCTCACGGCTAAAGAAATTGTAAAAAAAGCGGATGAGAAAAACCGCGGATTGACCAGTCAGGGAGAGATGACCATGACGATCGTCCGACCTACCTGGTCGAGATCCATCAGCATGAAGAGTTGGGCAAAAGGTACTACCTACGCTATGGTATTAATCACTTCCCCTGCACAAGACAAAGGTCAAGTCTTCCTCAAAATTAAAACAGACATGTGGAACTGGCTGCCATCCATCGAACGTATGATCAAGATTCCGCCATCCATGATGATGCAATCGTGGATGGGTTCCGACTTTACCAATGACGATCTGGTCAAGGAATCATCCATCGTAACGGACTATAATCAACATTTACTCGGCAAAGAGGAAGTCAGGGGAATGTTATGCTACAAAATTGAGTTGATTCCACTTCCCGACGCTGCAGTGACATGGGGGAAAGTCATCATGTGGGTTACAGTCAACGGATTCAATGAATGGAAAGCCGAATATTATGATGAAGATATGACGTTGATCAATGTAATGAACGCCTACAATATTCGTAGAATGGGAGATCGTGATATTCCTACCCGGCTCGAGATTATTCCTGTTGAACACAAAGATCAAAAAACCATCCTCGAAACACAAAGCGCTATATTCAATCAACCTATCAGCACCGGTTTTTTCTCACAACAAAATATGAAACAACTTAGCGAACACGTCAGATAACTTAATTACGCATGAATAACTATGTAAAGTTGGCATGGAGAAATCTCTGGAGGAACAAACGCCGGACACTGATTACAACAGCATCCATCTTTTTCGGCGTTATCCTGTCGACCTTCATGAGCTCCATGCAGGAAGGTTCATATGCGCAATACATATCCTCAATCGTCAGACTGCGCAAAAACATCAGCGGATGTTTTTGACTAAGAGATTAGGACTACTAAAAGAAAAGTGATTAATTACTTGTGTATGTGAGCAATATTTTGTAAATTTATAGCATAATACATTCAACAACAGAATTATGCAACACATACAAGGCGAAGAACGAAATCAGCTTCAAATGTTCTGTTTGGAGCAAATGGTAGAAGCCGACAGTTTCGTTCGGGTAATTGATTACTTTGTAGATACCATCGATTTGGAGAGTTTCGGATTTCGGAACGTAAAGCTGAAGGAAGAAGGTCGTCCGCCCTATCATCCTGCTGTGCTAATGAAGTTGTATTTCTATGGCTACAGGTATGGTATTCGCTCTTCTCGTAAGATGGAACGTGAAGCTAGGTTGAATCTGGAAGTTCGCTGGCTCTTGTGTGAGCAGACACCTTCGGCACGCACCATCTGTATGTTCCGAAAAGAATATGCCGAAAGCTTCAAAGCGATCTTTCGCAAGTTTGTTTTTCTGCTCAAAGAGTTGGGCTTGATGGAAGGAAAAACCATTGCCATTGATTCCTTTAAAGTGAGGGCACAAAACTCACTCAAGCACAATTACAATCAGAAAAAGATAGACCGTCAGCTGGAATATATTGACGGCAGAATAAAAGAATTTGAAGATGCACTGGACGAGGCCGATTCGCAGGAACAAAAAACAGTACTGAAAGATAAAATAGCCGTACAGCAAAGTCGCATGGAGAAATATCAGGCTATCGAAGCCGAACTCAAAGAAACAGGCAAAGACCAGATAAGCACAACAGACCAGGATGCACAATCGGTAGTGTTACAACGGGGAATAACCGTGGTGGGATATAATATACAGGCTTCGGTGGATGCCAAAAACAAGCTCATTGCCCATTTTGATACAGGAGGAGTAAACGATACCAATGCATTGAGCACAGTGGCTGTTGCCACCAAAGAAGTGTTGCAGGTGGAGCAAATGGATGTACTGGCAGACAAAGGTTATCATACAGGGGAACAGATCAGGCAGTGTGAACAAAACGGAATCACCACCTATGTGTCGCCCAAAGAGCCGGCTTCGAATGATCCGGATATTTTTCCGATAACAAGTTTTGTGTACGACACTGAAAAAGATTGTTACACTTGTCCGGCAGGAGAAACACTTACAACCAATGGCACCTGGCTCACGCATAGCAGCAAAGGATATAAGTCGGCTTACAAGTTTCAACGATACAACAACCCGGCGAAATGTCGCCTGTGCGAAATGCATAGTTTGTGTACCAAAAGTAAAAATAACGGCAGAAATATAGACCGCAGTGAGTTTGCTGCGGATGTAGAACAGAACAACCAACGAGTAAAAGAGAATCCGGCCTACTACAAACAACGCCAGCAATTGGCCGAGCATCCGTGGGGCACACTCAAACGGCAACGGGGATTTGATTACGTACTGACCCGGGGAAAGAAAAATGTATTGGGTGAAGTAAGTTTGGTATTTATCGGCTACAACCTGAGCCGGTTTATACAGATAACCGAAGGGATAAATGCCTTCAAAGAGTTAATAAAGGGAGTAATAGCTCATATTTGTTCACAACAGGCTTATTTAAAGGCGATTTAAGCAATTGTTCTAAATACACAAAAATAACACAGGCAATTTATAGCCTCACGCAAACGGAAGCTATGAAAGCCTGAAGAACATAAATATAAAACTTTTACGGGAGCTTGGGCGGTTTTTGCGCAGACTCTCGTTAATTCATACTCCGGCTATCTACAGATTCACCAAAAAGGTTATTGGAACGATAAAGAAATCAATAACTCCTTTGCCCTTCATAAAAATATAACCGACAAACTACAAAGCATCAAGGCCATCACCATCTACTCTCCCCGCCTGGAAACGTATTGCCTGGCGTCATCCATGGATATAACCAAAGGAGTTATGGTAATGGGCATAGATCCGGTCAAAGAGAATTTAATCACACATTTGGCCGTAAAAGTAAAACAGGGCAGCTATTTAAAAAAAGGCGATAATGGCATTCTGCTCGGCAGCGCCCTGGCAAAATACCTTAGACTGGGCGTAAATGACACATTGATACTGATTGGCCAGGGTTATCATGGAGCCAGTGCCGCAGGAAAATATCCAGTCAGAGGTATTATCAAACATCCTTCACCCGATGTTGACCGGACATTGGTATGCATGGATATCCACAATTGCCAAAATCTGTTTTCGGCTCCTGATATGCTGACATCCATGGTCATTATGGTGCACAACAATGATGAAGTAGCACCGACCAAAGCAGAACTCTCAAAATCGTTCGGCGCTCATTTTGAAATCATGGACTGGGAAGAGATGAACCAAATGCTGTTGAAACAAATTGAAAGTGATCGTGCCAGTGGCGTAATCACAAAAGGGATTTTATATATGATTATTGCTTTTGGCATTTTGGGAACGATCATGATGATGGTGGCGGAAAGAAAAAAAGAATTCGGGGTGATGCTGGCCATTGGCTTGCAAAAATCCAGATTAATGTTCATTGTTGTGTTAGAAACTATTTTCATTGGCATGACAGGTGTAATAGCGGGAATTATCGCAAGCATCCCGTTGCTGGCCTATTTTGTGTACCACCCTATTCCATTGACCGGACAGGCCGGAGAAATGATGGTGCAAATGGGATTTGAGCCGGATATGTTCTTTTCAATGGCTCCATCCGTATTTTATGATCAAGCTTTGATCATTCTGGTTTTTACCCTGATTATTGGTATTTATCCGGTTTTAAATATAAGAAGGCTGAAAATCATGCATGCTCTAAGAAACTAAATAAAGCAACATTATGCTCGGTGTATTATCTTGGAAAAACGTATGGAGAAATAAGTTACGAAGCATTGTCGTAATGATAGCTGTCATGCTTGGAGTATTCGCCGGCGTGTTTCTGATTGCTTTTTCAAAAGGCATGGTTGACGGGCGAATCCAAAGCATTATTCAAACCGAAATCTCCCATATCCAGATTCACAAACCTGGATTTCAGGTCAACAACGATTTTTCATTGCGGATGAACCATATCGACAGCATCATGCATGTGGTAATAGACACTAAACATGTTGTAGCCGCCAGCAAACGCATTGTCATCAGTTCATTGGTAGCTTCCGCCGAAACCAATACAGGAGTAAAAATTATCGGCATCATTCCTTCCGAAGAAAAAAAAGTGACGAATATTCATGATAAAATCATTGCAGGCAGCTATTTCGCATCGCCAGAAAGAAATGAAGTTGTGATAGGTCTAAAATTAGCGGAAAAGCTCAAAGTAAAACTGCACAACAAAATAATTATTACCCTTCAGGATGTCAATATGAATATTACAAGTGGAGCTTTTCGGATAATTGGTATTTATCAGACCGATAACAATATGTTTGATGAGTCTACCCTTTTTGTCCGTTACAGTGACATTTGCAGGCTCACTGGCCTCGACGGGACTTCAGCTCATGAAATTGCCATCATACTCGATAACAATAAGAATACCCATACAGTAATGCAGCAGTTAAAGGCAAAACTCCCGGGGTTGAACATTCAGGACTGGACGCAAATCAGCCCTGAAGCAGGATACCTTGTCAGCGCCATGAATCAATATCTGATGATATTTATGCTGGTCATTCTGCTGGCTCTGTGCTTCGGAATCGTCAACACAATGCTAATGGTGGTACTCGAAAGAGTTAAAGAAATCGGCATGTTAATGGCGGTTGGAATGAGTAAAGCGAAAATATTCTTCATGATTATGCTCGAAACCGTATATTTAAGTACGACAGGAGGTATTGCTGGCATCTTGATCGGATTTATTCTATGCAAACATTTAGGGAAAGTAGGATTAAACTTGTATTTCTGGAAAGATGTCTATGCCAGCGTGGGTTATTCTTCGCTGATCTATCCAAAGATTGATCTTCAAATGGGCATAGTGATTGCAATCCTGGTAATCATCACAGGCATACTTGCTTCGCTATACCCTGCATATAAAGCACTAAAACTTAATCCCGCAGAAGCAACACGAACCGACTAAACCCATAACCCTCAATGTATCATCATTATGAATATTATTGAAATTAAAGAAATTGCCAAAACGTACGACATAAAAACAATGCCCGTCAAAGCATTGAACGGCATCAATCTCACATTTCAGGAAGGAGAGTTTACCTCCATTGTTGGTCCTTCCGGCTCAGGAAAAACTACCTTACTGAACATTCTTGGAGGACTCGACGAACCTACAGAAGGAGAAGTAATCATTGACGGGCAAAACATCACGAAATTAAACAATAAAAAAAAGACACTATTTCGGATGATGAACATTGGATTTGTGTTTCAATCATTCAATCTTATTCCAGTCCTTACGGTAAAAGAAAATATTGAGTTCATCATGCAGTTGCAGGGAATGCCCAGGGAGACCAGGGAACAACGAACCCTTGAATTACTCGATGCTGTAGGCTTAGCGGACAAAATCAACAGTCGCCCAAATAAACTTTCGGGTGGACAACAACAACGGGTAGCCGTAGCAAGAGCTTTAGCCTCCAAACCTAAATTTATTCTGGCCGACGAACCCACGGCAAACCTGGATTCGAAATCTACCGAGAACCTGCTTGATATCATGGAAAAACTAAACGAAAACGAACATATCACGTTCATTTTTTCCACTCACGATGCCAGGGTCATGCATAAGGCAAAACGAATCATTACCATCGAAGACGGGAAAGTCATTAAAGATGTGTGGCAGAATAACAACCCAACAGCATAAATATTTTACAATAAGCGTATCACAAAATGTATGTCCCGTTGTACAATATCATAAAGCGAGGATTTCTTTTGATGGCATTTTTTCCTCTGCTTCTGTATTCGCAAGACACGCTCAAACAAAGCAATCTGGCCTTCAACGGATATATGAAGGATATGCAAACCTGTATATTCCAAAATATACAAGATGATTGGACTACAGAGAACCTGATTCATAATCGATTAAATTTTAAGTGGTTTATCAATCCATCCCTGACAGCTTGCGTAGAAATGAGAAACCGGTTGGCCGTAGGCAATATTTTCACCAGTTTCCCGGGGTATGATAAGACCTTTGAATCGGATCACGGGATGATAACATTAACTAAGAACCTGGTCGATACAAGATATGGAGTATTAAACTTGGATATTGATCGAATCTGGCTGCAATATACGACAGGAAATTTTCAAATCACAGCCGGCAGGCAACGCATCAACTGGGGACAAACCTTTGTATGGAATCCGAACGATCTTTTCAACAGTTACTCATATTTTGACTTCGACTATGAAGAAAAACCGGGAAGCGATGCCATCCGGATGCAGTGGTTTCCAAGTGCAACGTCAGATCTTGAATTGGCAATTAAAGGGAATAATGAACATAAAGCGACTGTCGCAGGATTATATCGTTTCAATAAATGGAATTACGACATTCAGTTTCTCGGGGGCTTAGTCAATCAATCCGATCTTATGATTGGAGCAGGTTGGTCGGGACAAATAGGAGGAGGCGGATTCAGAGGCGAAGCCTCCTATTTTCATCGTGCTAAGAACATGAAAGACACCACAGGAATTTTTGTTATGTCAATGGGAGAGACTGTAAATTAAACTGTGTCAGTAAAGAATAAAATAATTTTATAACTTTACAATACAGTTTATTTTTATGGAAGAATTTGATTACAAGGCTTTTCAAGCCAAAGTTTTAGAACAGATAAAATCTGGCAAACCCCTTTTAGGCAAAGATGGTGCCTTTGCGCCCTTGTTAGAAAATATTCTAAATGCAGCTTTAGAGGGAGAAATGGATGCTCATTTAGATGAAGATGAGCGTAGTTTAGGCAATCGGCGCAATGGACGTATGTCCAAACAAGTTCAAACCCAATTGGGTGAAGTCACCGTTCATACACCCCGTGACCGCCATTCCAGTTTTGAACCTGAGTTTATAAAGAAACGTGAAACAATACTTGCAGAAGGTGTTGCAGACCGTATAATTGGTCTTTATGCCTTGGGGAACAGTACTCGGGAAATAAGCGATTGGATGGAGGAAAACCTTGGAAACAGGGTTTCTGCTGACACAATCAGTTCCATAACAGACCGGGTTCTGCCAGAGATTCAGTCCTGGCGTAGCAGGTCATTGGATAGTGTTTATCCAATTGTTTGGATGGATGCCATTCACTACAAAGTGATGGACGAAAAGAATCGCCCTGTAACACGAGCCATATACAACGTATTGGGTGTTGACCGTAACGGTTACAAAGATTTGCTTGGCATGTATATTTCCAAAAGCGAAGGAGCTAACTTTTGGTTATCGGTGCTCACCGATCTTCAATCAAGAGGAGTAAATGACATTCTAATAGCCTCTACGGACAATCTTAGTGGCTTTTCAGATGCTATAAAAAGCGTATTTCCACACACAGTAGTTCAAACTTGTGTGGTGCATCAAATCCGCAATTCAATTAAATATGTTGCAAGTAAAAATCAGAAAACGTTCATGAAAGATTTGAAGCTTGTTTATCAAGCAGTAAGCAAAGAGCAGGCAGCAATCGAACTCGATAATCTTGATTCAAAGTGGGGAAAGGATTATCCAATTGTCATTAAATCATGGCGTGATAATTGGGAAAAACTAACCGCTTATTTTGAGTTTTCTGATGCTATCCGAAGAATCATATATACCACCAATACCGTAGAAGGCTATCACCGTCAGATAAGGAAAGTTACCAAAAACAAAGGTGTTTTTACCAATGATACAGCATTGGAAAAATTGGTGTATTTGGCCTATCGCAATATCCGGAAAAAATGGACTATGCCTCTGTCAAACTGGGGGTTAACTGCACAACAACTGGCGATTAAATTTCCTGAAAGGTTTAATTTATTTGAATAAAATCACAACATCAAATAAATATCCAGGCATTTTTCTTAGTTTTGCTTCCACCCAACAAAACGATGGTGAAACTTTGTGCCATTGTAATAAAAAACGATTAGGGGGTCGACCCCTAACCGTTTTTGCCCAACAAAACTCAGGATCTTCATTATCCATTATAAAAAATCGGATTAATTGAGTATCTGAAATTTGATAAGAATTGAAACTGACACAGTTTATTTTACGCTACCCAATGGGATATGATTATACCTTCAAAAACTCCTTGTATCTTCAACTGGAAGGCCTCTACAATGGGAATAATTCGTCAAATAACCTTCTATCTCTGGATCAATTTAACAACAATAACTTAAGTGCTGAAAATCTTTTTCTATCGGGGTTCTCTTTTTTCAGTTCGCTCTCCTATCCTTTTTCACCTCTCGTGAACGGATCGTTAGCTGGCATTTATAATGTACATGATCAATTATTGATTTTGATTCCCTCACTGACTATTTCACTGCAAGAAAATCTGGAACTTTCTTTCACAGCACAATTAGTACAAAACGTAGACAAAAAAAATGCATTCAATCAAAATATCAATCTTATCTATGCCCGATTGAAAAAAAGCTTCTAATCAGAGTAGAAAACTAACCCATACAAATATCACATAAAGGAAGGAAAATGAAAGACACGACACATCACAACAAAATGGCACAAAATGAAATGAAAAAGCAAGATTTTGTCAAAATCAAAAGATCAAATACTTGTCATTTAAGTATTATTTGTATCTTTGTATTCTTATATAATACTAATATTGCATAGAACTCAACAAGCATATACTGACAAGGAAAACACGAAGCCGGACATTTCATATGCCCATTCATTTAACCTTGATTATAAAATTGTTATCGATGAAACAGGATCGCCAAACCAAAGAAAATGTCTACAAAGTTATTGCGCACGACAGAGACCGAACTAATATTCTGAAAACGATAGAATTAAAAACAATCACCTTTCTTGTTCAGCGGACACCATCGTGGGTAACGCCAGATATGCTGACAATCATAGGATTTCTGGGTACAGTAACTGTCTTTGTTAGTTTTTTATTAGCCAACTACTTCAATCCCCATCTTCTGTTAATCGGTGTGTTAGGGTTTGGCATTAGCTGGTTTGGAGATTCACTCGACGGGACCTTGGCTTACTATCGCAAAAAACCCAGAAAATGGTATGGTTTTGCACTTGATTTCACAACTGACTGGTTGGGAGTCATTCTAATGAATGCCGGATTAATTGTCTATCTGCACCACGCATGGGAATTCATCGGTTTTTCATTTGCTGTTTTGTATGGATGGGAAATGATTACTGCTCTGCTACGCTATAAAATTACAAATAAATATACTATCGATTCAGGTTTATTCGGGCCAACTGAAGTAAGAATCATTGTTGCCCTGATTTTGATTCTGGAAGTGCTTATCCACAATTCTATTCTTTATATAGGATTATTTATCTGCGTATTCTTGTTCATTTCAAACATAACAGAAACTATCAAACTATTAAAACTCTCAGATGCTCGTGATAAAGAAGAAATGGGAAAATCATCGGTATAAGAGTCTGTTTGACAAGCTTGTTATTTTCTTTAAGGCTCAAATATCTGCCATGATTGGAGGAGTTTCAGACTACTTCATCATGTTGTTTTTTACGCAGGTATTTCATATCCACTATACTATCAGTATCGCTATAAGCGGAGTTTTGGGGGCTGTGATCAATTTTTCCTTAAATAAAACATGGGCATTTATGTCCAAACAATTCCCATACAAACACACATTCCGTACCCAGATGATGAAATTCATCGTCGTAGTGATTAATAGCATACTTTTAAAAATACTTGGCACATATCTATTTACCACTTACATGCATATTGACTACAGAATCAGCCGTATTATCGTTGACCTGATCGTATCCATTGCATTCAACTATAATTTGCAGAAGTATTGGGTTTTCAAACAAGTTAAACAGCAACCGATCCCTGCAAATTAGTGTTTTCACTCCAAAAAATAAAAAAGGCCTCTTTGAAAAAAGAAGGCCTTTAAAATTATATAGCAAAAAACAGTTAGGAATTCATTCCTCCCCCAATCGCTATAATATTTGTAAAATCAGACCAGCCCACAGCTGCCTGATATAAACTTAAAGAAGCACTAGGCACATACAGGATACATGTGTTTGTATTAATTCCGCCAAACACCGACGTGGCCATCTTAAGTCCGACCGGAGTAGCAGCATAAGCATAAATGGAAGCCAGATTCCTACAATTGTAAAATGCATAGGCTCCAATAAAATCAACTGCTGAAGGAATAGTTATTACTGTAAAACCAGTACATCCTGAAAAGGCTCCGCTTCCAAGAGTTGTCACTCCTGCGGGAATCGAAAAGGACGACAAGCCAGAACAATTCATAAAAGCAGAATCGCCGATAGTAGTAATAGCAGTAGGTAGTGTGACATTAATCAGGTTTGTATTGTCGTCCTTTGATACAGGATTATAAAATGCAAAAGCAGGAATGACATTGTCGGGATAGTTTACATTTTGTGCAGCTACAGTTCCGTGCGATCCTTGATAGTCAACAATGGTAGCTCCACTTAAATCCAAAATTTTCAGGTCAGGCATGCTGTCGCGTATAGTCACAAAATCACGTGCATCAATTGTACCTTTGACAATCAACATCGTAGTTGTTAACTTATTCCCCAATAGTGCTGATAATGTTCCAGCAGTTGAAACATTGACCACTGCTGAACTATGATCTGCTCCATTATTCTTTGAGCAACTAACAAACACAACAGCTAATATACCAATCAAAAATCCAAGTTTTTTCATAATAAACGATTTTATTTGTTTATAGTCTTATCTTGCTTTCCATTTCTTTCTTTCAAATATTCTTTATTCAAATAATACACAGGGTACAGTACAGCTAAAAATCCCATTACCAGCACTGTGACAAACACAAGAAGGACATCTGTCCACTGTACGACAACAGGATACGATTGAATAATGAAACCGGATCCCTGCAATTTAATCCAGCCAAAATGCTCTTGTCCAAAGCTTAATAGTGTGCCCAAAACGACGCCGACAAATGCTCCAATTACAGAAATCAACCAACCCTCGAGTAAAAATATTTTTTGAATCAGTCGATTATCCGCTCCCAGATTACGCAATGTCTGAATATCATCTTTTTTATCAATAATCAACATTGTCAAGGATCCGATTATATTGAAAACAGCAATCAGGAGAATAAATGACAGAATAAGATAAGTCATCCATTTCTCAATTTTCATAATGCGGAAATAATCGCCTTGTTGCTCAAACCGGTTCAAAACCATAAAGGATGGCCCTAAAAGTTTTTTTATTTCAGATTGCGTTTCTCCGACATAAACATGTGATTGAAGCTTAAGTTCAACTGCTGTGGCGCAGCTATCGTTGTAAGAAAACAACATTCTGGCAAGAGGTAACGAGATAATAAAGTAATTATCATCATAAACTGCCTGTTTCATAGAAAAAGTACCCGACACAAAAACCGTTGCCTGGTTGAAACTGCTTTCCGGATTAATTAAATTAATTTGTCCGGTACGCTTGGGAACATATATAACTACAGGATCAAGCGACTTTGCAACAGTTCCTAACGCGCCGGCTAATCCAACTCCCATAACGCCGTTCTGAAAGGCTCCATCATATAAAGTAAATGATCCATCGGTCAACAAGGTATCAATGGAAGTCATCTTTTGAAAATTACTGCCAACCCCTTTTATGGTTGCAGGCATTTGCCGATCCTTATAGCGTAACATAGCATTATCCTCAACCACTGGATCAAAATAGGCAATGCCGGGTAAACGACGTACAGCATTCCACTCTGGAGTTTTTACATTAAAAACTTTGCCTTGAACACATTCAATTTTCAGATCGGGATCAAAAGAACTAAACAAGTGTTCTATCAAGTGATCAAATCCGTTAAAGACCGAAAGCACTGCCACTATAGCCATTGTTCCCACAATCACCCCCATAGCAGAAATAGCAGAAATAATATTGATCGCTTTATGCGATTTTTTTGCAAAAAGATAACGACGGGCAATTTGCAGTGCTAAATTCATACGTTATTGAATAAAAAGATAATTATTCTTTGTGGAGCAAATTATCAATGTTCTCAATATAATCCAAAGAATCATCCAAATAAAAAGCCAATTCAGGGATAACCCGTAATTGATGGCGAATTCGAGCTCCCAATTGAAAACGAATTGATTTGGTTTTACCTTTCACTTGTTCCAGTATTGCTTCACTTTGATTACTGGGGAATATACTTAAATAAACACGGGCAATGCTTAAATCAGGAGTTATCCTTACATTGGTGACGGTCAATAATGTACCGTGTCCGGTAGCACGAGCCTCAGCAAGTAAAATCTCGCTCAACTCTTTTTGTAGCATCCGGTTAATTTTTAGTTGTCTTGTAGTATCCATAATAAAAAACAAAAAATCCCTTATTCTAATCAGGATTAGGTTATAATTTTGCACGTTTATGTTGCTTCACAGGATTGGCATTTTCCACTACAAATCGCCATGGTTTCTTGCTCCATTCTTCACCGGCATATTCCACGCCTATACGGGGAGTGGTTTTATAACCAGGGGATAAATCACTATCTTCAATCCAAATCCTTTGGGAATGAGTAAGATCTTCGCCATAAAACGAACGATCCAATTGCAACCATTTGCCTACTCTTCCAGGTCCAGTCGCTTTATCAATACTTCTAATCAACACTGCCTGCGGATGCCCTTCGGTTCCAGTCACCACATTAAGCATCCAATACATGCCATAAATAAAGTACACATACACTTTCCCTCCTGAGGCATACATCACTTCAGTACGGGCAGTTCGTCCTTTACTTGCATGACAAGCTTTATCCTCTTCTCCATAGTATGCTTCTGTTTCTATAATCATTCCACGCAACTCAGTGCCATCTTCAAGTTTTCGTACCAGAACTTTACCTAATAATTCCGGAGCAACAATACGTGCATCACGATTAAGAAAAGAAGACGATAAACGAAGAAACATATTTTGCAACGTCATGATTTGATACAAAGATAGCTACTTTCTGCTTTTCTATGAGAAAAAAAAAGCTGCCTTCTTCAGACAGCTTTCCTTTTTCCTCAACAAGTTTGAGGATAGATAATGTTATTAAGCTTTACCTGCGCTACCTAATACATTTTTCACTTTGTGAGTATACAAAGCCTTCATGTGATCACGAGCAGGACCTAAATATTTACGAGGATCAAATTCGGCGGGTTTTGTAGCAAATACCTGACGAACTGCCGCTGTCATTGCCAAACGGGCATCAGAATCAATATTTATTTTGCAAACAGCAGAAGTAGTTGCATGTCTCAAATCTTCTTCTGGAATACCAATAGCATCTTTCAGAGCGCCTCCGTATTTGTTGATGGTATCAACATCGTCTTGCGGCACAGACGAAGAACCATGAAGTACAATAGGAAATCCCGGAATACGTTTTTCAACTTCTTCCAGAATATCAAAACGTAAAGGAGGAGGCACCAAGCGACCTTCAGCATTGCGGGTACATTGCTCAGGTTTGAATTTATTAGCTCCGTGTGATGTTCCGATTGAAATAGCCAATGAATCAACACCGGTCTTTTTCACAAAATCTTCAACTTCTTCAGGACGTGTATAAGTATGATGTTCAGCCGAAACTTCATCTTCCACTCCGGCTAACACACCCAATTCACCCTCAACGGTTACATCATGAGCATGAGCAAATTCTACAACTTTACGAGTCAAAGCTACATTTTCTTCATAAGGCAAATGCGATCCGTCAATCATAACGGACGAAAAACCGGATTCGATACATGCTTTACATAATTCGAAAGAATCGCCATGGTCCAAGTGCAAAACGATTGGAATATTGTATCCCAATTCTTTAGCATATTCAACAGCTCCTTGGGCCATATAACGCAACAAAGTTTCGTTCGCATAGGCTCTTGCGCCTTTCGAAACCTGCAGAATTACCGGTGAACGTTCTTCAACACATGCTGAAATAATTGCTTGCAATTGTTCCATGTTATTGAAATTGAAAGCTGGAATAGCATATTTGCCTTCAAACGCTTTCTTGAATAATTCTTTTGTGTTGACTAATCCTAATTCTTTGTAACTTACCATATCTGTAGTTTTTAGAGTGAAAATCATTTTTCTTTGCAAAGATACTTCTTTTTGGGGCGAAAGCCGCAAAAGATAACATTTTTTACAATGAAAAACCTAACAAAAAAGAGGGTTTTATTTCAAAACAGACGATTTTGTAACATGCAAATGAAAAAATGGCAAAACCTGAGACGGAAAAGCTTCTAGAGTCTGATACAGAGTGGAATGTGTTTTAGTTGGAGCTCCTTTAGACTTTGCAGCATCTAAAAAAGCAAACAGTTGCAATAAAATTCCCAAGATCAAAGCTACTTTAAGTAATCCAATCAGAGCTCCCAACAAACGGTCAATCCACGATAATGAAATCGCTTTGAAAAAGGAGGCCAGTAGCTTCCCTAGAAAAAACAAACCAAGCCCAATGGCAACAAAAAGCAGCAAAAAAGCTAAAGGGGCGGAAAGCTGAACAGAAACATGTAAAGATTGTGCTAAAAAATGAGCAAACGGTTCATACAGGGTAGATGCACCATAAATGCCCAGAATAATGGCCGCCAGTGACGCCAGCTGCATAATAGCTCCTTTCATCAACCCACGGATGAATCCTATCCCCAAAACGACCAGAAAAAATAAGTCCAGTTTATTCATTGAACATCTGGTGAAAAGATCAGAAAAACAAAAGCGCCCTTTCAGTTTACTGAAGAACGCTTTGTACCCAATATGTTATTCAAAAATTAAAGCGTTTTCTTCACTTCAACTTCTTCGTATCCTTCAACAATATCTCCTATTTTAATATCGTTATAATTAGCGACATTTAAGCCACACTCATACCCTGTAGCAACTTCTTTGACATCTTCTTTGAAGCGCTTCAAAGATCCCAATTCTCCCGTATACACAACGATACCATCACGAATCAGACGCACTTTAGAGCCTCTCTTAATCTTGCCTTCTTTAACAATACAACCTGCTACTGTCCCAACTTTGGTAATTTTAAATACTTCGCGTACTTCGACTGTTGCCACGATTTCTTCCTGAATTTCGGGAGAAAGCATACCTTCCATAGCCGCTTTAATCTCTTCAATAGCATTATAAATAATGGAATACAAGCGGATATCAATTTCTTCTTTCTCTGCTATCTTACGGGCAGCCAGCGAAGGACGAACCTGAAAGCCAACTATAATGGCATTAGAAGCAGCAGCCAACATCACATCAGACTCTGAGATAGGCCCAACAGCCTTGTGGATTACATTCACCTGTATCTCATCATTAGACAGCTTGATTAACGAATCGGACAACGCTTCAATAGATCCATCCACGTCACCTTTAACGATAATATTCAGCTCCTGGAAGTTTCCTATAGCAATACGTCGGCCAATCTCATCCAACGTAATATGACGACTGGTGCGCAATCCCTGTTCTCGTTGCAATTGCTCACGCTTTGTTGCAATATCCCGAGCTTCTTGTTCTGTGGGCATCACGTTGAAATTATCACCTGCCTGGGGAGCCCCATTCAAGCCAAGAATAATGACAGGTTCAGACGGCCCAGCTTTTGTAACACGTTGGTTTCTCTCATTAAACATAGCTTTAACTTTCCCGAAATGCGTTCCGGCCAATACCACGTCCCCCATATGAAGTGTTCCGTCTTGCACCAGCACGGTAGCAACATAACCACGTCCTTTATCCAAAGATGACTCAATGGTTGATCCTATGGCACGTTTATCAGGATTTGCTTTTAATTCCAGTAAATCAGCTTCGAGTAATACTTTTTCGAGTAACTCTTTGATTCCGGCACCTTTTTTAGCCGAAATCTCTTGTGATTGATATTTACCACCCCAATCTTCGACCAAATAGTTCATATTGGCCAGAGCCTCTTTAATTTTCTCAGGATTTGCTCCGGGTTTATCAATCTTATTGATTGCAAAAACGATCGGAACATTTGCAGCAGAAGCATGGTGAATAGCTTCAATTGTCTGAGGCATTACACTATCATCAGCAGCAACAATAATAATCGCTATATCAGTCACAGCAGCACCACGTGCACGCATAGCGGTAAAAGCTTCGTGTCCTGGAGTATCCAGGAAAGTAATTCGTCGTCCACCCTCCAAAGTCACATGGTATGCTCCGATATGCTGAGTAATTCCACCTGCTTCACCGGCAATAACATTTGATTTCCGGATATAGTCAAGCAAAGAAGTTTTTCCGTGATCAACGTGCCCCATAACTGTTACAATAGGAGGTCTCGAGATACGTTCAGATTCATCCTCTTCTTCTGTTTCCTGATTAATAGCTTCAATCACCTCAGAACTAACATATTCTGTTGAGAAACCAAATTCATCGGCCACAATATTGATCGTTTCTGCATCCAGTCGCTGATTGATGGAAACCATCACGCCTAGATTCATACAGGTTGCTATAACATTCGTTACAGGAACATCCATCATTATGGCTAATTCGGCAACTGTAACAAATTCCGTAAGCTTCAATACCTTTTCATCATCCTTTTCCTGTTCTGCCCGTTCTATTTGACGAGCAACAATAGAATCACGGCGCTCCTTACGGTATTTCGAACCTTTGGTTTTTTTCTGTGTTAAACGTGCAAGTGTCTCTTTGATCTGTTTTTGAACATCTTCTTCACTTACCTCTGGTTTGAATGGTCGCTTTATAAAGTTACCTTCTCCTTTGGGCTTATGATCAGTATTTCTTTGAGGATGAGAAACACCTTGTCCCGTTTTATCAATATCAACTTTTTCTTTATGAATGCGTTTCCGCTTCTCTTTCTTTTTATTATCATCAGGCTGTCCTGCCTTGGGGGCAGCACTTGGTTTGTTATTATTCTCAGGAGCTATATTATTTTGAGAAACACGGGAGTTGGATGCCTGTTGTTCACGTTGCAGACGTTCTTTTTCTTCTCGTTCTTTACGTTTTTCCTCCTTAGTTTTCTTTTTAGGCCTTGTTTGTTGATTGATATCCTTGAGATTAATCTTCGATATAACCTTAATATTAGGTTCAATAATATTGCGATGCAATTTAAAGATTTCAGCTTCGGGTTCTCCCGAAGCCACAGCTTCACTTGTTTCCGTTACCGGCTCTGGTTCTGTATCAGTCTCTGCTTCCATTTCAATATTATCGTGATCGGGGTATTCAGATTTTGTCTCATCTTCAACCAATTCTGATTGTTCCTCTTCTGAAGCTTTCTCTATTGGGTCTTCAATTTCTATGTTGTCAGATGGATGATTTTCAGATATATCAGACACTAATTCTGGTTCATTAACCTCATTAATCTCAGGCTCCTTAACCTCGGGTTCCGATAGTTGTTCTTCTGGTTCCGGTGTAGGTTCCGGTTCTACTTCAGATTCAACATTGGCTTCTTCTTTGCTTTGAGAAGATTTGTTTACAAAATCTAAGTCGATTTTACCAACCTTTTTTATATGAGGTAATAATTCTGCGTCAATTTCTATTTTGATTTCTTCAGGTTTTTCATTCGATACATAATCCTCATGGTGTATCGGTTCCTCTTGTTGGGTATCTTTTCCTACTTCTGCAGGATGTAAAGACTTTTCTTCCAGGCTACTCTTTTTTACAGCGTCAGAGGTTGATGGCGTAACAGGATTCGAAACATGAGTATGCATCCTTTCCTTTTCCAAACGCATTTGTGTTTCCCGCTCCGACATTTGCTTCAGATCTTTATCCGTGCTAAATTCTTTTACAAGCAATGCATATTCCTCATCCGATATTTTATGGTTCGGATTGGAATCCACTGCATGCCCCTTTTTCCGCAAAAAATCGACAGCTGTAGAAAGGCCCACGTTTAAATCTTTTACGACTTTACTTAACCTGATACTCGACATAATAATAATTTTGTTTTTGAAAACCAATCGCATTAATTTCTTTCATCATCACGATGAATAAATTTGTCTGTCATATTGTTTTGAATTCTGTCTCAAATACAATAGAAGTATTTTCAATATTGACTATAGCATAAGAATCGAAAAGCTTTTCAGGTAATTTACTCTTCAAATTCTGCTTTAATCACGCGCAACACATCATCAATGGTTTCTTCCTCCAAATCACTACGTTGGATCAATTCATCACGAGGAATGGCCAAAACGCTTTTTGCTGTATCACAGCCAATAGATTTCAAAACGTCGATTATCCATTGTTCTATTTCATCATTAAACTCATCCAGATAGATATCTTCGTCGTCTGCCTCATCAATATCTCTGAATACATCAATGGTATAATCAGTCAACATAGAGGCCAGGCGGATATTCATCCCACCTTTCCCAATGGCCATTGATATCTCTTCAGGTTTCAGATAAACATCGGCTTTACGATTCTCTTCATCCAACTGGATTGAAGAAATTTTTGCAGGACTTAGTGACCGTGCGATAAACAACGAGATATTATTGGTATAATTGATGACGTCAATATTTTCATTCCGTAATTCTCTGACTATTCCATGAATACGGGCTCCTTTTACTCCAACGCATGCACCTACGGGATCAATTCTTTCGTCATAGGTTTCCACTGCCACTTTTGCCCTTTCTCCGGGAATACGGGCTATCTTACGAATAGTAATCAATCCGTCATGAATCTCAGGAACTTCTAATTCAAATAATCGCTGCAGAAACATGGGAGAAGTCCGGGATACAATGATTTTGGGGTTTCCATTACGATTCTCCACCTTCAGAACTACAGAACGAACGGTGTCTCCTTTACGATAAAAATCAGCAGGAATCTGTTCTGGTTTTGGCAGAAGCAATTCGTTGCCCTCATCATCCAAAAGAAGAATTTCTTTTTTCCACATTTGATATACTTCACCACTAACAATCTCTCCGATGCGATCTTTATATTTATTAAAAAGATAATCTTTCTGGAGTTCCAAGATCTTGGATGAAAGGGTTTGACGCAATGTCAAAATAGCCCGGCGCCCAAATCCAAGAAAATCAACAGCATCAGCAACCGTTTCGCCAATTTCATAATCAGCGTCAATCTTCTTTGCTTCTGACAATGATATCTGACGGATTGGATCTTCGACATCTTCGTCTGCAACCACCTCCCGGTTGTGCCATATTTCAAAGTCTCCTTTATCAGGATTAATGATCACATCAAAATTTTCGTCCGATCCGAACATTTTGGCAAGTGCTCCACGAAAGGATTCTTCCAAAATACTGATCAGTGTAGGACGATCAATATTTTTTAGTTCCTTAAACTCTGCAAAGGTATCAATGAAATTGATGGATTCCATTTTGCTCATAGCTATTTGAATCTAATTAAATAGTTGGTTTTTTTTACTTCTTCAAAGGCAAATTGCAATACTCGTTCAACCGTTTTCTTACGTTTTGCGCCTTCTTCCCTCACTTTTTCTTCTATAACTATTGTAAATCCGTCTGAAAAAACAGATTCCAATACGCCTGTATATTTTTCTCCTTTTCTGGTAACCACTTCAACTTCGTTGCCCACATTTTTCTCATATTGCTGCAACACTTTGAACGGAGCACTCAAACCTGCCGATCCCACTTCCAGATCAAAATCCTCAATATCACGATCAAGTTTTGATTCCAGAAACTGATTTAAAGCGACACACTCATCAATAGTCACTCCTTGGTTAGAATCAATTTCAACTACGATAGAATTATCGGGAGAAACTGTTACATCGACAATAAAAACTGCTTTCCCGACCAGATAGGATGCAACTAAATCATATATTTTTTGTTGTTCGATCATTGATGCCTTTGATGAAAAACAGTTGTCAAAGATATATATTTTTTTATTGATCTCCACGCTGTTAGCTATCAGCATATACGAATCAATCAAAAACAAAAAAAACCCATTGAAAGGACTTCAAAAGGGTTTCCCAAGCACTACTGCTGTAGTAAATCGTGTAAAACTATCATCCTCTTGAGTTTAAGTGTAAACAATTATAATCTTCGTTGTGACAGCAATTATAATGTCAACCCTTAAATCAACTTTATTGTGAAGTTGCACAAACATTCCAACAATAAAATCGGCGCAAAGATAGTTATTTTTCTTGAATATTACAAACCACGACAACAATGGGCCCGCGTACAAAACAGCACTACAAAGACTTTTTCATCATTTGTTTCATCCGATCTCCTATAATGCGGATACCTCGTTCTATTTTTTCTTCAGGTGTATTGGAGAATGAAAGACGGATATACCCATTTGATGTTCCGGATGGGTCAAAAGTTGACCCAACTACAAATACAGCTCCGTCGGCAATGGTCGCTTTCAACAATTCCTGTTCATCCATCCCGTCTGGCAATTTTACCCACAAATAAAATCCGCCTTGAGGTCGAACAAACTTAGCTTCCTCCGGGAAATAGCGCATTATAGCATCCACCATATAATCAGCGCGTTGTTTATAAATAACACGAACCCATGCCACATAACGATCCAGTTTACCCGAAGCAAGGAAACGATATGCCAGCACTTGCGTAAAGGTCGGAGAGCAGGCATCAAAAGATTGTTTACACAACTCAGCCTTACGATAAAAATCATCACTAAGCAACATCCATCCTAAACGAATGCCAGGCCCAAAAATTTTCGAGAATGATCCGGAGTAACAAATCTGACTTTCCTTTTCAGAAAGAGCTTTTAAGGGCACACGCAAAGCTGTATCCTCGGCATTAAAAGCCAAATCGCCATAAGCATCATCTTCCAAAATCGGCACGGATGTTTCATTCATTACAGCCAGCAGTTGTTTGCGTCGCTCCAAACTATATGAAGTACCAGCCGGATTATGAAATGTAGGCATCACATACAACAATTTTGGGTTTAAAGACAAGGCTTCTTTTAATTTTTCAATATTCATCCCCTCCTCATCCATCGGAATGCCATGTATTTTCCCCAAGTAGGAATTAAATGCAGATAATGCTCCTATAAAAGATGGATTTTCAGTCAAAACCACATCGTTAGGATTGACAAATAGCTTAGCAAAAATATTAATTCCCTGCAAGGATCCAGTAGTGACAATGAGTCGGTTAGTATCAACCGGTAATCCCTTTTTGCGCAACCATTTTTCAAGTTCTTGCAAAAGAGGTGGATATCCGGTTGTTGGAGCATACTGCAATGCTGCTTGTTGCTCGCGTCTTGACAGACTATTAAAAATCTCCCCAACATCTTCCAAAGGGAAGAGTTCATTATCCGGCATCCCTCCGGCAAAGGAAATCATGTCTGGATGAGTTGCTAAACTCATCAAATCACGAATAGCTGAAGACCGTAAATCTTTTACAGAATCTGAAAATACATACATAATATCGGGATTTAAAACATTTGCATAACTTACGGATGATAATAATCCGCATCTTTTCATACAATAAATTGAAATGCTAAAGGTACATTTTTTCCCCAAGCCACCAAAACCATAAATTAATCCCCTGTTTGTTCATCTCAAAAACACACATAACCTGTATTGAAATGCCAACGCACAAAACCCATTAAAATTTTGTTGTACAAACCATTTGCTCGTTCAATGAAAAATAGTATCTTTGCACCCTCAAAATTCATTTAATTAATTATTAAAGCGTATGTTGAACAATTATGAAACCGTTTTCATTTTAACTCCCGTTTTGTCTGATGTACAGATGAAGGAAGCGGTTGACAAATTCAAAGATCTCTTGGTACAAGAGGGGGCAGAGATCATGAATGAAGAATTATGGGGATTGCGCAAACTGGCCTACCCCATCCAAAAAAAATCGACAGGCTTCTATGCATTGTTGCAATTCAAAGGAGATCCTTCGTTAGTAGAAAAGCTGGAAGTTCAGTATCGGCGTGATGAACGCGTAATTCGTTTCCTGACTTTCCACATGGACAAATTTGCAGTAGAATATGCAGAAAAAAGAAAAAGTTTAAAATCGGCTAAAAAAGAAGGAAAGGAAAAATAATTATGGCAACAAACACTCCAGAAATCAGATATTTGAATCCGCCTACTGTCGATACGAAAAAGAAAAAATATTGTCGTTTCAAAAAGAACGGGATTAAATACATCGACTACAAAGATCCGGAATTCTTGAAAAAGTTCCTCAACGAGCAAGGTAAAATTCTTCCTCGTCGTCTCACCGGTACTTCGTTGAAATACCAACGTAAAGTAGCGCAAGCTGTAAAAAGAGCACGCCATTTGGCATTGCTTCCTTACGTAACTGATATGATGAAATAAAAAGGAGGAAAAAGAATATGGAAATTATTTTATTAGAAGACATCGTCAATTTAGGTTATAAAGATGATGTTGTAAAAGTAAAAGACGGATACGGACGCAATTATTTGATTCCGCAACGTAAAGCGGTTTTGGCAACTCCCTCCGCAAAGAAAATGTTAGCAGAAAATCTACGCCAACGTGCTCATAAATTAGCTCGTATTAAAACTGAGGCTCAGGAATTGGCTGAAAAACTGCAAGGAGTTTCTCTTACTATTGGTGCCAAAACCAGTTCAACCGGTAAAATCTTTGGTTCGGTCAATAATATTCAGATTGCTGAAGCTCTCGAAAAATTAGGATATAATGTTGACCGGAAAATTATTCTTATCAAAGAAGCTATCAAGGAAGTTGGCCAATACAAAGCCATTCTTAAATTACATAAAGAAGTCAGTGTCGAAATTGCTTTCGAAGTGGTTTCTGAATAAACATTTTGCATACAAATAAAAAAAGCCGCTTTTAATTCAAAGGCGGCTTTTTTATTGTACAAAAAAATCTTGAAGCTAATTGGCTCCCTCTTTTGATTTTTGTCCCAGGTAGCCTCCGTGATGCCTTTTGTTGTATTCACTGCGCGTGAAATGAATACGACGCATGGTGCCGACCACCAAAACATCGCCAATAACAGTCATCATCGTAGTTGATGTTGTTGGCGTCAATCCAAGCGCACATACCTCTTCCGGATTGCCGGTCAACAAAACCACATCTGCTAAAGCCGCCAAAGTGCTATTAGCATTTCCTGTAATAACAATATATGGAAGCGTATCGTACAAATGATGAGACAGTTCTACCAGCTCCAGAATTTCACGCGTTTTTCCTGAATTGGAGATAAGAAGCATGATATCATTCTCTTGTAAAACGCCCAAATCTCCATGTTGAGCTTCACTTGGGTGTAAAAAAACAGATGGCGTTCCTGTTGAACTAAAAGTTGTAGCAATATTCAAAGCGATCTGTCCCGCTTTACCCATTCCTGATGTCACCAATTTCCCGTGATGTCCATGTACCTTCTCCACAATCAGATCGATTGCAGCATTAAAAGATTCATTCACAGGAATATTAAGAATAGCTTCAGCCTCTTGCTTCAATAGTTGTGATACTTCCTCGTTAGTCATTGATGGTATAAAAACATGTTTAAGAATAAATATGAAAAATCATTTTTACTCAGGCTTTTGTGATTGATAAATACGGATCCAGTCTACATCGAGATGACCTACTCCTTCCTGATCAGGACGAACAATAGATGCAAACAATGGAAAAAGAGGCACAGATGGGCTAAAACTTCGTTCTACGCGAAAAACTTCCTGGTTATTCACTCTCCAAATCAATTCGCCTCTACTCCATTCAACACTGAAAATATAAAAATCATAAGGCGATATACCTTTGATTTGCTCACTCTGCGCAATATCATCCAACACATAGCCTACTGAAATCATTTTATGATCAACATGAAAAAGATTAATCTGAGGCGTTTTGCGTTCATTGACCAAACAACAGACATGCGTAATTTTACCTCCACGAATCCGTAGTTTCATCTGTACAAGACCAGACGTCATCTGAAACGCATTTCCGGCATTGATCACATCGGAAGTGTAGTCAAATTTATGCATTACAAAACCTTTCTGATCATCCCAGGCCCGTGACACAACAGATTCTTTCAATGTTTCAATCGTCAAACAACTGTCAGCCACCGTCACATTCTTGCCCTCATTGTTAGCCTGTTTGCAGCTTGTCAACGAATAATGGCGAATTAATTGTTGATCTGCAAAATAATAGCCCACTTCCCATTTGGATTTATCGAGTCCCGGCCCGTTAAAATCATCTTCAAATACCTTTTTCCATTTTCTAAAGAAGTCAAATTGTTGCGAGTCTGTTTTCTGATAAAAAATAATATCAGCATGTTCCGATAGCTCACGAAATTTGACATCTTTCTGATAATCTTCCGTTTTTAACCAACGGTGAGGATCAGACCAAAACTCTTTGAACTCAATAAATTCAGGCGTAGAGACGACTTGTTTTAATCGTTCGTATTCTTCCAGTAGATACGAACCATGAAAGCGTATGTATAATTTATAATCTCTGGATTTCTCGTATGCTCTGAACTGACGTAATTTTTCCGATTTTTTCAATTCAATCTTATTTCCGATCAGTTCATATTCGTCGGTTTGTTTGAATGCTAAAAAAGCGGCTAATTCAGGCGATTGAAGAATCGTAAAATAATGGTTGAGCTTTGGGCTGTTTTTCAAGTGGTTGTATTTATGCCAGTCCTGATATTCCTCTGTATCTTTGAATTTTCTGTTAATTAATATTTTCTTATTGTCCTTAAATGCCGACGATTTCACCTCCTTGCGCAACGCCTTATATTCCTGTAATAGCTCAGATTTTTCAATGGACATATAACGCTCATACACCTGTTCCATTCGATGCATTTCCCGTTCAAGTTGCGCTGTGCCCTTAAACGTCCCAAAAAATTTTTTTGCAAATAAGTTCATGATAATGGTTTTCAGCAATAAAAATTCGACACAAACACAAACAAGATATTGTCAGACAGATACAATTAAAAGCCATAGATTCAGCAATAAATCAGGCATTTCACCAAACAAAGGTACAATTTATTTTTTGTGAAGCAATGATATTTTATGTTTTATTCCTCTTCCGGGTGTTCTCCAAAAAACAACGGATCGATCGCAAGCAGATTCTGCCTCATCTTTTTATAAGGAATTCTATTTAAGGCACTTTTTCTAACCATTCTTTTATACCAGGAACCATTCATCAGACGCCATTCTTCCCGCGTCATCTGCCATAAAACATCCTGCTCTGCGTCTATAGAGGATTGACTGATCAATTTTTTATGATTCCAGGGGCAAACATCCTGACAAATATCGCATCCAGCTACGTATCCCTGTAACTTGCCTTTCCATACTTCAGGAATTTCTTCTTTTGATTCAATAGTCAGATAGGAAATGCATTGGGTTGCATCGAAACGGCCCGGAATAGACAAGGCATGGGTCGGACATTTAGCAACACACAGGCCACAATTACCACAGCCCCCTTCCATCGGTTGATCATATGCAACTTCCAAATCGGAAATTAACCCACCAATCATAGCAAAAGAACCAAATTCAGGATGAATAAGGCACTTGTTTGTCCCGATCCAACCCAAACCGGCCTGCTGTGCCCACCGTCTTTCAAACACAGGGGCTGTGTCACAAAACGCTCTTCCATTCACCGGCGTTATTTCATGATGAATAAATTCCAGAAGTTGCTGCAGTTTTTGTTTGATGACATAATGGTAATCACTGCCATACGCATATTTAGCAATTTTGGGAGCTCCAAGGGGCTGTTTCCTATTTCCCTGATATGGAAAAAGTACCACAATTATCGACCGGGCATTTTCGAGCAATAATCCTGGATTTTCACGTTCTTCAGCATATCGTTCAAGATAAGACATGGAACCATGCCGGCCTTCTGCTAACCAATGTTTCATAAAAGCAGCATCCTCCTCCAATAAACGAACAGGAGTAATGCCGCAGGCAACAAAGCCTAACCTGACAGCTTGTTCTTTTATTGCCCGAGAAATGCGTTGGAGGCCACCCGGATCTTTCTCATGAAACCTCATTTGCTCTGAATGGCTTTTATAATATCTTCGCTTGAAGCATTGCGCTTCACAAGATTCCCTGAACGATCAATCAGAAAATTCGTAGGTACCTGTCTCACATTATAAGCCAAAGCACTGTTGCCATTACCCCAAACACATATCCAGGGCAAGTTCGTAATGGCATTAATCCAGGTACTCTGGTTTTTATCCAGTGACACCTGATAAACTTCTAATCCTTGGGAGTGATACTTCGAATATAAATCACGCAGTGAAAATATATAATCTGATAAATTAGGCTCTTGGTACATCACAAAATCAAGTAAAACAACCTTCCCTTTCAAATCAGACAATTTGTGGATCGTTCCGTTAATATCCGGCAAGCTTAAATCAACAATGCCAGACTTTGCATGTTGCAACATTTGAGCCAGAATCGCCTGGTTTTCAGCTTTTCTATCGGCTACGATGGCTTGCATTACATAATTATACAAACTTATAGAACGATTATATTTCGGATAAAAAGTACTATAAGCTGTTGCCACTGCAGCACAATAACGCCTGTCATCCTTATTAAAAGGTGAAAAAACGAAATACTCGTTTAATTGTTGAAAAACTGCATAATAAGCAGCGGTTGACAAAGGATTGGTCAATATGATAGCACGGGCAATCTTTTTATGTTGTTCTATGGCACTATCCAATTGCGCCGTAATCTGTGACTGATTAGTAGTGGTTTTTGTTTTCAAAACCTGCGCAATAGTCTTCTGGAGACGCAGTAACGACAAATGCAGTTCATTAATTTTTTCAGAATTGGATGATCCCTCCACTGTGTAAATACTGTCCAGAGTCTTCGCATTTGCGTCGACTACGACATGTTCACATGAATCGACAGCAAACAACACAGATTCATTGTTCAGCTTAAGAAGATAAAAATCGGGGTATTTGGGACGTGCTGCTTTGAATGAAAAATTTCCTTTGGCATCTAATACACACGAATCAAGCGAAGAAGAAGATAAAAGACCATCATGAACGAGATATAATTTTTGACCGGATGCACCGGCAATGGTTCCTGATACTGTAAATTGTTTTTTACTTGTACATCCTGCCAGAACAAAAATCAAACTTAAGAAGACTAAGAAAGTATTGGTTTTATGCATGGTAATAAAGATTGAGAATAAACAAAACGAGCGGTAAAGATAAAAAAAAAGTCCGTTGTAACAACGGACTTCATTTTTTTTGCTGATGCAAAATTACTTTGTTGCAGGAGCAGCAGGAGTTGCAGCAGGAGCAGCAGCAGCAGCTGAATCAGCAGCAGGAGCTGGAGTTGTAGGAGCTGGAGCAGCAGCAGGAGCTGGAGCAGGAGCAGCTTCTTGAGCAGGTTTAGACTGACATGCAACACATGCGATAGCACCAACGACAGCAAATAACAAAATTACCTTTTTCATTTTTTTTACCTTTAGAAATTAAACATTATGAATAAGTGGCATTAAAACCGATGCAAAGGTACAACTGATTTCAATACGTTGCGCAAAGATTTATCACTTTAACATAATTTCATATCAAACCGCCAATACAATCACAATTAAATGATAAAATCACTATTTCAAGGCATTTATATATAAATATCTTTTAATACTTTTCTTGGGAGTCTTCTCAAATTCGTTCGGATAAAGCACAATTTTCGATATTGTTTCATAAACAGCCAGATCCTTATTCAAAGCAATACGATTTTGCTCCATCACCAT
Organism: Microbacter margulisiae; assembly: GCF_014192515.1. Lineage (NCBI taxonomy): Bacteria > Pseudomonadati > Bacteroidota > Bacteroidia > Bacteroidales > Porphyromonadaceae > Microbacter > Microbacter margulisiae. Next base: position 532,759 of record NZ_JACHYB010000002.1, read on the forward strand.
CTCCAGATCTTCATATGCAATGTGCGACTCATCAACTCCTTCATAATCAGGATAGACCAAAGCAAAGAGTTTACCTTCATGTTCAATCACGAGGCTCTCCATCACAAAAGGCAAATTATTAAGTTTTGCTTCAATTTCCTCTGGATAAATATTTTGTCCACTGGCTCCCAAAATCATACTTTTACTACGTCCCCGTATATAAATCACCCCATTGTTATCGACTGTGCCTAAATCACCTGTATGAAACCAGCCATCTTTGTCAAAAGCGTCATGTGTAGCCACATCATTTTTATAATAGCCTGACATAACGTTTTCACCACGCACACAGATCTCGCCTACCTTAGTTGTCGGATCAGACGCATCGATACGAACTTCCATGCCGTTCAGGATTTTTCCACACGAACTTTCTATATATTCATAATAAGGAGAATAGCTGATTAGAGGCGCACATTCCGTCATTCCGTATCCAACCGTGAAGGGAAACTTAATTTTCAAAAGAAAAGCTTCAACTTCAGGATTCAGCGGAGCACCTCCGACAACAACCTGCATAAACTCACCTCCAAAAGCTGCAATCACTTTTTTTTGAATGGTGGAGAGAATACGCGCATCCAACAACGGAATATTCAGAGCCAAACGCATAGCACGTCGATTCAGCAATGGCAACACCTGCTTTTTGTAAATCTTTTCAAGAACCAATGGGACTGTCAGGATAATAGTTGGTTTCACTAACGACATAGCCTGCACCAGAATTTTCGGAGACGGAATTTTACCCAGCAATGTCACATGCCCTCCATTTGCAAGCGGCGACAGCATTTCAAAAGCACATCCGTAAGCATGTGCCAGCGGAAGAAAAGAAAGAATACGGGTTTGATTGTGCATCAAACCGGAATTGATCGCAAAAAGAACATTACCAGCCATATTGTTAGCGGTAAGCATTACCCCTTTTGTGAAGCCGGTTGTTCCCGAAGTATAATTCAGAAGCAACAATTCCTCATTCGACACCTCAGTATATTGAACATCAGCAGGAGAAAATCCTTGGGGATAGCGTGCCGCAAACTCATGATCCAGATTCTTCACCAGTTTTTGAATAGTTTCACCATCATGCTGACAGATACACCGTGAATCATTGAGCGAAAAAATAGCGCGCAACATTTCCATTTTTTCTTCCTCAAGGTTTTCCCATATTGAATCGCTCACCCATAACACATGGGCATCGGAATGATTGACAATATGATGAATATCATTAGGGTTGAAATCTTGCAAAATAGGGACAATCACAGCACCATAAGTTATTGTAGCCATGTATACCAATACCCATCTCGTGCTATTTTTTCCCACAAGAGCCACCTTGTCCCCTTTGCGTAAATGCATCTTCTGATATAAAAGATGAATACGGGCGATTTCCTCTGCTACATCGGCATAGCGCATAGGAGTAGGATCCCCGTAATCAGACAAAGCACTACGTAACCAATTATCCTTAAAGCTTTTCTCGTATAGTTTAATGAAGTTTTTTTCGATCATGTTGTTCGTATTTGGGCACAAAATTACACATTTATCAAGCAAATGTGCAACTATCTCTCTGTTTTAACATCACAATCCGGAAATCTCGGTGTCTACGATTTTATTTCTTTCAAATACTCTTTTAACCGGTATTTTTCTTTAATTTTATGCTTCAAAATTCATAATCGTTTTTTTCAACCATTCTCTTTTCATACCGTATTTATAAACAACTACTTACGGTATTTTTATATCACAAGGAAATACAAAAATAAACCCTATAGATGACAAATCAATGGAACTTTCGTACACTTACACCCGACGAGCAAGCTAATAGTGAACAACTAGCCAGAGAACTTGGAATCAGCCATGTGTTGACAAAACTATTAGTTATACGTGGCATAAAAACTTTCGAAGAGGCCAAACAATTTTTTCGTCCCGACCTGTCGCAACTGCATGATCCATTTCTGATGAACGATATGGATAAAGCTGTCGAACGACTAAACCTTGCCTTGGGGCGTAAAGAAAAAATCCTGGTCTATGGCGATTACGATGTGGATGGGACAACAGCTGTTGCACTGGTATATAAGTATTTGCAACAATTCACATCAAACCTTGATTATTATTTACCGGATCGTTATACTGAAGGTTATGGCATATCCTATAAAGGCATTGATTATGCTGCTGCTAATGGGTTTTCACTGGTTATCGCGCTCGATTGCGGCATTAAGGCTGTAGATAAAATCGCTTATGCAAACGAACATAATGTAGATTTTATCATTTGCGACCACCACATGCCCGACGAAATACTGCCCAATGCAGTCGCAGTACTCGATCCGAAGCGTTTAGACTCAACTTATCCCTATCCCCATCTTTCTGGATGCGGAGTCGGATTTAAACTAATGCAGGCGCTTGCCATCAACAACCAGATTGACCTAAGCTCGGCTTACCAGTTAATCGACTTTTTAGCAGTCAGCATCGCTTCCGACATTGTTCCAATTACGGGAGAGAACCGGGTACTTGCCCACTTTGGACTGAAAAAACTGAGTACAAACCCAAACCTTGGTCTAAGATCCATCATCAATCTCTGTGCTCTAAACGAAAAAGAGATTAGCATCAGCGACATTGTATTCAAGATTGGCCCCCGCATCAATGCTTCCGGGCGTATCCAGTCAGCGCGGGAAGCAGTAGATCTGTTGGTTACACGAGACGAAACATTTGCCAATACCAAATGCGACTGTCTCAATCAATATAACGAAACACGCAAAGATCTCGACAAATCAATTACAGAAGAAGCTTCACAGTTTCTGCTAAATCTGGAAGGATTTCGGGACAAGAAATCGATCGTAGTATATCATCCTTCATGGCACAAAGGAGTTGTCGGCATTGTAGCCTCCCGCCTGACTGAGCTCTATTACAGGCCCTCCATTGTGCTAACCCTTTCAAATGGACTGGTCACCGGTTCGGCTCGTTCAGTCCCCGGATACGATATTTATAAAGCCATCGAAAATTGCCGTGATCTGCTCGAGAATTTCGGAGGCCATATGTATGCCGCTGGATTAACATTAAAAGAAAGCAATCTTGAAGCATTCAAACATCGTTTTGAAACCTTTGTATGTGAAACCATCACGGATGAACAACTACAAATGCAGCTTGATATCGACTGCGTCATTGATTTTAATGAAATCACACCAAAGTTTTTCAGAATATTGAAACAGTTTAGTCCGTATGGTCCTGAGAACATGAAACCCATTTTTTGTACAAGACGTGTATTCGATTACGGGACAAGTCGCTTGGTTGGAAAAGACCAAGAGCATATCAAAATGGAATTGGTAGATGCCAGCTCTGAAAATGTCATGAATGGCATTGCATTTCGTATGGGTGAGTTTAACGATTACCTGAAAGCAATGAATCCATTGGACATTTGTTATACACTGGAAGAAAACAACTTCAACGGAAACAGCTCAATTCAGCTTCTGATTAAAGACATCAAAATTGCCGACAGTAACGATTAGAAGGAGCATCAAGCCTTCTCCTTTTGAAAAAAACGATACACTTTTGGCTATTATTACTTATCTTTGCTCTTAGAAAGTCGTTTCGGAAACTGGAAAACTCAACAGAAATTTAGACCTGAGAAAAGTTTTGATATTCAATGGCGGGCTGCACCTTCGGGTTGTCGGGAGACACGGCAGATTACAACGAATACCGACACTCAAACCCTATTTAATAGGAGTTTTCTCTCAATTTACCGAAACGGCTTTTTTCTTCCACTGCCAAACAGCTTTGGTATTTGGCAAAAAAGCAATATCTTTGCAGCGCTAATGCGGACGTGGCGTAATTGGTAGCCGCGCCAGACTTAGGATCTGGTACCGAAAGGCGTGTGGGTTCGAGTCCCGTCGTCCGCACTTTTTTATTCTTCTCTTTTTGCAGCACTGATTCGAATTCAGTACCCTGCCAACGCTTGTCAGTTTTCTTTCAAAGCAATAAGTTTGTATATCTTTAATCCCGGTTTGTACTAACAGGAAGGCTTCATATTTTATTGTTAATTTTTTAACAGTGCCAAATACAAAAACACAAACAAAAGTTAATACAACTGATTTTAGCCAATAAAACAGATGATTATATGATTTATGCTGTGTGACAAACCCATTTCTGCAATGTGCAGAACAGCTTTTGTCACGTTACAAAGTGACTTCAGCCTTTTGCAGAGTAGTTTTTGTCACATGAAAAAAGTTATTTTTATGTTGCATAACACATTTTGTTGTGTGCGAAACCTCCTCTGCTAAACACATTCCACATAGATTGCTTTTGATATGTTATTAATGTATAACAAAAGCACCCTTTTTCATGTGACAAAGTGGACTCTGCACACGACAGAGTAGGTTTTGTCACGTTAATGAAGGAGGTCTGCGCACGGCAGAGTAGTTTTTTTAAAGTGACAAAAGCAGTAATGTAATTCGCAGACCTATCTTTGTAACGTTACATAAGCCGTTGCGTTCACCGCAGAGTGCCCTTGTGAATGTTACAAAAGCAGGAATGTAAATAACAGAGTAGGTATTGTAACATTAACATGGGGGTAATGCAAGTATCGAAAAGAGTTGATTGATGAAAGAAATATGTAGAGTTGCGATTGTGATCAACAAGAAAAGTGTAAAAATCATCGCAGAACATAAACAGGCATGAAGACAGAAGATTTTAACAAGCTCAAAACACAGTTTGGATATGACCAGGGGTTGCAAAGCAGGGATGATTACTTTAACTCAGTGATACTGGTTTTATTAATCCCTATAAATGGCGAATATCATTTTGTATTTCAAAAACGATCGGCAGAGATTCGTCAGGGAGGCGAAATATGTTTTCCGGGAGGAAAAATAGACGAGACTGATGACACTCTGGAAAGCGTGGCGTTGCGTGAAACACAAGAGGAAATGGGAATTCCTGCTGATAAAATTGAGGTCATTGGCAAACTGAATACGCTGGTGGCACCGATGGGCGTAATCGTGGATGCATTTATCGGCATCGCTGACATAACCCTCAACGAGCTTTCAATCAACAAAAGCGAAGTGGAACGGGTAATCGCTGTTCCGGTATCATATTTCATCAATAACTTACCCGAACAATATAGCGTACAGGTACAGGTGCATCCTTTCCTGCACAATGAACACACAGGAGAACAAACTGTGCTTTTACCTGTCGTACAGTTGGGTCTGCCTGAAACCTATACAAAACCGTGGGGAAACTTTCGTTACAAAGTGCTGGTATACAAAACCGATCAGGGTGTGATCTGGGGGATAACAGCACGGATGGTACATGAGTTTGTGCAAAAAATAGAAAAGCTTCAGAAAGATGCGGTAGCGTAAAATAAACTGTGTCAGTTTCAATTCTTATCAAATTTCAGATACTCAATTAATCCGATTTTTTATAATGGATAATGAAGATCCTGAGTTTTGTTGGGCAAAAACGGTTAGGGGTCGACCCCCTAATCGTTTTTTATTACAATGGCACAAAGTTTCACCATCGTTTTGTTGGGTGGAAGCAAAACTAAGAAAAATGCCTGGATATTTATTTGATGTTGTGATTTTATTCAAATAAATTAAACCTTTCAGGAAATTTAATCGCCAGTTGTTGTGCAGTTAACCCCCAGTTTGACAGAGGCATAGTCCATTTTTTCCGGATATTGCGATAGGCCAAATACACCAATTTTTCCAATGCTGTATCATTGGTAAAAACACCTTTGTTTTTGGTAACTTTCCTTATCTGACGGTGATAGCCTTCTACGGTATTGGTGGTATATATGATTCTTCGGATAGCATCAGAAAACTCAAAATAAGCGGTTAGTTTTTCCCAATTATCACGCCATGATTTAATGACAATTGGATAATCCTTTCCCCACTTTGAATCAAGATTATCGAGTTCGATTGCTGCCTGCTCTTTGCTTACTGCTTGATAAACAAGCTTCAAATCTTTCATGAACGTTTTCTGATTTTTACTTGCAACATATTTAATTGAATTGCGGATTTGATGCACCACACAAGTTTGAACTACTGTGTGTGGAAATACGCTTTTTATAGCATCTGAAAAGCCACTAAGATTGTCCGTAGAGGCTATTAGAATGTCATTTACTCCTCTTGATTGAAGATCGGTGAGCACCGATAACCAAAAGTTAGCTCCTTCGCTTTTGGAAATATACATGCCAAGCAAATCTTTGTAACCGTTACGGTCAACACCCAATACGTTGTATATGGCTCGTGTTACAGGGCGATTCTTTTCGTCCATCACTTTGTAGTGAATGGCATCCATCCAAACAATTGGATAAACACTATCCAATGACCTGCTACGCCAGGACTGAATCTCTGGCAGAACCCGGTCTGTTATGGAACTGATTGTGTCAGCAGAAACCCTGTTTCCAAGGTTTTCCTCCATCCAATCGCTTATTTCCCGAGTACTGTTCCCCAAGGCATAAAGACCAATTATACGGTCTGCAACACCTTCTGCAAGTATTGTTTCACGTTTCTTTATAAACTCAGGTTCAAAACTGGAATGGCGGTCACGGGGTGTATGAACGGTGACTTCACCCAATTGGGTTTGAACTTGTTTGGACATACGTCCATTGCGCCGATTGCCTAAACTACGCTCATCTTCATCTAAATGAGCATCCATTTCTCCCTCTAAAGCTGCATTTAGAATATTTTCTAACAAGGGCGCAAAGGCACCATCTTTGCCTAAAAGGGGTTTGCCAGATTTTATCTGTTCTAAAACTTTGGCTTGAAAAGCCTTGTAATCAAATTCTTCCATAAAAATAAACTGTATTGTAAAGTTATAAAATTATTTTATTCTTTACTGACACAGTTTAATTTACAGTCTCAAAGATGCAAAGAAACAGTTTCTCAACAAACAGCTCTAATGATACTGGCCGCTCCTCACAGAGCAGCCAGCACGATTTTCATTAAGTATGAGAAAAGTATAGATCTTACTAGTTTGTTTTGTGATGCTTAGTGGTGATAATAATTACTCCGTTTGCGCCTTTCTCACCATATTGTTCTTTAGCACTTTCACCTTTCAAAACATCCATGCGCACGATATCTTTGGAATCAATATGGGAAATAGCTGACGCCGGCCTTTCTTTCCCGTCAACAATAAACAAGGGGACATTAACGCCGCCTGCCGATGTAAACACCGAGGTACTGCCCCCCGAATGCGTGCCGGCAACCACTGAAGCAACCTTCCCTGACAGGTTTATAACTGCCATATTCCCATTTTTGGATGTAATTACTTCGCCATGTTTAGATTGTACAATGGTTAACGAATCGGTTTGAGTGATTCTCGTTGTTTTGCCATCCTTCTCAACGGTCATACTGGAGTTGGTACCATTCCCATCATTCGTAATCATCACCGAAGATTTTTTCCCTCCTTTGGTTGAAACAATGATTACACTTTTGGGCCCTTTCTCCCCGTATTGTTGTAATATTTTGTCAGAATATTTGTCAGAATAGACATTGATCGATTTAATATCGTCCTTATTCATTTTGTTAAGATCCTCCATTGATGTCTTTTTTCCGTCAACAATTACGAGGGGACGAGCTTGCGTAGAATGATGGTTCAGGATCAGGGTATCCGTTTTTTGCGCTGTCGCAGGAGAAGCTGACGGTTCTCCCGAAAGGGCTGGAACAGAACTGTCGCCTGAAAAATCGGCATTCATCCAGGCAGACTTCAATTCACTGGCATTCACCAATAATGCAGACAATAGTAACACGGGAAATATCAGCAGATATTTTCCCGACCATGCAAGATGGGTTTTCTTTTTATTCATCATGATAATACGTTTTTTTAAATGAGAAACATTAAAATGCTGTATTAATGACAACGATGACGTTTGTGCAACCTTCAGCAAAGCATATTGATATGATTTAGGGTCATTTCCTGCATCAATTACCTTATGATCGGCCATGAATTCCACATTTTCGCGCACCGAAGTCGCAAACCAGTAGTAAAAAGGATTCATCCACACCAATGATTGAAAAAAAGAAGTCAGCATTAGGTCCAATCCATGCTTCTGCCCAATATGTGCCTGCTCGTGAGTAATAATCTTTATCAATTCATCCTCGCTGTAGGACGAAGGATTCAGATAGATTCTTCCCCTGAAAGAAAATGGATTGAGTTCTTTGCGGGGAACATACACCCTGATCCCGGCCACCGTTGCCGTCTGGCAACGACGCACCATACTGAACAATTGCACATACTGCACAAACAGAATCAGAAACGTAATCAGCAATCCTCCGACCAGTAAACTGCCGGCAATAATCCAGCCTTCATTTTGATGTGTAACGTGCGACTGTGACACGGGTATTGACTGATTAATCAAAATAATCACATAATGAATCGGTTGCTTTTGAGGTATTAGCTTTGCCAGATGAAACAAAGGCAAAAAGGCAGCACATACCATACTTCCCGCAAGGTAAAATCGCTTGGCCGTGTAAAAAGTGTCACGACGCAAAAAAGCGAGATAAAACAAGAACAAAAGTGTAAACACAATGTTCACTTTAATGATGTAAATGGTAAACGTTTCCATTATTCTTTCCTGTTTTCTATCAAACGGACAATCTCTTCCAATTCCTCACGCGAAATTTTCTCCTTCTGGGCAAAGAATGCCACCAGCGAACGATAAGAACTTTGAAAATAGGTATCGATTATGCCCGAAAGCATATTCTCGGAATAACTTTCTTTGCTCACTGACGGTTCAAACCAGTAAACATTCCCATAGCGCCGACTTGAAACATACCCATTCTTTTCCAGACTCTTCAGGGTCGACGCCAGTGTAGTGTATGGCGGAGCTGGTGCCGGATAAGCTTCCTGCACATCTTTCACTACTCCTCCCTGCAATTGCCAAAGCACCTGCATAACCTGTTCCTCTTGCTGACTTAGTTTTTTCATCACGATCGTTTTTTATTGTAATATAATGGCCATTATGATCACGATGCAAATCTACGAAACATTCGTAATAATATTCCAAATTCGTATTCAATTATATTTATTTAATCTTTCCATTCATAACAAACTGATCATCAGATTGAGTTTGCCATGTTGACGTCATGAAGCGCCAAGTAAAGATAAAGGGTAAAGGCAAAGAGATGACAAGTAAATACAACGGTTTATTTATCGGGAGGATGTCCCAAAGGTTATTTTGTACACTTTTCCTTCTGCCAGCGAAAAGTAGATAGCACCGGCTTTGTCGATGGTAAATTGATTTACCTCTGAAAATCCACACCGAATGCGCCATAAAACAGCATGCGTTTTTTCATCCACAGCAACCACCACACCATGACGGGACCCAAGATAAACAACCCCTTTATACATGATCACAGGACAGGGAGCATGTTCGTAACCCAAACCGGCATCCGTCACCCAAAGTGGGTGAAAATTGGCATCTGTAGCCGAAACAGCCAACAATCGTCCATCCATTAATTTGGAAAAAACAGTTCTTCCATCTTCCGACAGTCCCTGCGATTCACGTACTGTATATGCATGACTGCGCCATAACGTATGCCCGTTAAGCAAAGAAATAGATGTCATGTAACGATCAGGCGCTACAATGATCACACGATTGTCATGAATAATGGGGATACAATTTGCCGGAGAAAAAAGAGTCTGCCGTTTCCCGTCATTCCATTTCCACGTTAACTGTCCGTTGTGGTTGTTAAGGCAATAAAGGTAACCGTCCCATGCTCCAAAAGCCACTTTACCCGAAGCGACCGCAGGCCTCGCCTGACAGTAACTTCCAAGATCAGAGTAAACCCAATTGAAAGAGCCTGTTAATGGATCAATCTCGTAAAACTTTTTGTAACCTCCTTGATACCATTTTCCTTGCTTTATTATGCCATCGGCAACAAACGGAGCATCTCCTGCTAATTGCCACCGTTTCTTTCCATGCTGTGCATCAAAAGAGTACAATGTATCATTGGTGGCAGCAACGAGTAGTTGAGCGCCATCATCAACCGGAGTGGAATATAGTGGATAACCTGTGGAATAACTCCATACAGGCTGGACGGTCTTCTTTGAAACAGCTTTTACATAGCCCAGCGAATTGCCAAAATAAAACATCTGCTTACCAACCGCAACACCGGTAAAAATCGATGCCGTATCCTGATAAATTAACGATAAATGGACATTTGGAGGAAGTGGAACACCGTTTTCATAAGAGGGTACCGACACAAGCGTATCATTAGCAGAAAAGGCAAAAGCATAACGCTGGCGACATACACCACCAACCAGTTTCTCATCTACAAGAACAGAGTCTTTTGTAAGGCGTATCAGCGAATATCCCGGTCCACTATCACCCGCCAGAAAAGTGGAACGCAGCATCACATCATGTAATCCTCCAAATATCATATTCTTATACTGATGTCCATGGCCGCAAAACGCCACCGAGGTATGGTATTTTTGCAACAGGGCAATCACCTCGGGGCCATTTCCAAGATCATCCACCGTGAAAGGATAATGACATAAGGAAACAATTCGTACTCCGGGAGGAACGCGTGACAGCGTTCTGTCTATCCAACGCATATCTTCCTGTTTTACAATTCCATCCCCCATTTTCATGAAAGGCCCTGTGTCATATCCGATAAAAAAGAAATGATCCTTCCTGAAAGCAAAACGATCGTTGCCAAAGAGTTTGAAATATTCTTTGACAGCACTCTCCGACCATGTAGTTTCATGATTACCGGGAAGTACATAATAGGGTACAGTAAAATGACCAAACATCCGCTTGACATTCAACAATTCGGTATTACTTCCCTGATTGGTTAAATCACCGGTAATAATCACAAAAGGGACATGTGCCTCATTGATCTCCCTAATAATATCTGCAAGGGCCTTCTCATTGGCATTTCCCGGACTCACATGTATATCAGTGAGCAAAGCAAATTCCGTTTGCGCCTGTAAAAGGCATCCCCATAACAATACACAAAAGAGTAAAACCTTTTTCAGCATGATTAATCTGATTTAACCATCAACCGACAGGCATATCAGTGTTGCTTGTCATAATAGAGGGCGGCTGCTCCCAGGACTCCGCATGATTCCAGTTCCGAGACCACCAGCCTGAACCTCTCCAACGACTTCTGATAGGTAAACCTCCGGATGCTTCTCCACATGGATTCCTGAAACAATTCGTAGGATTGGCTGATTGAACCTCCCAGGATAATCAACTCCGGATCATAGGCATACAGGATCATCTTCACCGCATTCCCCAGATGTATCCCAAAGGATTCAAAAATGGCCAGTGCTTCCTTATCTCCTGCTACTGCCTGCCCGAATACCTTCTCTCCCGTCGTGTCGTAACAATTACGGAAAAACTGTCCGCTGGCAAAATATTCATAATTGTGATCCAGATAGGCCACCTCGCCAAATTCTCCTGCCCCGCAATTAATGCCTTCATAGAGCTTATCATGGATTATGATCCCCGATCCAAGACCGGTACCGATGGTCAAACCTACCATCGAATGAACACCGCGACCCTGTCCGAAGTACTTCTCTCCCAGGGCAAAACAGTTCGCGTCGTTATTCACATAGACCGGAATATGGTATCTTTCTTCCATCATGCTCCTTAAATGCACCTCTTTCCAGGAAGGGATGTTCTGCACGTCATACACAATTCCTTCTTCCACATCCACCACACTGGGAACCCCGATACCAATGGCTCGTGTTGTGGGCTGCATGAGGGCATCAACCTGCAGGTATAATGCCTCCAGTACTTCTTGTTCATTACCGCCGGCAGGGATAAGTCCCGAGACAAGATGTGTAATCCTTTGTCCTTCCACCAGGCCAGCCCGTACCTGGGTGCCGCCCAGATCAATCCCGATGATTTGTTGGGTATTCATGTGTTTATATGTTAGTTTTTGGTACTCATCCAAAGTCAGAAATCAAGAACCAAGAGCAACAACAGGTCTAAAGTCTAAAGTCAATCTGTTATGGGAACGTTGGATTAACCGGATTACCGATTTTCCCGGTTCTTCCTTATCTTCTGGACTTCATTTAACTTCCAAACTTCGTGCTGTTTCATCTGTTATTCTGTCATTCAGTGATTTGATCCCTCCTGTGGCCATGCCGGATAGTCTTGTTCACAATGATCGGCCTGGCCCAAAAGCCTACACTGAGGATATAACCAAGTGTCAGGTACAGGAAATACATACCGGTGCGCAAACCTACATGGTCGCCAAGCCATCCAATGACCAGCGGGACGATGGCTCCTCCGATCACTCCGGTTAACAGGATGCCGGAAAAGGCACCATGATGCTCTTGCAGGGAGTTCAGCGCCAGGGAGAAGATCACCGGGTACATCACCGAGGCAAAAAAACCTACCAGCGGAAAGGCTACCAACACAATGCCTCCCTTTGCAAACAATCCAAGGCTCAGCGATACAATGGCCATCACCGTGAATCCTACCAGTACCTTGCGGCTGTCCATGAGCTTCAGTAATCCAAGCCCCAGCAATCCTCCCGCTGTCATAAAACCCCAGAAATAGGCTACCGCCCTGGCGCCTGTAATCTGTGGGTCATAGTGGTGGTAGGCATAGAGGAACTGCGAAATCCAGTTGGCCACGCCCTGTTCTGTGCCAACATAACAGAAGATGCCGATAAAGAACAGGACGACAACGGGCTTCCTGAGAAGGGCGATGTGTACCTGCAACGCAGGAGCTTTTTCTTCATCGCTCAGGATGACCTTCGGGAACCGGGATACCAGGATGATGGCAATCATTGCCAGGCTGACAACAACAAACAACCAATAGAGCGAAACCCAGGGCAGGTTGTGCGGTACCAGCGAGGCCAAAAGGGAATGAGTGCCTCCCGTGGTGTCAAGATCGGTCACCAGGCAGGAATAGACCAACGGGCTGAGAAAGGAGGCCAGCCCGAAGATGAGTTGTGCCAGAACGGAATTGAAGGCGTAGTGTTCTTCCCCGCCTGAGGTGCGCAGCAGCGGGTTAATGACCACCTGCAGCATCGCCATCCCGCAGCCGATAAGGAACAGGGATACTACTGCCGTTAGGTAGTTGGGAAACAGCGCCAGCATCAGCGCCCCGACAAATGAGATGGTAAACGCGGCTGCCATCATCTTCTTTTCCTTGTATTTCTCAACCAGGATGCCTGCCGGAATGGAGATAATGCCATAGGCAATAAAGAAAGCAAATGGCAGAACGGCCACCAGCGTGAGGTTCAGATGGAAGCCTTTGATAATGTCGGGAACCAGCGGCCCGATGATGTTGGTCAGGAAAGAGATCACAAAAAAGGTCAGCAGGATCAGCGACACGATATAATAGTTCCTCCTGGGATGGGATTGGTTTTTCATTGTCTTGTTCTATGATGGGATATTGTATTTCCGGATATCGTTTTTTTAATGTTATATCTTACAAACAGCAGCAGGGATGGGTGGTCATTTTACATTCCACCCGCCTACCGTCACTTCTGCCGCATCGCCGTGCAGGTCGGCACTATGGCAATACCCTGATATGGTTCGTTCTTCCCCAGGCAACAGGGTGAAGTAGTTCTCTCCCCAGAAGACGGGCGTCACAGAGGCATCCCTGGTTTTATCCTTCAGGTCGAGATAGACCATAAAGGCCAGCTGCTTCGTGGGGTTCTTCAGCTTTACCGTTACCCGGGTGTTGCCTCCCTGTTGTGTCACACTCACACGTTTGTCCAATGTCACCATGGGTAATTGCTGTAACATCGTAAGGTCGGCATATTGCGACTGGGGTGTGATATACCAGTTGCTTTTGGCTTCATCCAGCTCGTCGTGCCTGGTGGAGAGTACATAAAAATTGGTGCTGATCAATTGATGTGTTGTGTTATAGAGGCGCAAATCCAGGAACCAGGTGGTGCTCACATTGAGATCAGATGGTAAAGTAACCACTTGCTTCGTTGCTTGTGCAGGAAGGGAATGCAGGGATATGGTTTGATGGAATACTGGTTTCATGTCGAAATCAAATACCCTGACTTCTGCGGAAAGGCCATTGGCCACGGCGGATGTGTTATTCATCGCATCAATACTGTTGTTCCCGTAATTATAGGATATGTGCAGTGGCTCGTTGGCGCTTTGGGCTCCGTAAAAGGCTCCGGTGGGCATCAGGTAGTAATCGTAGAGTTGCCACCATAGTTTTGGCCATGAGGCATTGTACATCCACTGGATAATGCCGGTAGCCCTGAAACGGTTGGCTTCAAAGGCTTCATACATCGCCCGCATGCCTTCATAATTGAGGTATTGGGCTTTGCGCAGGTAATCCTCCAAATCTTTGGGGGCACCCAACCGGTTATCCATGGCGCGGTTATAGGCTGTCAGGTTATGGAAAGCCCCGCGTGCTGCATGGTACATCCACGCGCTGCCGATAGGCCAGATCGAATCGTTGGGGATCATCTTCTTCAGGCTCTCCAGCACCGGTATCTCCGGACCGGGGCCTGTCTCCGTATTAAACCCGAAAGCGCCTCCATGAGTGGTATCGGCATACCAGTACATCGGGGGAACGTAGTCATACGGCCCGCGCATCTTCACCGCTGACGGTCCTGTCAACACACTGGTGTGCTCGGCTGCCGAGGATACCGAGGGCCGTGTCGGATCATACTTCTTCAAAATATCTAAGTAACGCTTCTCCAGGGTGGGACGCGGCCATTTGTCACTCCCGTAAAGCCACAGGAAGATGCTCGGGTGGTTGCGCAGCCAGATGACCTGATCCTGCCACGAACCGGCGGCGATGTCGTTTTGTTCAGGGGTGATGATGGCACTGTATTGATCGTCTTTCGTCTTCATGAGGTTCGACCACTCCCACTGGCAACTGAAGCCTGCCATGATCAGGATACCTTTTTCGTCACACAGGTCATAGATGTGCTGGTCATGACCCCAGAACCCTTCCATCCGGATGGCATTCAGGTTCATGTGGACGGCATAGTCGATGCCGGCTGATTCATAGGCTGGCGTGGCATTCAGGAACATCGGGTCGGTCCAGCCTCCTCCCTTGACCAGTATCTTCTTCCCGTTCAGCCGGAATCCCCTGTGTCCTTCTTTCGTGATATAATCGGATACCTCCCGGATCCCAAACCGGAGATAGTTATTGTCCGAGAGTGCCTTGCCGGCATAGAACTGCAAATGGAGGTCGTACAGGTTGGGCTTGCCCAGCGTATGTACCCACCATAGCCGCGGATGGTCCATCTTCAGTTGTGGAAACCGGGATGGCGTAAAGCGTATTTCCTTGCTTGTGTAAGGGGGAATGGTGACTTGTTGTGAAAAGGCGACCGTGTTCCCGATCATGCCCCTGAGTTCCCCTGACATACGCTGGCCGCTATGGTTATGCAACCGGGCGCTGATGGTAATTGCTGCATGGTCGAGGGTCGCAGTATCTACCTGGGTTTCCACAAAGGGTTCTGCTATGCTCACAGGCCCGCTGCCCAGTAACTCCACATCACGCCATATGCCCATGTTGTGATCGGCCGGTTCGGGGTTCCAGTCTACAAAGCCGACACTTAATTCTCCTGCTCCTGCCCTGGTGACTTCCAGTGCCAGTACATTGGTGCCTTTCCTTATGTAGGGGGTGACCTCCAGCACAAATTGCCTGAAGCTTCCCTGTAGTGTATCTGAAGAGGCAATCTTCTTCCCGTTTAACCATATATCGGCACGGTAGCTGATCCCATTGAAACGAAGGCGGTAGACCTGGCCGGCGGAAGGTGTTCCAACTGTAAAGGTTGTCCTGTACCACCAGGGAACATTAAAGAGGCTCTCGGGTATCTTCTCCAGGTTACGGCCATAGAAGATGTCCTTGTAGATGCCGTCGTTGACCAGGGAGCCTAAGATACTGCCGGGAACGGTAGCTGCATACCAGCCTTTCGTGGTGGCATTCGCTCCCGAGAGCATTGTCCCGTCGGATCCGGCTTTTGCTGAGGATTGTATCTGCCAGTTGCTTCGTATCTCTTCTTTTTGAACGTTCCACTCTCCGGCTTTGGTTGCGTTTGCCGGGAGTGCTGCGGATAATGCCAGAAGCAGCCCGGTTATATTCAAATAGCGTTTCATGATTGCTGTTGTTTTATGATTAGGTTATATATATAAAGGGTACATCGATCATATTTTTCTGTTTCTTCTAATGGGTGAGATCTGTTTTTGAGACGGCTTTTGCATAGGGGTATATGCAGAATCAACTCCTGCATACATCCCATTATTCAATCCGCAGATCCTGGATCACCATCATCGGGGCGTCCGTCGGGGCGTCTATGACAATGCGCACGGCTTTTACCGCATGGGCCGGGGATACGGATGCTGTACCATCCGTATAAGGAACAGCATACTCAAAATGTGTCCCGTCATACGACAGTTCCAGGTGTCCGTGCTGAATCGGGAACAGGCCCAGCATCGGCATGCCTGTGACCGAGGTGATGGTTTTGCATACCAGCGGCGAGGCAAATACAAAGGTCAGGTTATCGCCTGCCCTGGCATTGGGCATGCACGAAACGGTTGTGCTGAAGTCATAATCCGTCAATGGCAGGGCATTGTGTTGCATCAGCGGCATATTGACGATAATACCTGTTTCCGGGGTCAGGTAAGGCAGGCGTTGCATGCTGACCTTTCCTGTTGAGGCTTTGCTGCTTTGCATCTCTGCCCGAAGCGTATATTGTTTCGTGGCGTCATAGGCCGGGACAACCAGGCGATAGCGCCAGCTCCCCTTCGTAATATTTCCCAAACGGGCTGAGGATATGGTAATGCCATTCTCCAGCAATTCTACCTGTTTCACCGAAAAGGTGTTGTCCAGGGTATCCGGGGTAAAGGCAATATCCCAACTGCCTGCCTGGTCGAAGACGGGATTGATATTCCAGGCTTGCTGGGTCATACCGGTGGCTGGCTCCATCGTCCATTCCCCGGCAGCCACCCGTACGGGCTTGAGTGGGATGCTGGCCAGCGAGGCGCTGTAAAATGTCCGGCATTGTACTGAATCCGGGAAACGGGTGGCAATGGAATCCCGGTATATGGGTGATGCTACGGTGGGGATACTCCCATCGGTTGTATAGCGGACCTCTGCCCCCGGATAGGGTGGCACAACGGTGACATAACCCGAGCGGTACCATACTTCCGGTGGGGGTACTCGGAAAGCGATATTCATGTATTTCATCCGCTCAAAATGGGTGTGGGTCAGGCGGGTATAGAAATCTCCCCAATTCCTCTCGCCCTGGGGCGTCCACCCGATTTCTGCGAGCGCTGCGATACGGGGATAGGACTGGTATTCCATAAAGCGGGGTGGCTTGTTCAATAGTTCCGACCACAGTGCCCCCTGTACGCCTTTTACATAATGAAACGAAGCATCGGGAAACAGGTTATTTTCCAACGGATTAAACGAGTATACCTTCTTTAGAGATACAATGCCGGCCCAGTCATGGCCCCGGTCATTTACCGATTGGGCCATATCAAAATAGAAATAGCTTCCCATCATCAATACCGTGGGGTAATGGCTCATGGCTGCCTCCGAGGCCTTGGCCGTCGAACGCCAGGCATACACTGCCGTAGTGCTATCCAGCTTCCCTCCGTCCATGATCTCATCCCAGCCGGCCATCCTTTTGCCCAGAGAGTGCAGGATGCCTTCCACCCGTTGCATAAAATAGTGTTGCAGTTCCATCGCGTTGGTCATGTGTTCCTTCTTCATCAAGGCCCGGCACCGCGTACAGTGATCCCAGTAATACGGATTGACTTCGTCTCCCCCGATATGGATGTATTTGGAGGGGAAAAAGGAAGCGACTTCCTTAAGGATCACTTTTAGCATTTTATAGTTTTGCTCGTTTCCCACACACCATACGTTGGGATCGCGCCAGTCCCAGTTAGCTGTAGCGCGTGAACCTTTCTCTAGGAAGGCCGTATCGGGCTTGCACAGGATTTGGGGATAGGACACTGCTACTGCACGGCTGTGCCCCGGAATATCAATCTCAGGAATGATTTCCACATTGCGCTGTGCGGCATAACGGACCACTGCCCGGATCTGTTTTTGTGTATAATATCCTCCATAGCGCTTATCTCCGGAACCGTATGCCGGAGGCAACTGCTCCTTAGGCCCGCGCCATGCCCCTACACTGGTCAGACGCGGATAATGTTTGATCTGGATGCGCCAGCCCTGGTCATCTGTCAGGTGCCAGTGGAAACGGTTGATCTTATGCATCGACAGCCAGTCGATATATTGCTCTACCTCCGGTACATCAAAAAACTGGCGGGAGACATCCAGCATCATACCGCGGTAACGGAAACGGGGATAGTCGGTTATGGTAACACTGGGCATCTTCCAGGCAATACCCCGCGCCAGCGTGTCGGCATATACCTGGGGTGGCAACAGTTGCAACAGCGTCTGGATGCCATTAAACACTCCCCCGCGGTCTTTGCCCGTAATGGTGGCTCCTTGCTTGCCTACCGTCAACCGGTAGCCTTCCGAAGGCAGGGTAAGCCCCGGATCTATCTGTAAAACAATGTGGTTGGTCTCTCCTTCTGCCGCCCGAACCTTCAGGTTATAACCCGTAGAGGAATGCAGCTTATCTCTTAAATACTCCCCTAGCTCTTTCTCCGATCGCCCGGCTACTATAGCTGTCGACCCCGTTAACTCAAAACTGCCCTGTAGCTCCTGCACCTGAACCGGACGGGGTATCAATGCAACCGCCTGCTGCCCAACTACATCCACCGTACAAAATACAGCAATGATCATTATATATAACTGATTCATACTAAATCTCTTATTCATAATTCATTAATGATCCTTTAGATGTATATTAGATTAACGTTCCGGATATAATAAATAGGGACGACGTTCCTGCTCAAATTTTTTATCATCACTCTTCCAGCGGGCCTTGATTGCCGAAGCGCTTGCCCCTGCTTCAATCATCTGTCGTACATATCCCACACCGATCAATCGTTCAAAGAACGGAGAAAAAAAATCATCTCCCATATTGAGATTCCGGTATGCTTTGATCAGGTAAGTCAGATCAATCCCATTTTTAAACAATACATTGTCCGCCGGCGTTTTCTGTAAATCAACCCCATAGCAACACTGGTTCGCGCAGGGAGGATTTGTAGCTCCAGGCATACTTCGTGGTGTAAACGAATAGGAATACCCTTTCATCCTGGGATTTCCAAACTGTTGGAAAGGCGCATCAGTGCCCCGCCCAACGCTTACGGGAGTTGCTTCAAAATAACAAAGAGAAGGATAGAGATAGACAGAGCGCATATTGGGTAAGTTCGGCGATGGTTTAACAGGTAGCTGATAGTGCATAGCATGAGTATAATGGAGGCAAGGGATCACCGTTAAATCACATTGTACCCCGTTAGTAAGCCATTTCTCCCCATTTATCATACGCGCCAGTTCTCCTAATGTCATGCCGTGAACCACAGGAACCGGTACAGATCCAACACCCGATTTGTATTTCATATCCAAAACAGGTCCATCAACATAAAAGCCATTGGGATTGGGACGATCCAGTACAATCATCTTCACATGGTGAACAGCGCAAGCGTTCATCACATGAACCATAGTGGTCAGATAGGTATAGTAACGCAAACCCACATCCTGCAGATCAAACAATACAATATCAATTGATTGCATCACAGAATCCATCATTTTACCCGCTGTGCCACCATAAAGGGAATGGATAGGAATTCCGGTTTGAGCATCGATGGAATTGCCAACTTTCTCGCCCGCATCAGCCTTGCCCCGGAATCCATGTTCGGGAGAGAAAATCGTTACAATATTTACTCCTTTGTTATGTAGGAAATCAACAATGTTTTCATTGCCAATACGTCCCGTTTGGTTTGTCAACACAGCGACCCGCTTCCCTTGCAAGATCGGCAGATACATGTTGATACGTTCGGCTCCCACTACAATTCTTTGCGATTTCTGAGCCTGTGCAGAAGTCAGAAATGCAAAGCAAATCACGATAAAAAGAATGGTCTTATTCATAGGTTAATCATTTTCATGTGTTTATAATTTATCTATATGAGGTTTTATCAGAATAATAAACGACAAAAGTTAAAATAAAATCAGGCGTAAGGAAATTAAAGAATAAACAGTCTTAATAGATGGTAGAAATTGAAGGGCAAACGATTGACGGATTGAGTGTGGTTATAACTTCCTTAACTTGTGATCTTCAGATTCCAGCTACCTACTGTCTCCCAACTACTATCTACTTATTTATTGCATCATATATGGCAGTTTGCACTTTGGCCCGGATTCGGGTGGTAAACATCTTATCATTGTTTCGTGTCGGATAAACATGATTTGAAAGGAAAATATAAACCAGGTTATATTTCGGATCGATCCAGAACATGGTGCCTGTATATCCGGTATGTCCAAAACTTTGTGGGCTTACTTTCGTTGACAAGTACGAAGTTCCCACAACTTTGCCATCTTTCATGTCGGGTTTTTCAAAACAGATACCGCGATAAATGCCTTCGGCAGCATAAGGAGTCGAATTAAACAGGTCGAACGTAGCCTCACTGAAGTAGCGCTTACCGCCGTAAACTCCTTTTTGCAAATAGAGTTGCAACAATTTCGCCAGGTCATTGGCATTGGCAAATAAGCCTGCATTAGCAGAATGTCCGCCAAGAATGGCTGATGTTTCGTCATGCACAAATCCATGCAACAATGTTTGCCGAAAGAAAGTATCCTGTTCGGTAGGAACAACGCGAGACAAAGGCACCCTCCTCCATGGATTATACATAATTTCGGTGGCTCCCAAAGGGAAATAGAATGTCTGTTGCAGGTATTTCTCAAAAGGTTCGTGTACAATAGCTTCAACCACAGGCGGGGTAACCACGAAAGGCCAATCGGAATATACATAATGAAGCTTGCCATTCGATTTCAGTAATGGAGAATGGGCAATAGAATCGTACACCCATGTTGCAATATCCTTCCGGATAAAAAGCGTCGGACTGATCCTGATCGGGAATGCAGCAGAAGAGTCAGAGCGAATAAAAGAAGGTTTAAGCGTTCCGTCAGGATTTACCATCAACTTGTAAAACGGATAATAGGGCTGTAACCCACCTACATGGCACAACAACTCTTGTACAGTAATATTCTCTTTATTAGTTCCCCGAAACGGAGGGAAATAGTGGCTGAACTTCTCATTCAGATTAATTTTACCTTCATCAACCAGCTTCAAATAGGCCGGAGCTCCTGCCATGATTTTAGTCAACGAAGCCAAATCGAACAAATCATATATGTTTTCCCGCCGATTCAGAGGATCGTTCGGATAATGATTTACTTCTGAAGTAAAATAGGTATGAAAGCCATATGCTTTGTTGAAAACCACCTTTCCATCCCGGGCGACTAATATCACACAGCCAGGAAATGCCTGTTGCGCAATGGCATCATTCACGAGTGAATCGATGGTGTGATTCAACAAAGCGCCATTGATACCAACTTCTTCCGGCAATGTATATTTCAATCGTATAGCCGGCGGGGTGGTTAACCCGAATCCTTTATGGAATTTTCCGAGCTTAAATGGCAAGTGTCCCTGTGCACTGATCCCACCGAAGATCAACTGGGCAGCCATCTGTTGCGATGCCACCTGACCATCATACGCTTCGATCCAGGAGGTGACGGGTAATTTCGTCATCCATTGCTGGGGAGCGACGAATGAAACCAATACAACCGGATATTTATCAGTAGAAAGCGAGTTGATCCAAGTCGTTTCTTCAGGTGTCAGTTGTGATTTAAACACTGAAACGACACATAGTGTAGCATTGGAAAGCAAGTGATTAACGGAATCTTTTGATTCGGGGTCAAATGCTGCTTTTTCAAATGTCATGTAGCGACGCATCATGCCATTGAATTCATTCCCGGCAGTTGCACCAATAGATATGGAGACAATACGAGCGCTGTCCAGGGTACGAAGCGGGATCAAGTTATCCGCATTTCGAAGCAATGTAAGATGCTCTTCAGCAAACGACAACTGATTAAGTGTTGGTTGCTCTGCCCTTACAACAAGAAGATTTGCAAACAGGAACAGTAATAAAAGAGAAAGATTTTTCATAGGATAAACGCTTTTTTAAATGACGTATGAAACTTGCATGTCAACATCATTATATTCATGGAGGTAACTATCTTTCATGCTTGTTTCATTTGTTTATAATGCAATAAGTACAATAAAATCAAAATTTTACAAGAACCCTAAAACCCGATTATGAGGAAAATTATTTTTATTTCTCATTGAAAAAATCCATGATTTGCTGCATCATGTTATTTCGTTCTGCAGGTAGTATCGTTTCAAAAGGAACACCCAGGATGCAGGTTCTGTAAGATCCTTTGTAAGCGACACCGGCTCCGGTTCTATTGGCCGAATAACGGAAAATAGTGAACACATCCTTCCCGGCAGGATCAATGGCATTGGGTTGTTCAACTGCATACGAAAGCCTGTTGAGTTTATTGTAATAGGAGTAATGACCCGAGAATGCAAAAGGAGAAGGAGTAGCCTCAAACTTTCCGTCAACGGCGCCGCAATCGTTCACCCATTTAAACTTCAACACATCTTCAGCCCACTTCCGGTCAGCATCCGTTGCGTTTGGATTGTCCCAGAGATCCGTTCCCACATAGGCACCGGAGATAAAGATTTTACCTCCTGATTGACAATAACCGGTAATTGCATTTTGCAGCGTTTTTGGGAATACTTTAAATGCTGCAGGTCGTGCTCCCCTGCCCATGACAGTTTCTTTTTCTTTCCCCAAAATCAAATCCACCACCGGATATTCATTCAGGGATACTTCCCGGTTACAAACAGAAGCTTGGCTGCAGGAAACAAATGAATAACCCGCATGAGCAATCGCTTCCCCATGTACAAAAGGATAATCAAACGTATTGCCTGCAATGACTTTGGTCTCATAATTTGCATTGCTAGCTCCAAAACCGGGAGAGTCATCGCTTGTCCATGGAATTTGACGACGGAATTCATACATGCTTCCCACGTAATTATATTGCACATGATCGGGAACGCCATGATCGACACCATCCAGAAAACCGGCAAGGCTATCTTTTGTTTCGAAACTCGCAGGTGCACTAAGGCGATAAAATCCATTGACAATCATCACAGTGCATTTTGAATCTGATTTACGGCACACCGAAAGTATTTCGGATGGGAAGCTTTCTCCCCCATCATTAACCGCCGTCACTTTGAAACTGCAAATAGAATCGGAGGGAATCTCCAATGTGCAAACAGTATCATTTATCAATTGCCCGTTATTAAAACCACTGTGCCCGATACGTGTATAAACCACATAATGTTTCGGCACTGCCGTAGCTTCCAACGAATCATCCACAGCCTTCCATTTTAGTAATACTTGATTTTGTCCGGCAAACTGAGCGCTGAAATCGGATACCGGAAGCGGTTCTACCACATAAGGATAATCATACTGACCTGCGATGAATTTCAACATTCCTTTATAAATAGCCCGGCTTACCGTGAACCGGAAACGAGGATCGAGGCCATAGCGCATATCCGCAAAATTCTGATGCGCAAGCAATTCGAGCAACATTGTTGGTACTTCAGGAACACGAGCTTCACTGTAAGAACGATCCCACATAGCACGGCGGGTCCATTTGGGTTCATATGCACGACGAATATCATGCACCACCTGATCCATCACCAGTTCGACCAGATCACGGGATGCCCACCGTGATTCTCCGTCGACAAATTTGGCATCATTAATATGCGTCATATAGATTCCCAATGTCCCGATAATAGAATCATTCATTGTCGTACCTGCATCCGAATGAAAAGCCAAAGCAAGGTCAATGGGAATATGCAATCCTTTCACTTTTGGCAAAACCTGCGATCCACCGGCTAAATAATTAACCCAAAACCCCCGACTCTGATAATCGTCGGTATAGTCATTTTTACCTTCACTTTTATTATAGACACTATCCGGCATACCTGCCCATTGCAACCAATAACGAGCACCTTCTGTATAGCGGGGATAACCGCTTGTTTGTAGCGTATAATGAATTGGTAATGGGTTAATCAAATGTTCAGTTCTGGTTGTATCAGAACTTTTCTTGTTTTCAGTCATATCTCCCATAGGATTAGGAATGCGGGCAATATTCCCCATGCCACCTCCAATTTTCACAGCATCGGCAGTAACAATAGCTCCTTTTTTATGGCTAATATTAGAAAGAGTGATCTTACATTGATCTGACATTCCTTTAGCAAAACGGAAGAATCCCAGAAAAATCCAGGTACCACCGCCCATTTTTTGATTAACCTTGAACATCGTTTTTCCACCCATGTGATATACGGTGTAAAGAGCATCATCAGGGCTTTTTGGCAAAGTTTTATATGAAACATAGACAGCATATTTGCCGGCCTTGGGCATATTGGGAATCCATTCAACAAAGCTCGCTTTCCCTTTTTTGATAGTTTTGACCTGCCGATAAGTTCCAGTACGAAAAGGATTTTGTCCGTCAACATAAAAAGCCTGACGATGGGCAAAACCGCTACTGTCGCCTGTTATCCAGTGTTCTTTACCATCTGTTTCAATATATCTGGAATGATAGTCGGATGTATCATTATCGACAATCACTTCGGTGCGGTGATAATCACGTTCCCGGGGAAGCAACACATTAGCACCCGCATTTTCGAGCATCGGCACAAGATACGGAAGCACATAACTTTGAGTATATAAATCTTCTACCGTTTGCAATAACCGGGCGCGCTGCCACTGCCAACGATTCATTTGCTGATTGAAGTAAAGCCCGTGACTTTGCCACATAGCAATATGTTTTCCCTCCAATCCTTTTTTAATAACAAACGGTTTTGAAAGATCCCTTACTAAAGGCTCAGTACGTTTATTATTTGCATAAATGCGCGATTTGTCTTTTGGAATGGAAGTCCGGTAAAGGTTGGGAACCAACTGTTGAATAGGCAGATCTTCTGACGTAATAATCAAATGATATTTAAGTAACGAATCGGGCAAAAGTGTTTGCACAGCCTGATACATCTGATCTGCTTCCGACTCTTTTAAGGGTAAGTATGCCAGATTATCATCCATTGTCACGGTAAGGGTATGTTTCTTTTTATCCAGCACAATACTTTTGACAGAAGTATTGCCGGCAATCTGTTTTTGAAAAAAATACGTCAACGTGTCCGAAATCGCTTTCTCCAAAGCATGATCAGAGATGACAGCAGCCTGAGAGAAAACGGATGTAAACAGGAAACAGAATAAAATAATATAAAATCGATGGTTTCTCATGATGTCAAAATTGGTCATAAAGGATTAAACATTCAAGGGTTTTGCCCCAATACCTGGTTGATTACTTAAGGTGATCTTACCATCAATTACCTTCATACCTGTAAAACAATCATTAGCCAACAACAAATTTCCATCCAGATCAGCATAATCCATTTTTGGAGCCAACTGGGCAGCAGCAGATATGGCACATGAGGTCTCCGTCATACACCCAATCATCAGCTTCATCCCAAAGGTTTCGGCCATACTGATCATTTTATTGGCTTCACGCATTCCGGTGCATTTCATCAACTTAATATTAATCCCATTAAAAACATCCTTCAAACGGGGAATATCCTCCAATCGTTGACACGATTCGTCAGCAATGGTAGGCAACGGACTTTGTTCCGTAAGCCATGCCATATCGTCCAAATCATGTTTTGGCATCGGCTGTTCCACAAACTCCACATTACGTTCGGATAACCATTCGATCATCTTCAAAGCATAATGCTTGTCTTTCCAGCCTTGATTGGCGTCAACACGAATTGGTTTATTCGTCACGGAACGAATAGTGTTAATCAGCATTTTATCCGTCACCTCATCGACTCCGAGTTTTACTTTCAGCACCTTATACGGAGCCGCTTCAAGTGTTTTTTGTTTTACTACCGCTTCAGTATCAATACCAATAGTGAAAGTAGTTACAGGAGCTTTTGCAGCCGTATAACCCCAAATGGCATGCCAGGGCTGCCCCATCAACTTTCCGACCAAATCATGCAATGCAATATCAACTGAGGCTTTAGCAGCGGTATTATTAATAGCAATATCGTCGACATAAGCCAAAATATCATCCAATTCAAAAGGATTACTAAACTGTTGCAGATTCACTTTCTGCAAAAAAGCCATGACAGAAGCCTGTGATTCACCCAAATACGGAGGCATAGCGGCTTCTCCGTAACCTGTAATTCCATCATAAGTCACCTGTGTAAGTACAATAGGAGTAGTTGTACGCGTGTATCCCGAGATGGTAAAGGGATGCTTTAAAATCGCATCAAAAGGACGAAAGGTGAGTTGCATTTTCCCATTTCCACCCATCCGGGTTGATTTTCCTTTTTGTGCAAACATAGCGGTTGGATTTATAAGTGATGCGGCTGTTAAAAGAGCCGATGATTTAATGAAAGATCTTCTGGTAATCATAACTATTTTTTTTAATGAATGTCTTTTTTAATATCCCCATTGCAATAGAACAAGGCATTGCCCGACAGATTGAAGGTTTGAAAGTTCGAGGGTTCGAGGTTATAACTTCATTAATTTCAAGGCATTTTGTTATTCAGTAATTCGGTCATTCAGTTATTAACATTGGGGACAGCACTTGCACATTATCTTCCGGCAACTATGGTAGTCTTTGTTTGCTTGACAGATTATCACTTCCCTTGTGTTGAAGGGAAGTGCCCGAAGAGGGATGGGTTAGATTTATCATAAAATATTCATTTCAAATATTTTGCTATTTCAACTGTCAATTGAATCTACTCTGCCAGATAAAAAGGATGCCTCGCTATGGAGACAATACCCGAATCCTTGTCGATTCGCGTCAACAACCGTCTGGCACACAGCAAGCGTTTTGTATTATACGCATCATATTTGGGCGATGATGGAGCTAAACTACTGATATGTACCATTCCCGATGAGTGAATAAACTCACCGTTTCCGATATAAAGTCCCACATGTGATACATGTCGTTTTCCATTCTTTTTTGAACCAAAAAAGAGTAAATCGCCGGGACGCAATTCAGAAAATCCTTTGGAAATATTTACGCTATCACCCGTCATAGCCTGTTGCCATGCATCACGCCGCAACACAACACCATTCAGGAAGAAACAGGTTTTGGTAAATCCACTGCAATCCATTCCTTTAATAGATGTACCACCCCACAAATATGGGAAACCGACAAAACATTTGGCGGTAGCAATAATATTACCTGCAGTTGGCTGGCGCGAAGCAATCCATTGATCAAATGGCACTGCATAGCTTTTTTGCAAAAAAGCTATCCGCCCGTCAGGCAGTAAAAGATGGAAATAATCACCCCGTTCTCCGGTCAATCGTATGACATCGCCCCAAACAACATCTGAAACGACAGGAGAATTTTCCGAAGGTTCGGAATGCAATACGGTAAAATAATGAGTCACAATCACTTTTCGGGAAGCATTCCACTCCTTATATTGATCCAATGACATAGGTTGTACACTTTCTGATGTCGCCCAGGCAACATAACCATCAGGCGTCATTAACTGTTTCCATCCGTGATCTGTTTTCAGGATATGAACCGGAGTTCCCATCAAAGCCTGCGTTCCCATTTCAGCAGCTACTGAAGGATTCTGACGCATATTAATGACCGACTGGGTAACAATGGCATACTCTACAGGTTGACCATGAGCAGCCATAATCCAGCTTAACAACAAACACAAGGCAAAAATGTTTTTCATACGGTAATCGTTTGGTTTTTGAATGTCATACGGAACTCACATGCTGATAACCCTGAACGGAAACAATTACATGTTGATCCCTTGTAAAAATATTAATTATGTCCTAATAAGGCATTTATTGGCACAAAATGATATCCTTTTTGCTGTAACGTCGTAATAAGTTGATCCAGTTTATCATAAAATTTATCTGTCCGGCGTTTATCCGTTCCCAAATGGGTGAGTAATAAAAAGCCATTTAATGAATATTTCCCTTCATAGGCAAGTATATTCTTCATAATCTGACTGGAGGAGCGATACGATTGCATGTCGGGAGTCGTATAATCGGCATTTGAAGTAGTGCCGGGAGTAAAATCAATCAGCTCCAGTCCTAACTCTTTAGCCCATATACTGATTTTTGTATTATAATATTCATATGCCGGTAGAAAATAATAGGGTGTATCTATTTTTAATCCGGCCTCTTGCATGGCATGGTAATTATTCATGATATCTTGTTCAAATACTTCAGGCGTTACCAGAGTTGAATCCCGTTTCGTCCAATCGGCATACAATAAATGTTTATCAGAATGGATTCCCATGTAATTGCCATCTTTTTGCAGTTGTCTTGCTAAAAGAGGATGAGCACGATAAAAATCACCGGTCAGGAAAAAAGCTCCATGAATATTATTCTTTTTCAATACTTTCTGTATCGTTGAATATCCGTCATAAAATTCATGCCCTGTAAAAACCAGCGTGATATTTTTTTGTGTCGTATCCCCACGGATAATTCCTCCCTCGAAAACACGATATTTCGAATCCGCATTTTGAGCAGCAGGATTTGCAAGGGAAGAGAGGTAATAACACAAAGAAGCAGTTCCATCCATTGTCGGTTCATTCGTCGAGTAATCCGCCCAATCGTCGTGATACACAACCCGGGATGATTGAAAAGCAGCATAAGGATCAGCATATGTCAGGTGCACTCCTCTAAGATTATGAAAAATAGGAGCATAAATAGGCCCGTCGACCAGACCCCCGTCAATATGATAATGATACACTGCCGACAAAGCTGAATGAGGATGTTTCGGATAATCTCCGTCAGCCGGTAACCCGATAACCATACATTTCCCCCATGGATTACAGCCAAACAACCAGTCACGCAATGCCATTTCCATCTCCTCAAAAGTAGTATCTCCCGTCAGTTGTCTGTAGAGATGGCATTGAGTAACGGCTGCCACAACCAGGTTATTAGAGCACCAGATGAACGGAATGCCGTTGATAAACGGGTCATCTCCTGCACGGTCCCTGATTCGTTCAAGCCCGCTACGCATATTGCGGATAAATTCCGCACTGGTC
Organism: Microbacter margulisiae; assembly: GCF_014192515.1. Classification (NCBI taxonomy): domain Bacteria; kingdom Pseudomonadati; phylum Bacteroidota; class Bacteroidia; order Bacteroidales; family Porphyromonadaceae; genus Microbacter; species Microbacter margulisiae. The sequence goes on from NZ_JACHYB010000002.1 coordinate 561,774, forward strand.
CGTTTATTCGACTGTTGTAATGCTAAAAAATAATGTCCTAAGTTGATAAAAGGATACCATTGGTAGTGATGAGCAGAGTCAGCTCCCATCCACGGAGTTACCGGTTCCATCCGGCCATAATCGACAGCGTTTTTCAAATACCCCGGTTGTTTATTCGTATCATAAAGCTGAACGGCAGCCAATTCCATATCATCTACCCAGTTATCTTCTTCGTAAAAATAAGGAGAGACACAAGGCGCTGTCTGACACACACCCGGATTTGCCGCCCCTTTTCGATAGGCATACACGGCTTTTTGTTTCAACAAAGCGGCGAATTGCGGATAATAAGGAGCCAATAGCTTAGCACCCAAAGAATATGCTGAAGAATACTTGCCAAGCGTCGAGGCTAATCCTCTCGACCGATTTTTATATTTATACAATCCTTCCGGTGTCCCTAAGCAACCATATACGGGACGCGCCCTTCCTTTTCCCCAGCCATAATCCACAGAATCTTCCGTTGGCAGCCGGAACGAAGCATGATCTCTGTCGTCGGCAACCTGATTATAATAGGTATCGCTATCTGGATTCATCCGTACCAGCCAGTCCAGTCCCCATTTAGCTTCATCCAGAATATCAGGGATGCCGTTGCTGTGAGGATTACCATTGGCGTCAAAATGATCGGCAAACGCTTTTGGATTCTGCTGATAAGCAAACAGCATTTCAAAAACTGCATTTGCCGAAGTAGTCACATATTTCAAATAATCCGAAGCATCATGCCAGCCGCCATACACAGGTATTGTCTCCCCGTTATGTTTTGGATTATAAATCACTACTCCATCATAGCGATGGCAGGAATCCTTCAAAAGAGGATTGTATCCACACTGTTGTTCCCGCATATAGCGTAGCAGAAAATCAGCGCTCCCATCATACACATCTTCTCCAATAAGAAAAGATGGAGAGACAACATTCCCAACTTTAATATAATATCTTCCTGCTTCCTTGACAGGAGAAAAATTTAGGCGTGCAGCAGCTATAAAAGGCTCTTTTGCTTTTTTGCAAGAGATATCCCGGCCAACATATACCGTCTTGCCTGTCATTTCATTCACAACCTGAAACTTATCAGGATGTACATTCTCTTTACTCAACCAAACGGCTACCTTGATATCTTGCGGCAAATATCCCATTTGATTCACTCTGATCCATTGCTGGGCGTTCAATATCAAGCCCCCAATACTCAATAATAATATAAGCCAATATCTATTTTTCATTATTACAGCATATTAACCGGAGACAGAGTGTGAAAAACCTCATTCTGTCACCGCATTGATCGATTGAATAGCAGGTTTACGCAAAAGCCACATGCCAATGAAGGTAAATAATCCATTGACAATTAACAACGTGAATCCAAAACCAAAATGGAAGAAAAGATTACTCAACGTATCCAGCAAGAAACAAAATGCAGGTGACAAAATGGCCACGAAAGGCATCCAGCGGTCACGCACCTGATAACGCGTCAAAATCCCAAAAAAGAAAAATCCCAATAACGGACCGTATGTGTATGAAGCCAATTGATAAACAAGATTAATCACAGCCTCATCATTCAAAACATAAAACACAAGAATAAGCAAAAAGAAAACAATAGAATAAATCGCATGGGTGCGATACCGTATCGTTATTTTACGTTTTTCCGTCAAATCGGTTCGTCTGTTAAATCCGACAAAATCAACACACCATGAAGTAGTTAACGAGGTTAAAGCTCCACCTGCACTGGGATATGATGACGATACCAGACCTATTAAAAAGATGACGCCGGCAACTACTCCTAAATAAGAGGTAGCTATTGCTGGGAATATCTGATCTACTGCCGAAATACCCATTGCCGCCATTCCACCATGTTGCTTCACATAAAGCGCCAGAACAGCGCCCAATGTCAAAAACAAAAGATTAACAATCACAATGGTAAAGCTTGTAGTCATCATGTTTTTCTGAGAGTCTTTTACTGTCTTACAACTCAGATTTTTCTGCATCATTTCCTGATCCAGTCCCGTCATCACGATGGTAACAAAAATGCCGCTAACAAACTGCTTAACAAAATAGGTACTGTGATCCCAATTAAAATCAAACCAGGAAGAGTAGTGGCTTGACGTCACGGCAGCAATCATACCATTCAGATTCCACCCCATTTGTTTTGCAATCACCACAACAGCAACAATCACAGCCAGAATCATAAAGGTAGTTTGCAGCATATCAGTCCAAACAATAGTTTTGACACCTCCCTTCAATGTATAGAGATATATCAGCACCATAAAAATCAGAGCAACCACCCAAAAAGGAATCGTTCCTGCAGGCAACAATCCATGCAGTACAAAAACAACCAGATAGATACGTACGGCAGCACCCAAAATCCTTGATAGCAAGAAAAACGAAGCGCCTGTTTTATAGGTAAAAAATCCAAACCGGGATTCCAGATAGGAATAGATAGAGACCAGATTCATGCGGTAATAAAGCGGCAATAATACAAAGGCTACGACAACATATCCCACTACAAATCCCAACACCATTGGCATATAAAAAAAGGATTGATTCATTACATTGCCGGGAACCGAGATCATCGTAACGCCCGATAAAGAAGTCCCCACCATACCATAAGCCACCACAAACCATGGAGATTTTCGGTTTCCCTGAAAATAAGAACTATTATCAGCCTTCCGGGATGTGTACCAGGAAATAATAAAAAATAGAATCGTATAAACGACAAAAACGGTCAGAAGTAAAGCCAACGACATAAAAAAAGGTTATTAAACAGATATTCGCAAAGGTACGGAATATCCTTTTTTAGGAAGATGAAATTCCTGCCTGGTTTTCACAAAAGAGCAGAAATAAACAGCGGAACAATTTCATATTGCTCTTCAGCAACATTATCCGTTGTTCCGCTGAATAATTGATCGATACTACAAGGTACTTACTACTTATAAACTACCAATATGTTCAGAGAATACTACCATCCCGGATTTTGAGGGAATGTATAGCCCAGATTTTGATATAAATTCAATTGTCCTGTCGGAATTGGATCTAAATAATTTTTCGGGGTTGTAATCACACGCTTGGCAGCAGTCGTCGTCGAATAAGGTAAAATATATCCTGAAGCATCTTGACCACCAGGAGAACCAGCAGTTCCTGCAGGAGCTTTAGCTCCTTTGAATATATCTGGTTTGACAGACGGATTTAGATAGGACAATTTGCCCCAACGACGTAAATCCCAATAGCGGAATCCATCCATCATTAATTCTACCCGACGTTCGCGACGTACTTCCCATAACAGTGGAGATACATCGGGATCTCTTTTAGGATCATCTGGAATATTCGACACTTCTAGGGAAGCGACTCCCGCACGTGCTCTTAATTTATTAATGGTATTATCAGCAACTGTTTGATCAAAATCACCTAATTCTACACAAGCCTCTGCTTCATTTAACAAAATCTCTGGTAACCAGAATATTGGCGCATCAGTTGGATTGTTTGGTGCCAAAAGCTCTGTTTTGGTCAAAGTAGAATTATCAAAACGAGAAATCCGATATCCTGTAGTTGATGTAAAACCACTGCTATTAGGCTTACTGATATAGCAGAGAGTACTATCTACACTTTCAATCAAACGTTTATCCCGATTCTTCAATGTAGTTTGTCCTATAGAAAGTGTTGTAGGATTAGGAACGTCACCTTTATAAAGCGGAGACAACCCAATTGGCATTCCATCTGTGCATAAGAAAGATTCAACAGCATCTTTTGTCAAGCCTGAAATGATAGTACTACTATTACAGTACCCTACCACTGAATGGGTAACAATGCCATCTATATACAAACGATATAATAATGTTTCCTTATTTCCCGTCAAATCAAGAGAACTATAAACTGTCCTATAATCTGAATTTAATGCATAGTTAGAACTACTCATCACAGCTTCAGAGGCAGTTTTACATTGATTTAAATATTCAGTAGCTCTCGTGTTATCCCCAAGTTGATATTTGCTATACGTACCTTCATATAAACAAATTCTTGATTTCAACGCGTTAGCTACATCTTGATTCACTGTATTTGCACCTGTATAAGTATCAGCAACGGATTTCGGATAAAGTAAGGCAACAGCTCTATTTAGGTCATTCAAAACACTATCCATGACAGTATTACGCGGAGTACGGGTACCCCATATCAAAGCTGTATCAGAAACCTGATCCAAATATTTGTTAATATAAGGCACATCTCCATAACGACGGACTAAATCAAAATATTCCATTGCTCTAAAGAAATAAGCAATCCCGCGGTAATGATTCTTAGCTGCGTCACTAATGGGAACAGAATTAATTCTGGTTAATAACAAATTAGCTAAACGAATATACGTATAAGGAGTACTCCACGTCGTTGAAGATGCAGGTGCAGCCGTTGGAAAAATATCAATAGCATTGTTTGCCTGATCATCGTTAAATGTAGTAAAATAAAAATCAGATTCACTTCCAGATCCTCCGTTTGAGCTAATACTCGAAGTTGCTCCAGTTCCAAAACCATCAAACAAAGAATAAAATCCCATACAGAAAGTCTTTACATTACTTTCACTTGTCCAATAGTTTGTATCGGTAAATTGCGTTAGGGGAGGTTTATCAAGCCATGAATTACATGCGGTAACTAAAAGCAATGTAACCAACGCAACAAATATTTTTTTAATTATATGCTTCATAATAATAGTAATAATTAGGGGTTAAAACGACATTTGTACGCCAAATGAATATGTTTTTGTGAAAGGTGTGGTAGCTCCATACCAGCTTCCTGTTGATGATGCATCCGTAGTTTCCGGATCAATAGGAATTTTGTTTTGAGCAAAAGTCAATAGATTCATTCCTTCAACATAAATACGGAACTTGTTTATACCTGCTTTTGCAAGCACAGTTTTTGGCAAGGTATATCCAATCGTTAGCGTTTTTAATCTCAAATAAGCCAGGTTAAGCAAATATTTTGTTTGCGGATAAAAGTTATTGCCTGATGTTGAAGAAGTATTACCTGACCAAAATGCTTCACCTGATAGATTAGATGAACTATTCCCTTGATAAGGATTTGGATAAGTTGCATTTACATTAGAAGATGTCCAGTAATCCATTTGGTGTTGCAAAAAGATACTACTGCCGGTATAGCCCGGAATAGCAATACTACCGGTTGCCCAATAATCACGTTTACCTACACCTTGAAAATATGCATCAAGATCAAAACCTTTCCAACTGCCACCCAAACGGAAGCTATATTGATATTGAGGAGTACAATTACCAATCTTCTTCAAATCTCCGTGATCAGCCAACGTCAAAGAGCCACCATCGATTTTACCATCTTTATTCAAATCAGCATATTTAACATCACCAGGTCCAAAAACAAAACTACCTGATTGCAATTTGACCTGACTTGGAGAATTTGCCACATCTGCAGCATCTTTGAAATATCCCACAGTTTGAAAACCCCAAATATCCCCATAAGTCATACCGGAATAATAGGTTGTTAAGGAATTAGATGGGTTCCCACCCCATTTAGTAATCTTAGTAATGTAGTTATTCAAAGAAACATTGGCATACAATTGTATCCCATTGTGAAGTTGATAATGATAGTCTAAAGCAACTTCCCAACCGTTTGTTCTCAAATTTCCCACATTAGTTTTTGACGCACTTGTCCCAAATACTTGAGGTAAGGTTGTAGATGAAGAAATCATTCCTACATTGTCACGTTGAAACCAATCAAAAGTTAAGCCTAAGTTATTATCCAGAAAGCGAGCATCAGTTCCAAAATCCAATGTATTAATACGTTCCCATGTTAAAGTAGAAGCGACTGTTTGAGGCATGCCTGTATATGTTGCTTTTGCACTTCCTACGATCCAAGAATTTTGTGCGGTAGTCATTACCGGCAAGAACAAATTGGTGGTACCAACATTTTGATTACCTATCGTACCATAAGACCCACGTATCTTCCAATCAGTAACTACTTTTTTAATACCTTTTGCAAAAGGTTCTTCTGTTACTCTCCATCCAAGTGAACCTGAAGGGAAGAATGCCCAACGACCACTTACAGGGAAGTTTGACGAACCATCGTATCGTCCATCTAATTCTACCAAATACTTATTATTAAAATCATAGTTTATACGTCCAAAATAACCGGCTACCGACCACCATGTATGTGCTGGTCCGTAGGTTGAACTTGTAGAAGTGATTACCGGAGGTGTTGAATTAGTTACCAACGCTATTTCACCCATAGAATTATTCATCAATCCATAGCCTTTACTAAATTGCTGCAAGAAGGTTCCCTTTTCTGCATTTAACCCAACCATGGCCTTAATAGAGTGCAACCCAAATCTCTTATCATAAGTCAAATAGCTATTAGAAGTTAACTGAGTTGTAAACGAACTGGTATAATCTGTTTCATTATATGAAGCACTTGGCAATGTGCTGTTCAATGCCAATCCTCCTGACCAGAAATCCCATAATGAAATTTGTCCTCCAATCTCATGTCTGTTGGCATTAATATTCATATAGCTAAACTCTGAACGAAACTTAAGGTTAGGCGTCAATTTGATAGTAGCAGCAATGTTAATATTCTGTGTATTTTGACGATAAGTACAATTATTAGCATTTGCCAAATAACCGTTCACATTCCGAAAGTAATAGCTTTGCCCGCTATTAGGATCGGTATATTGTCCGTATGGGAAATATGCTCCCCAACGCCACATATAATAAAAATAATCCTGATAAGAATATGGATAATCGTAATTATATTGACGATTAGTGGTCTTAACATCCAAATTTAACCAATTATTGACATCTGCATTAATTCCGGCCATTAAATTGTATTGACTCAATTTATCCGGGTGAATTTTTAAAATGCCTTCCTGATAACTATATGTTCCTGATACGAAGTATGACAACTTATCAGTTCCTCCTGAAAATTGCAAATTATGATTTTCTTGCGGCATAGTTTGATACATGATCTTAGTAGGATCCCAAATACGATAAAAATAGGCAGTCCCATTCACAATATCAAAATCTTGACCTTTAACCATCTGATTACTTGTCCTGTTTTTTGAATAGTTTGCTTCCCATTTTTGAATGCCTGCAATTAATTGAGGGGCCTGCATGCCAAACATATCAAAACCACTGCCTTGACGTGCAAATGCATTTACTTCCATATTAATTTCTGCTACTGGATCATTAGGGAATTGTGGCAATTGGGTCGGAGTTCCCCACGAGAAATTATCAGAATAATCAATTTTAAATTTCGAATTTTTTTGACCTGATTTGGTTGTAATCAGAATAACTCCATCAGCTGCCCGCGCCCCAAATATTGAAGTTGAAGCTGCGTCCTTCAAAACACTGATACTAGCAATATCGTCAGGATTTACCATGGTAATATCAGGTACAACAACGCCATCAACTAAAATCAACGGAGTATTTCCACCGTTGATAGAAACCAATCCACGAATATTTATGGAAGGGGTTTCGGTTATTGACCCACCACCATAAGTAATAGTAAGACCGGGAACATTTCCCTGCAAGCCTTTTGCTACATCTGTGAAAGGTTTTGCGCTCAAAGATTTTGACACATCTACAGTTGATACTGCTCCCGTCAAATTCTCCTTACGCTGGGTACCATAACCTACAACCACAACATCCTGCATTTGCACATTCGATTCTGCTAAAATTACATTAATCACAGAACGATTACCTACGATTTCTTCTTTTGACGTATAACCCATAAATGAAAATTGCAACTTATCCTTCGATGTTGCCGAGAGTGAATAAAGCCCATTGACATCAGTTATTGTGCCGGTAGAAGTACCGACAATTTTTACCGATGCACCAATAATAGGTTGATTATTGGTATCAACCACCTTTCCTTTAATAATTCTTGTTTGTGCATACCCGTTTGTTATCACAAAAAATGATAACAAGACAGCAATACCCAAACGAATCCATTGTTGTTGAAAAGTTCTCATCATAACCTTGGGGATTAAAAAATAAAGAAATGATTTAATTACGCCTTTTTCATGGAATAGAAGATTTGAGGCGGACAAAACTTCCAGCTTTCTATTAAATTTTAAGATCATTCAACTTCTCACTCAATTTCTAACATCAAAAAGAGCGAAAGAATAAATTTGAATAAATAACGCATCTTCAATCGGAAATATCTTTGAATCTTCTTCAAACACAACGCATATTTCTATTAAAACTTTCTTAGTTACTACAAACATTACCTGTAATATAAAAAATAAATACAAGAAGAAGAGTGAATAACAGTAATATGCAAAATCATATAATCAATTAGTTTCAAGATAAAAACAAGGAGCATAGAACTCATTCCTATATCTTATCCGCAACAAAATTAGTTCAATTTTTTCAAGAAGCAAATGCAAAAGTAATATTTATGTTTTTTGCTTTTACTTTATTCTTATTTTGATTATTGAAACTATTATTGATACTAAAATCAATTCAAAATAGGGAATATATTAAAAAAGAACAAAGGGATCACTTGCTACTTCTCTAAATTCACTATACCTATTGGTGCAATCGCCTAATTAATGCATCGGGAGCAAAAAGTTCAGAAAACAAAAACCTCTATATATTAAGAAGTTAACACACTTTTAAAAAAGGAGTACAATACTACTTACTATGACACTATATCTAATAATGAAGATTATATTTTGTGGCAGAGAAACAAATAACTATATACAGAAAAACGATTCCGTAGGATAATTGATATTGCATTATTTCATACGATTTATTTCATTTTCAACAGCTTCCATTAGCGAACTATTATCATTGGTATCCATGCTAATCTCCCAAAACATAACACCACCCAGCCCCTGGGAAAACGAATATTGTATTTTACGTTGGACGGTAGTCATTCCATTGTAATAAATCCAAAAAGGAGCAGAATGTGTAGTAGTAATCACTAGCGCAGAGTCAGACATACAATCTCCTCCCTGATCTATAATATCAGCGTATGACAATGTATTCCCAGTCATTGAAATTCCTGAAGGGCGTCCATAGAAAGGAATTCCAGCAACAAATTTTGTTCGTGCCAAATTACGCACGGTTATCCAATAATTAAAACTGGCCAACAACATAGAATATGGACTATGTTGCACATAAGATTGCGTAGTACTATAATCATCATAAATCATAACATTAAACCAATCTACATCATCAAACACATCAGGTAAAATTCCATTTGAAACTGCCCCGACATATAAACCGCTTGTAATAGCCATAGTCAAAAGATATGGGTTACCTTTATGGCAAAAATCGCTCAATTGCTTCATCAAGAGTGCATTATAATAACCGGAACCGTCAGAAACAGAAGGATATTCCCAGTCATTATCAATGCCATCCAAATTGTATTTACTGATATCTTCTTTTAATGCGTTTACAAACAGATCACGGGTTGATTTTTGCGAAGCCATTAACACAAAATATTGCTGGCTCCCATTAAAGCTCAAAAGAACTTTGACTCCCAGAGCATGACATCGACTAACCAATGTTTGCAACTTATCCGGTTGATCAATTTCCGGCAATAATGACGAATTAATGGTTGCAAAAGCGTATATCACAACATCAAGCTGTCTTAGTTTCGAATCGGGTATTGCATCAATATTTCGATATGATGGAATATATCCTACCACTTGAAATTTCGAATTGACAGGAGCTTTATAAAATGTCACAGTAGAACTTTCATCAATTTGGTCAGGAGTATCATCTCTTTTACTACAAGACGAAAATATCACAATAAATAGAAGAAACAATATAAAAAGCTTATTCTTCATAGCACCATAAGATTAACAAGCCGGGTTAGAAACATAAAATAAGACAAAGCAGGACTACGCATGATAAAATTATTCGATTTAATGCATAGTCCTGCTCAATAAATGCTGCTCAAAGTATAATAAACTACCTATTAGCCCAACCTGGATTTTGTGTTAAATTATTAGTATAACCGGCATTCTGGTAAAGTGTAAATTGATCCTTCCCAATTGGAGACAAGTAAACTTCCAATCCTGACATGGTTCCACTACCATACCCGTTTGAATTAAATGACCTTGAAGTAATCACTGTAGGAGATGTTGAATATATAATATAACCCGAGGCTGGACCTCCACCTGCGCCTGGGGTTCCATTGCTATCAAGCCATGGCGTAGCAACCGTGTTATCTACGTTATTATTAGCAGCCAGCAAAGGCTTCAATTTATACATCAGAGAAGAAGCGTTTCCTGTTTTTGGATCCAATCCGATACTCATGTCAATCCATGCTCCTCTATTGACTGTCAGCTGAGGCTGACGAGTATAATCCATATAATGCAATTTTCCCCAGCGTTTTAAGTCATCAAAGCGAAAACCTTCTAACGCCAATTCAATACGACGTTCCCGTCTAATTTCCCATATCATAGGAGGAACTTCGTAGCTTGTCCCATCAGGATTAATATCTCTATCCGGATCATTAATCAATATCCCGTTGACAGCAGGATACCCACCTATAGATTGTAGATGAGGCATATTTATCCCTGACCGATCGCGTATTTTATTAATTGAAATATCTAAATCAGATTGTGAAATCGGCACAGGAACATTACCGGAAATATTTGTATTTGCAATTTCAGCACAGGCTTCTGCATAGTTCAACAAAACCTCATCATAACAAATAATAGGAGCGCTAGTTATATTTGTGTTCAACACTGCCGTATAATAATCATTATCATTTAAAAACTTCCGAATAGCCATACCAGTAAGAGCATAATCAGCATCTCCATTTGCTCCTGGAAAAGCTGCCGCTTGTAACCTTAATGAATCAGGACAAATCGTTGAACCTATTCGCGGATCTAGCAATGACGTGCCAGTTTTGAATTTTCTATAACTAAAAGAAGAAGAAGCCGGATCCAGATTTATCGTTTGTGATTGCTTTTGAGGCAATCCATCTTTACAGAGGAAAGCATCCAGTAAATTTTTAGATATCCCTACTTGAGCATTTTGATAGGCTACATAAGATTCTACCGAATGAGAAACTATTCCACTTGCATACGAACGATACATAATCACTTCCGAGTTACCTGCCAGATTGGTTGAAACAAATAGTGACCGCAAAGGATCTCCACCTCCGGATACTACTGTATTATTGATACTGTAGCGTCCGCTATTCATGACATCTAACGCATATTCCTTAGCTTTTTGATAGTATCGTAAAGCTTTGCTTTTATCATATCCAAAAACAGATGGATAATATCTAAATACTGATGCTTCATATAACATAATTCTTGAAGCAAAGGCAGCTACAACATCTTTGGTAATTGTAGTACCTTGAGGATAGCCAAGGGTCACCTCGCTAATACGAGTATGGGCAATCGCATAATCAAAATCGGCTATCATACTATCAACAACTAATGAACGAGGATCGCGGGGTTTATAAAGTAGAGCCGTTTGGCTCTGATCCACTACAGTATTATAGTAAGGACAATCCCCATACGATTTAATAATGAGAGCGTATGCTAAAGCTCTGAAAAATCTACCCACTCCTAACCAGTGGTTACGTGTAGAATCATCAATGTTAGTAGTTTGGTTAACATTAGCGATAAAAATATTAGCTTTACGAACCCATGTATAATTCCAGCCTCCGGTATTAGGAACAGTTGTCGCAAATATATTACTTCCCCCTGCATAGTCGTCACTGGTATTGGTACCACCCAAAGCCTCATAATATGGGCCATACGTATAATCCTGCCCATAACCAAAAAAATAGTTACCAAAAACTCCTGTTGATGTATTCCCCGAAAGGAATCCCCAGGAAAAAGCCCTGACGCTAGCTTCCGATGTCCAATATTGAGAATTGGATACACTGGTTATAGGCCCTTTATCCAAGTAATTAGTACAACTAACTACAAAACATGCCACAATGGCAAAATATATCATTTTCATTTTGAAGTATTTTAAGTATTAAACAAAGAGCATTTCAATTAAAATTTTACTTGAAGCCCAGCAGAATAAGCCTTTACAAAAGGATAGCTACGTCCATAAGCAATTGCATCACCCACACTACCGGTCTCAGGATCAATCGGGGCTGTAACATGATCAAAAGTCAACAAATTATCGATGCTAATGTATATTCTAAGATTTTGAATAAATGCTTTAGAAATCATCGATTTTGGGAAAGAATAGCCAACCGCAAGATTTTTCAAACGTAGATATGCAAGATTTTGCATATATTTATCACTCACTTGAAAATTCCCGGTTGAAGACGAACCACTGTTGGATGGACGGGGATAAACAGGATCTTTTACTTGTGATACAAAATAATCAGATTTTGATGGATCAGTAACATTAGGTGTATACCAATAATTTGTTTGTGTCGTTAACAAGCTTGGACTATTACCGGTATCAAACCCGGGAAGAGTAGCTGATGATGCTATCCAATTTTTACAGCTGCCAACACCTTGAAAAAACATATTAAGATCGAACCCTTTCCAAGATGCTCCAATCGTAAAATTATACTGATCGCGAGGAGTATTATATCCTAGCAATGACATATCTCCATGATTAGCAACAGTACCATCCCCAGCATCAATTACACCATCCCCATTCAAATCCTTATATTTAACATCCCCAGGGCCGAAAGTTCCTAACTTCGACTGAGTCGCAATGCCTGGTTTAAGTTGATATTGTCCGCTTGATACCGCGATAGCATTATTGGCATCCCGTTGAAAATCATCAACATTAAAAAGTCTGTCAAACTTATATCCATATACAGCTCCGATACGTTGGCCAACCCGATAGCCCGTATAGGAAGTTGAGTAAACCCATTTGGTTATAGTCTCAATATAATCAGATAAACCAGCAGATAGATTAATTGTCAGGCCATTATTAAAAATATGTCGATAATTTAATTGAAGTTCCCAACCTTTTGTCGTCAATGCTCCAAAATTCTGATAGGCAGCAGTTGTCCCAAAAGTCAATGGCACAGGGGATCCCGCTGTTATCATACCTGAAGTGACACGTTGATACCAATCATATGTTATATTCAAATCATTGATTAATTGTAAGTCAGCGCCAAAATCTGCCGTAGTCACTTTCTCCCAAGTTAACGAAGTGGATACAGTGGTAGGTGTACCAAAAAAGGTTTGATTTGCGCCATTTACATACCATAATGAACCTCCAACATTTACGTTAGTCCCATAATATGGAGTTAAGGTAGATATAAATGAATTTGCAGCAACATCTTGATTTCCAAGCATTCCATAAGAGGCGCGAAGTTTTCCCGAAGTTAATATCTTCGTAATCCCACGCATAAAAGGTTCTTGGGTAAAACGCCAGCCTAAAGATCCTGACGGGAAAACAGCCCAACGATTTGCAGCAGGAAATAAAGAAGAGCCATCATATCTCATATCATATTCCAATAGATATTTATCATCATATGAATAATTGATTCTACCAAAAGCACCTGCAGTTGCCCACTGCGTTGGCGAACTAGTCAGATAGCCAGCACCAATAACACCGACGGTTTGAGTGCCGGAGGCCAATCCAATATTAGCTTGAGAGTTTATTAATAGATTAGCTTTCTTTGATATGTAACCATTCCTTATAAAATCTTCAGTATTGACACCAGCCGTAACTTTTAAATCATGTTTATCAATTTTCTTTTTGTAGGTAAAATATCCATTGAACGCTCTTGTTCTCTCATACATGAAATCTTCTTCTATATAATTGGTATTGGTACTAACAATTCCATAATTAAACCCACTTGGAGTAGATGAATTGGGAGTGCCCCATGTGTTCAACGCATAAAAATCACCTCCTCGGACAGTAGCTCTTGTATCTTGATTGGAAAAAGTATAGTCAGCATCAAAAGTTAATCCCTCTAATATCTTTGCAGTGGCAGCTATTGTCACACGAGATAGTATAGCATCCGTAGTGTTATCATTTGCTTGTCGAACCGCATTGACTGCATCTTTTACGGGTTGCCCATTCATATAACCGTAAGGAGAGAAACTTGACCATCTATACATATAATAAAAAGCATTGTACCTCGAGGCAGTATTAAGAAGATTAAATGGCGTTGTATAATCAGAATTTGAAAGCATTGAATTTAATCTAAGTTCCAGCCACTTATTGACAACCCCATTAATATTAGCCGTCAAATTATATCTTTTATAACTATCAGGATTGACCTTTAACAAACCAGATTGATTCAAATAAGCTCCACTTAAATTATAAGAAATTTTTTCACCTCCTCCTGAAACAGAAATATTATGTTGACTCATGGGGGTATATCTCTTCAAGTATAAATGAGTAGGATCATAAGTTCTATAACCGTAAAACTTTCCTCCAATGATATCATAATCTCTACCTCTAACAATATCCTCTCCCAGATTCTTATTACCATATTGCTTCAACCAGTCTTTCATAGTCTGAATAGTAGAAGCATTTGCATATACAAACCCACCATTTGCGTCAGCAGGATTAGTTGGATTTGCTCTTTGATTAACAGCTAATAAAAAGGCTGCATTTGTAGGAGCATCTGCAATATTCATAGTTATGGTTGGAGTATTCTCTGAAAAATTAACAGAATAATCTACAACAGCCCGTTGGTTAAACTTTCCTTGCTTTGTTGTGATTAAAATAACCCCCCATGTGGCCCGTGCCCCATAAATTGCACTTGAAGACGCATCCTTTAAGACAGATATGCTTGCAATATCATTAGGATTGATCATCATGAGATTTGGTACCTCAACCCCATCAACAAGAATAAGTGGAGACGCCGCCCCGTTTGATGAAGCTCCATTCCCTAACGATCCCACACTACCTCTTAATTTAATAGACGGATTAACACCAAGATCTCCCGTCGGCGCCGTAATTGTTAGCCCTGGAGCCACACCTTCCAAGCCACGAGAAACATCTGTAATAGGACGGGCATCTAAAATCTTAGTATCTACAGTGGCCACAGCCCCTGTCAAGTTTGCTTTTCGTTGGGTACCGTAGCCCACTACTACGATATCTTGCATTTGCACGTTAGATTCTTCTAAAATCACATTAATCACAGAACGATTGCCTACAACTTCTTCTTTTGAAGTATAACCCATAAATGAAAATTGCAACTTATCCTTCGATGTTGCCGAGAGTGAATAAAGCCCGTTGACATCGGTTATAGTGCCGGTAGAAGTACCGACAATTTTTACCGATGCACCAATAATAGGCTGATTTTTTACATCAACCACTTTCCCTTTAACGGTTCTTGTTTGTGCATACCCGTTTGCTATCACAAAAAATGATAACAAAACAGCAATACCCACACGAATCCATTGTTGTTGAAGAATTCTCATCATAATTGCTAGGATTTAAGGATATAGAAATGATTAATTGCACCTTTTACACGCAATAGGAAATCTGAGGCGCACAAATCCCCTAATTTATAAATTCTTTGATACCTCAAGATCAGATAAAAGATAATTTTGAATAAATAAACAGACACTATACAGCAATTTTCTTCAAATTCACGCCATTATTTACCCATATATAATAAGAAACTATATTATTGTATCGTAATATTACCTTTAATACAAAAATATATTACAATGATATTTCGTAGAAGCCAATAAGCACATGATATATAAACAATTAATTAGCAGAAAATAGACTACAAATAAGACAATCATTCATATCTCATTGCCCACAAAATTAGATGAATTTTTTCAATAAACAAGACCAATTCAATTGTTTATTGTTTTTATTTGTTTTTTATTTGTTTTTTGCTTTTTGAGACTCTTATTTATACTTTAAAAATACAATGACTAAGTTTTGACGCAGGCAGCAATTAATAGAGGAAAATAATGAACAAGAATAGTAATAATGGAATCTTAGAGCAGACAATAAACACCTAATTATTAAAGCAAAAACAAGCAATCTAAAATAATTCAACGAAATTTTTTATCACAGAAATCAACGATATTTCCCCTTTTCAAATTCATCAAGAATACTAAGGTAGCTTGTATAACGGGAGGGATCAATGCGACCATCCTGAACGGCTTCAATGACAGCACAACCTGGCTCATGGGTGTGTGTACAATTATAGAAACGACAATCAGATGCAATTTTAAATATTTCAGGAAAATAATGACTTACGTCTGCAAACGACATACCCGTCATACCAAATCCCTTAATACCAGGAGTATCGATAACAAAACCACCTCCTTCCAAGGGAAACATCTCTGAAAATGTTGTTGTATGCATACCCTTGTTGTGATATTCCGAAATGGCATTGGTTTTTGCCGCAGAATCAGGAGACAAACGATTAAGAAGTGATGACTTACCAACTCCAGAGTTACCTGAAAACAAAGAAATTTTTCCAATTAAAGAATGGTGTAAAGTACTGATTCCTTCTCCGGATTCAGCTGATACAGCATAACAAGGATAGCCAATAGATTGATACAACGTTTGCCACTGTTCCACAACGGACAATTCGTCTTCATGATATAAATCTATTTTATTAATCACTATAATTGCGCGTATTTTAAATGATTCCGCCGCAACTAAAAAACGATCAATAAAGACAGAATAAGTTTTCGGATAATTAGTTGTCACTACTAATACTGCCAGATCAATATTAGCGGCAATGATATGAGCTTGCTTTGAAAGATTGGATGCACGACGCACCATTTCATTTATTCGAGGTTTAATTGCAGTAATCATAGCAATATCATGCGCATTTTTTTCAAAGCACACATGATCACCTACCACAATAGGATTCGTTGTAGAGATAGATTTCAAACGGAAGTTACCTTTTAAATTACATTCAACAAGAGACCCGTCATTTGACAAAACCCGATATAATTGCCCTGATGTTTTTACAACAACACCTTCCATAAAATCGATTATTATTGCTCAATCGTTACGCACTACTTACAATATATCTTTATAACTTAAGAATGATCCGTTCGCCAAGATTTTTAGCAAGCTGAGCTTTAATAGCGTTTAATTGGCTAATTTCTTCCATTAATCTCTGCTCCGCTAGTGCATCATGCAACTCGTTCGCATGCTTTAGTGCCAGCATTTTTTCTTTGAGCGATGTCATGACAATCTTATTTTTGTATTCAAACAAAACACGCGGAACAGCTTCTGACAACCATTCGTCATCTCTTTCCGTTGTAGCGTTTTGAGTATATAGCCGACTTAACACATATTTATCAGCTACCAGATCGGCAGACAAACTGCTAATTGTAGGATCATGATGCTGAAGAAAATAAGGTTCTGGAACAAAAAATTCATCATGAAGATGCTCTTCAAATTCTCTGAGTATTTTAGCATGTAAAGGATGTGCAAAAGCAAGATGGTCGTTCTGTAATTCATCGATAAGATATTGCATAACCGAAATAGAAATCAGTTGTGTATCACTTGCATTATCACGCGATAAAAATAATTTACGTTCACCATATCGAATCATATACTGGATGATATTTCGTTCAACCTCATCCCAATCATGAGGTTGATATTTTTTTTCATCCGTCTCTGATCCAGAGTTGACAACGGAGAGACTTGTTACAGTTGTGGTACCGTTGTCAGGCTGCTGAAAAGTATGTCCGTTTTGATATTTAGTGATTTCTGCATACAACAACTTTTCATCCGTCTCTAAAAGGGTACTGCATTCTTTCACATATACAGACCGAATAATATGATCAGGGATGATAGCAATACTACGGACAATATCCCCAATCAAAGCAGCTCTCTTAATTGGATCATTACCTGCTTCATTCAGTAATAATGAAGTTTTGAAACGAATGAAGTCAGTCTGATGCTTTTCAATATAACTAATAAACTGACTGGCATCCTGGCTTTTCGCAAATGAATCCGGATCTTCTCCCTGTGGTAATAAAACCACTTTGATATTTAAACCCTCTTCCAGCAGCATATCTATCCCCCTGATAGAAGCTTTAATGCCAGCAGCATCACCATCATACAAAACCGTTACATTGTTCGTGAAGCGATGAATGAGTCTGATCTGACCTTTTGTCAAAGAAGTTCCCGAAGAAGCAACAACGTTTTCGATGCCAGCCTGATGCATCGCTAATACATCCGTATATCCTTCGACCAAAAAACAACGATCAAACTTTACAATGGTTTGTTTGGCAAAATAAATTCCATACAATTCATTGCTCTTGTGATATATTTCCGATTCTGGAGAGTTTACATATTTCGCTGTTTTGTCATCTTTCTTTAAAACACGACCTCCAAAGGCAACAATATTACCCGAAAGCGAATGTACGGGAAACATAACTCTTCCCCAAAACCGGTCATATAGAGAGCCGTTCTCGCGATCAATTGAAAGCCCGGTCTTAATCAAATATTCCTTTTTATACGCCTTGCTAAGCGCAGAAACCGTAAAAGCATCGCGTTGGTCCAGGGAATATCCTAATTGAAACTTACGTATTATATCGTCATGAAACCCTCGTTCATGAAAATAAGCCAACCCAATATTACGCCCTTCAGAAGAGTCAAACAACAACGAGCTGAAATATTGCTGAGCAAATTTATTGACAGCCAACATGCTCTCCCGATCATTCCGCTGGGCTATTTCTTCAGGCGTCAACTCTTTTTCGACAACTTCAATATTGTATTTCTTTGCCAAATATTTCAACGCTTCATAATAGCTCATTTGTTCGTGCTCCATAATAAAATTCACGGCATTTCCTCCCTTGCCGCAGCTAAAGCATTTACAAATCCCTTTTGCAGGAGAGACACTAAATGAAGGCGTCCTTTCTTCATGAAACGGGCATAAGCCAATATAATTAACTCCACGTTTTTTCAGAGTAACAAAATCAGACACAACATCAAGAATCTGAGCTGCGTTTATAATTTTATCAATAGTGACGGGGTCAATCATATTACATTGAAATAAGAAGAACAAAAGTACCTAATTTTGTATCACAGTACAATAAGCAAATCCTTAATATTGCAGTGTCATGACAACATTAACGAGGTTGCTGTTTTTTTGCTACCTTTGCAAAAAAAGAAGAATCAATGAAAGTTTTTATTGCAGTAGGTCGCTATTTTTTATTCTTAAAGCGAGTATTTTCTGTGCCTGACCAATGGCGCATGTTTTATAAACAATTGCTTTTGGAATTTGAAAAGTTGGGTTACCGATCTATTGGGATTGTAATCATTATATCTACTTTCATCGGGGCCATCATTACTATTCAGGCACAACACAATACGACAAACCCACTGATGCCTCGCTACACAACCGGATTGCTCACCCGCGACACTTTGATCCTAGAATTTTCTTCAACTGTACTTTGCTTACTTTTGGCAGGGAAAATAGGCTCCAATATTTCCTCTGAAATTGGGAGTATGCGCATCTCTGAACAGATTGATGCACTCGATGTCATAGGCATCAATTCCGCCAATTACCTGGTACTGCCGAAAATAGCAGCCTTAGTAATTTTAATGCCTATCTTAGTAGTTTTCAGCATGTTCCTTGGAGTAGTAGGAGGTGATGCCGTAGGCGTATTCTCGAATATCATCACGACATCTAACTTTATCTATGGCATTCAATATGACTTTACTCCATTTTATGTGACCTACTCATTGATTAAATCAGCCGTCTTTGCCTTTATTATAGCTTCAGTTTCGTCTTATTACGGTTATTTTACAAAAGGAGGAGCTTTAAACGTAGGGAATGCCAGTACAACTGCTGTTGTGAATAGCAGTGTATTAATCCTTTTATTTGATGTAATTTTGACTGAAGTAATGCTTACTTAAGTTGCTCATCTTCAGTATACCAGCTGGCATACATGGAATAATTGTGAGCAATGCGTTGATTGATTTCAACAGATTGCTCTTTATCCATTTCCTTAACAAACTTGGCAGGAACACCTGCCCAAATGGTATTAGGTTCAATTTTTGTTTTACTCAACACTAATGCATTAGCAGCGACAATCGCCCCCTCACCTACTTCTGCATAATCAAGTACAGTTGCCCCCATTCCAATTAAAGCATAATCATATACTGTAGCACCATGAATCGTAACATTATGTCCTACAGAAACATAATCACCAAGTGTTATTGTTGATTTTTGATAAAGAGTATGTAAAACAGCTCCATCCTGAATATTAACATGGTTACCAATCCGAATAGAATTCACATCACCACGAATAACAGCGCCAAACCAGACACTGCAATTATCACCTATCACTACATCACCGATAATTACTGCATTATCAGCAATAAAACAATTTTTTCCAATTTGAGGAGTAAATCCTCTCACGCTTTTAATAATAGCCATAATGAATTAATGGATACAGATACGATACTTCTTTAGATTATAAAAACAAACAGCCGATTAAAAAACTAATCGGCTGTTTTTATATTGAAAATCAGAATCGATTATTCCTGATTTAATGTAATACGTTTGAAGGCAATTGGAGTTGCATTGTGTTGCTTCACATATTGCGCTATTGTCATCTTATTATCCTTGATAAACTCTTGCTCTACAAGAGTAAACTCCTGATAAAATTTATTCAAACGACCTTGTGCAATTTTATCCAACATAGCTTCAGGTTTCCCCTCCTGACGAGCTTTATCACGACCAATCTCCAATTCTTTTTCTACAATTTCAACCGGCACTGAATTTCGATCTAAAGACACAGGATTCATTGCAGCAACTTGCATGGCTACATCGCGAGCAACCTGATATTCAACCGAAGTCTCAGCAAAAGCAACAATAGTTGCCAACTTGTTCCCCGGATGTATGTAAAAAATTGTACTTTCTCCCTTGACAAAATCATAACGGTCGAGTTCCATTTTCTCACCCGTAATTCCTGACCGGTCAGTAATTAATTCAGCCACCGTACGCCCATCTTTTGCCATAGCTAATAATTCTTCTTTGGAAGCAGGTTGTTTAGCAAGAGCTTCATCAAGAATCGACTGGGTTAAAGCAATAAAATCAGCATTTTTGGCAACAAAATCAGTTTCACACTTCAATGCTAATACAGCAGCAAAATTGCCATTGTTTCCGGCTAAAACACAGCCTTCAGATGCTTCACGGTCACTGCGTTTTGCAGCTACAGCTTGTCCCTTCTTGCGAATGATTTCAATTGCTTTGTCAAAATCTCCATTTGATTCAGTCAAAGCATTCTTGCAATCCATCATGCCGGCACCGGTCATAGTCCGCAATTTTGAGATATCTGCCATTGTTACAGCCATAACTATTTTTCTTTTAATGATTTGATAAATAATATATTGAATGCTGTCCTCTATTCAAAAAGGCTTACATTTCAATAATAACATAAATTACAACTCTGAATCTTTTAGATACTTATCTGCAATATTAGCATTTAATGCTACCTCATCTTCTTTATGAACGCGAGGTTTTTTAGCTCCACGTACACGTTTTTCATGTATTTGTGGTTCTTCGCTATTTTCTGCTTCCATCTTAACAGCCTTCAATTCTTCTTGACCTTCCTGAATAGCAGCAACTAAAGCATCTAAAATAATGGAAATTGATTTTGTTGCATCGTCATTTGCTGGGATCACAAAATCAATATTATTGGGATTAGAATTGGTATCAACAATAGCAAACACAGGTATTCCCAATCGTTTTGCTTCGTTTACAGCAATTTGTTCTTTCATCACATCCACAACAAACAGTGCAGCCGGCATACGAACCAGGTCAACAATACTTCCAAGGTTCTTTTCCAATTTAGCGCGTTGTCGTGTGATTTGTAAACGTTCGCGTTTCGATAAATTCGAAAATGTACCATCGTTCGACATCTTATCTATGGTAGTCATTTTCTTAATAGCTTTCCGAATTGTCGGGAAATTGGTCAACATACCACCAGGCCACCGTTCTGTCACGTAAGGCATTCCAACTAAAGATGCTTTTTCAGCAACTACTTCTTTAGCTTGTTTTTTAGTTGCAACAAATAAAATCTTTTTGCCTGTTTTAGCAATTTGACGCATTGCTGCTGCAGCTTCATCAATTTTAACTGCTGTTTTATGCAAATCAATGATATGAATCCCGTTACTTTCCATAAAAATATATGGAGCCATTGCAGGATTCCATTTACGTTTCAGGTGACCAAAATGGCAACCAGCTTCTAATAAATCTTCAAAATTTGTTGTTGGCATCTGTATTGTTTTAATTAAGTTTACATTCCATGAAATCAATTGATAGGTAGTTCAGAAGTGAAGTCTTATCAATTTAGATACTAAACTTGGTCTTTGCTCGTGTCAATAAAGAAATCATTTTTATGAGATTTGCACTTATCATGTAAATCAGCAAAAAGATTCAATTAACGTTTGCTGAACTGGAAGCGTTTACGGGCTTTTGGGCGACCTGGTTTTTTACGTTCCACTTCGCGTGAATCACGAGTTAGAAATCCTTCTGATTTGAGAGCATGTTTGTCTTCAGCATTTATTTTTACCAGTGCTCTTGCAATAGCCAAACGTAAAGCTTCAGCTTGCCCTTTGAATCCGCCTCCAACAAGATTAACACGAATGTCGTATTTTTCAGCAACACCTAATTTGTTCAACGGTTGCTTTACAACATACTGCAAAATGGTTGAAGGAAAATAAACAGAAAGATCTTTTTTATTGATGATAATAGAGCCATTTCCCTGAGCTACAAAAACACGGGCAACAGCAGCTTTTCTTCTTCCTATAGCATGTATAAGTTCCATATTACTTATTTAAGTATGTTTAAATCAATGACTTTGGGTTGTTGAGCTTCATGAGGGTGTTCAGGACCGGCATACACATGTAAATTACGTAAGAGTTGAGCGCCTAAACGATTCTTAGGCAACATTCCCTTAACTACCTTCATAATCAGTTTTTCAGGACTTTTTTCCATCAAACGGGCAGGTGTGATATCACGTTGCCCTCCAGGATATCCTGTATAACTCAAATAGACACGATCAGTCCATTTATTACCTGTTAATCGAACTTTCTCAGCATTAATAATAATCACATTATCGCCACAATCAACGTGTGGAGTAAAATTAGGCTTATATTTGCCTCGCAAAAGTTTAGCAACTTTAGAACCCATGCGTCCCAACACCATATCAGTGGCATCAACGACCACCCATTCTTTTTGCACAGTTGCCTTATTTGCAGAAATGGTTTTATAACTTAACGTATTCATACGAATAATTTGTTAACCCTACCTCGCTCCGTCACCACTCGGGGAAATAGGCACAATGATTAATTAAACTCTTCGGCATTTCACTTAATAACTCAATAATAAAAACGTAGGCTAATCCGCTTTCATCGTTGCTATTAAAGATTTACCCATTATCTTACTCTACTGGACAATAAATCGGACTGCAAAAGTACGCTAAATTTTTCAAGTACAAAAGTTTTCATGCATTTTTCTTACTCAAAAAAGGAACTCGTCTATATAGTCCAGAATTATACAGAGACCACCTTTCTCTAATTGACAAAAAAAACAACAAGAGCATCTTTGAGTACAAAGATGCTCTTGTTGTTTGCCTGAACTAAACACCTATTTATATAGCTTCATTAACCCTCCACATTCAAAAAAAATCATGCAAATTTAAACCAACGAATCATATCAAATTTTTCATCTAACGACAAATTTGCCCATTCGCCTGTCGTAAATTGATATAATATCTTACCTGTTTGTTTACACTCAATACGTTGTTCATCAAAATTGATTACAGGATCAAATGTTTGTCCTTTTGTCAACTTGAGGAATCTTACAAGAGATGATGACAATACAATTACAGCTAAACTCATCAATAAAACCGGTAAAACACCTTTACTAACTCCAAAAGCTAGAATTACCACCAAAGCAACTACGAACAAGATCAACGCAAATAAATTTCTTACAACAAAACGTTTCATAGTCATTAAAATTAAAATATCACTTCGCATCATTATTCCGTCATTTCTGACGTTTCAAAATTATGCTCTTAATTTCAAAATAATGCGAATGTGACCAAAATATGATATGGAAAGGGATATGTATTAGATCAAAAAGAACATTTGTAGTCAAACGATTACATATAAGAAGAAAATTCCACCTATGGAAAATAATTAATTGTGATTATTTATGCATTTTACAACCATTAAATTCAATCTTAAAAAGCATATGCTACTAAAAAACCTGCATTAGTCGACTTCGGAAGAACATTCCCCTGTAAGTCATGTAAGGTTGAAAAACTAGGGTCAACACTGAAATGATTTTTACCATCTACTGCTATATTAATTAAATCTCTATGATTATTGATAGACCTTGCAGAAATAAAAGAATCAAATAAACTCCATACATATGTAACAGCTGCAGTTGCTAACCCAACAGTTGCGAGTGTATGATTTCCTTTAGAAGATGCCACAGCAGCCATACCCAAACTTCCATATGACACAGCTAACATGCCAACGCCTTTCACAATTTGCCCATTATAGATTTGTCCTAAACCAGGAACCAACATAGACAATGTACACGAAAAAGCCTCATCTTTTACTTCATCTTGATTATTAAACTGTGATGCCATGTCTGAATTGAGGCTTAACTGAGATTGCGTTGAAGGCATCTCCATCTTATTGTGCAACACATTTGGAACATCCACTTTCAAAGGAGCTAATTGTATATTTAAATGTTTTAGATTCAGCCCCTGGCTGTTCAGATGAAATTTTACCTGAGGAGACTTCAGAAAGATCACAGTACCCGATTCCTTCGGAACGTTATTTATTGTTTGAGCGGGAGCAACTACCACCGCAAAAATAACAACTAAGGTAAGTAACAAGGCTTTCATAACTTATATTATTTAGAGATCCATAAAACTAGTTTGCTGATTTATTGAATAATCGGGTTAAAACCTTTTTTGATTTCCAAATCCCGATATTTCAAATAACTCATTTATTTTTCACTCATTATAATACAAAACAAAAAGCATGCCACAGGTCAAATAAAGGCTGCACAATCTATCTAAAAAAGACATATATCATTAATTATCAGCATACTGAAAGACATAAAAAAATGGCGAACTCTAAGAATTCGCCATTATAACTTTTTAATTAACATATCAACTGCTCAAAAAACATTGAGTATGCTCATTTTTGAGCAATTTGTGGTTCGGGTTCGATCATATATTTCTGCATTTTTCGTACTAGCGCCATTCGGTCAATGCCTAACAATTTCGCTGCAGCAACACGATTATAATTGGCATCCTTGAGTGCAGCACGTATCAATTCTGCTTCATGCGTTTCTAAATTGAACGTATCAACCGGCAACAAGGTTTCTGGCGTGGCTACTGTTTTCTCTTTTATAGGAAAATCTTCGATGGATAATTTTCTCCCTTTATTTAAGATCATGGCGCGTTCTACCATATTTCTCAATTCACGAACATTACCCGGGAAAGAGTATTTTTGCAATAATTCTATCACATCATCATTCAATTGGGGTATAGGTTTATTTAGTTTCTTGGCGATATCTTCGAGAAAAAACAAAAATAGCGATTCTATGTCTTCAGGCCTTTCCCGCAATGGAGGAATATGAATATGAAATGTGTTTAAGCGGTGCATCAGATCCAAACGAAATTTTTGTTCCTCCACTAATTTATCAAGTGGATTGTTCGTGGCGGAAATAATACGAAAATCAACATCAATGGAATGGGTATCTCCAACTCTCGTAATTTTTTTCTCTTCGATTGCACGTAACATTTTAGCTTGTAGATTAATCTGCATATCAGCAATTTCGTCCAAAAACAACGTTCCATGGTTACTGATTTCAAAAAAGCCTTTTTTATCGGCAACAGCCCCCGTAAAGGAACCTTTTTTATGTCCAAAAAAT
Source organism: Microbacter margulisiae (assembly GCF_014192515.1). Classification (NCBI taxonomy): domain Bacteria; kingdom Pseudomonadati; phylum Bacteroidota; class Bacteroidia; order Bacteroidales; family Porphyromonadaceae; genus Microbacter; species Microbacter margulisiae. The sequence goes on from NZ_JACHYB010000002.1 coordinate 587,616, forward strand.
TCACTTTCCAATAACGATTCAGTTATGGACGCACTATTGACTGCACAGAAAATGGCATCTTTTCTGGCACTGGCATAGTGGATAATTCGCGCAATATTTTCCTTTCCCGTGCCACTTTCACCCGTTATTAACACATTGGTATCCGGATATTGAGCTACAGTAAGTGCCTGATCCAATATTTCCTTTATTGGGGTGCTAACCCCAATAAAATGACGCTCAATTCTTTCTTCCAAACTCTTTGAAATCAAAGAGTTTTTTTCCTCTAATTGTTTCACCTCCCGCTGTAAAGCCAGAAATTTTTGCGTTCGTTCAATAGAAATACGAATATCTATATGCCGGAAAGGTTTTTTCAAATAATCAAATGCGCCCAAACGCATAGCCTGAATCACTGTATCCATATCTCCATGGCCAGAAACCACAATAACTTCTATGTTAGGATAAAGAGATTTTACATCTTTCAAGATATCCAACCCATTACTACCCGGCAATCGCACATCCAGAATTAACAGGTCTATTTCCGTTTTCTTCAGGATCGATAACCCCAACCCCACACTATTTGCCTCATAGGCATGAAACCCTGAATTTTCTAAAAATTCAGCCAATTCTTCCGTAAATCTCTTTTCGTCATCAAGAATTAAAACATTAAGCATACTCAATTTTTTACATTAAACCCATGCCATTTCTTGCTGAATAGGCATAAAAGGAAGGCATACTCTGAATAAGGAACCAATCATCCACTCACTTTCAATTTGGATAGTTCCTCCCATTTCTTTCACAATGCCATAAGATATGGAAAGTCCAAGTCCTGTACCTTTTCCTACATCTTTTGTAGTATAAAAAGGCAGCATTATTTGATCAATATCGTTTGAATGAATACCTACTCCATTATCCTTAATTTCGAGATAATTAAATCGTTCGTCATGATACGTGCGAACTTCTATATGCATTTCAAAATCATGTTGTGTATTTTCTTTTTCTTCCACTGCATCTTTTGCATTAGTCAATAGATTAAGCACGACTTGTTCAAGTTGATAGACATTGCCCCTTACCAAAGGAATATCCTGATCCAGTTCCAATGTCACCCTAACACCATGATTTAAAAACTGCTCAGAAATCATAGCAACGGCATTCCGTATACTTTCATTGATATCAAAAGGTAGAGGCTTTTCCCGGTCATGATCTCGAGAAAAAGTTCGCACATGATCAATAAGTCTGCTGATCCTAGAAACATCCTCAAATATTTTTGTAGACTTATTCGTAAAATATGCCTCATCAACTACATTAGCCTGCTTCATTTTCATCAATAGATTATCAATGCTTAATGAAATCGAGAGTAGTGGCTGGTTAATTTCATGCGCCATAGCGGATGCCATTTCCCCCAAGCTCACCATACGTTCTGTCCTCAGTAATTGTCTTTCTATCTCTTTTCTTTCTGTGATGTCGCGTAAAATAGCCATATATGATTTTGGATTACCATTTGCATCATGAATTAATGTAGTACTCAGTTCACAATGAAATAATGACTTATCAAATCGCGACATCATAAATTCAACCTGATGAATGCGTCCCTCTTCAAGTGTTCTTTGTAATACAGAAGTCAGTTTATCGACCTCTTTATCCGGAATAAACGAAAAAACATTTTCACCTACAAAATCGTTCTTATTCGGAATTCCAAAAATTTCGAGCACAATATCAGACATCTCAACAATTTTGTGTTGCATGTCAAGAATGACAATTCCTTCCGGGGAGGCATTCAAGAGCGTGCGATACATTTGTTCTGACTCAATCAGTGCTTTTTCAATTTGTTTCTTCTCTGTTATATCCTCAGTCAGTACCACCAGAGAATCAATAGTTCCCTGATCATTCTTAATTGGAACTCTGATCGTATGTATAATAAGATTCCCTCTACCCTGAATAAAAAGATTTGCTTCCGAATCATCTAATACTGCCCCTGTCATTAAGGCTGTTTGATCTTTAGCATTCAAATATTCGGCATCAGCTAAATGAAAAATCTCATACACGTTCTTCCCTATTGCTAGTTCCCGTTTTAATCCTAAAAGTTGTTCACCTGCTTTATTCATCATTTGATACCTCAACGTGTTTGCATCCTTTAAAATCAACGAGGTTGGGATATTCTCTATAATATTCGTTAGCAGTTTCTCATTTTCAACAATCTTTTGTTCATTGAGCTTATGTTCTGTAATATCAAGACAATGACCAATGTATCCAATAAATTCGCCGTTACTATTGTAACGTGGTGATCCATTGTCCTGTATCCATCGATAATCGCCGGAAACATGGAGCAATCTATATTCCATGCTAAATTTCTCATGATTATCAAATGCGTTTATATATACATCAAGACAGTACGGCAAATCATCCGGATGGACGCCCGCCACCCAGCCGTCTCCAATTTCCTGCTCCAAAGCTCGACCCGTAAAATCAAGCCAGGGCTGATTAAAATAATCACATTTTTTATCAATACCTGATGTCCATACTAAAGCCTGGCCTGAATTAGCCAATGTCCGATAATGAGTCTCACTTTCACGGAGAGCCATCTCAATCTTTTTACGGGACTCATTCTCTTCCTTTAAATCCTCCAACAAATTAAGCATTGCCACTTGGCTTTCTTCAAGCTCACGGGTACGCTCTGCAACCAGTCGGGTAAGATTTTCTTTTTCATTCTGTTTATAATCCTCAGATGCTTTAATACGCAGCATGGCCCGTATTTGCACAATCAATTCCGACTCATCCAGAGGTTTTGTCAAAAAAGCATCCGCTCCCACTTCCAGCGCTTTAATACGATTCTCTTTATCAGTCCGTGCAGCTGTAAGGATAATAACAGGTATAATTCTCGTTCGTTCATTTTCCTTCAAAATCCGACAAACTTCATACCCATCAATTTCAGGCATTATCAGATCAAGCAGAATAACATCCGGCTGTTGTTCAAGAGCTAATGAGATGCCTTTTCGTCCCGACTGGCAACTAATAAATTGCATATCAGGGAAAGACTCTATCAATAAAGCCCGAAGAACAATTAAATTATCTGAGTTATCATCAATTGCAAGAATTTTTTCCATAACGCTATAAACCGTATTTTATATCCGGTGTTAATGCTCAAAACATTCATCTCTTAACGCAAAAATTATATTTGCAACCATTTGTGCATTACCTCATCCAGCCTTCGGCTGTCAATAGGTTTTGATACATAATCATCAAATCCTTCTATCAGGAAGCTTTCCCTGTCCCCTTTCATAGCGCTCGCTGAAACCGCGATAACAGGAATATTTTTCGTTTTTTGATTTTTACGTAAAATATGAAGCGCTTCAATACCGCTCATTCCCGGCAACGCAATATCCATCAGAATTATATGAGGAACGTGCTGTTTTGCTAATTCAACACCGGAAATGCCGTCTTCAGCCTCAATTACAACACAAGAGTCTTCCAACAATGCTTTTATTGTTAACATGTTGTCTGCATTATCCTCTACAATTAAAACGGTTGGTCTTTCATTGATCGGAATCCGGAGCTGCTGAGGTGTTGCTGTAGTATTGGATATTTCCTGATCAGCTGGCAACATAGATTGAATCACAGCGTTCAATAACTGTGCCTTGTTGATATCACCTTTCCGGATTAATTGAAAAATACTGTTATGGGTCAAGAAAGCAAGTTCATCTTTCGTTACATATTTAGCAGTTAATATAATAACCGGTAAATGTTCTGAAATTTTTTCTTCACGGATATGCCTTAGAACTTCAAATCCATCTACTTCCGGCATCATTAAATCAAGAATCATCGTGTCTGGCATTTGTTCTGAAATTCTCTCCAATGCTTCTTGCCCGTTATGTGCCACCATCACATGATAACCTTCTGTTTCAAGAATATCACACAATTGAATCACAATAGCTTCAGTATCTTCAACGACCAGAATCGTTTTCTTTGTTACATCAATTTTTTGCGATTCATGCTGTATCTCTTCAGGTTTATACACAGGCGCAGAAATCCCCTGATAATCTACAGTTTTTACCTGAGCTCCCAGTTTCACAGGAATAGAAAAAGTAAAATGAGATCCATGGCCTTCTGCGCTTTCCACAGAAATTTGTCCACCAAGCATATTTGCATATTTCTTCGCAATGGCCAGGCCCAATCCTGTTCCTCCATACTTTCGGGAATTGCTACCATCAGCTTGCCGGAATTCCTCAAAAATGTGAGGCAAAAATTCTGCTTTAATACCAATGCCCGTATCAATAATGTCAATTTGTACAGCATCAACTATTCTGTCAGCCCGAATCTCCACCTTACCTTTTTCGGTAAACTTTATTGCGTTTGCTACAATATTTTGAAGGATATGCCGGCATTTATCATAATCACTTGTTATCTCTGGCAGTGCTTCATTCGGGATATAGATCAATTTCAGTTTTTTCTGTTTGGACTGCGGTTCGATAGTTTCAACTACATCACGAATCAAGTCATTCATATTAAACAGATGCGCCCTTATTTCCTCCCTCCCGGCTTCGATACGGGAAAGATCGAGAATATCATTGATCAATGAAAGCAGTTGTTTCCCATTTCTTTCAATTACACCAATATAACTATACTCTTCATCAGACAATTTACCTGACAACCGGCGGGAGAGAACATTTGAAAGCGCAATCACAGAATTCAGAGGAGTACGTAACTCATGGCTCATACTTGACAGAAAACTATTTTTCATCTTATTGGCTTCACCCAGTTGTTTTTTCTGCATAGCCAGTTCTACATTTTGTTCCGTTAATTCAGACGTTTGAGCCGCTAGTTCTCTCTTTTGAGATTCAAGTTCATTATTCTGAATCTCAAGTTGTTTAGCAAAATCAACTACTTTACGATACGTCAAAATCCCTTCCATGCGTGCATTTAACGTAACCAAGACGGTATCAAGCAATCTTAAACTTCCATCGCTAAAACGTGTAATAGAAGATAACGAAAGAATAGCAGCAATTTCATTCTTTACTATAATGGGAATAGTAATAATTTCGCGAGGAATAAAATCGCCACTGACAGTAGAAAAAGTCATTTTACTATCTTTAGGAATCCCTTTAATATGATGGAGTTTACGGGTAGCTAAGACCATACCAAATTCACCTTCATAGTTTAATGCAGAAAAAGAGTGATATGTTTCTTTGTTCATTCCAATGCTCTCAAAAGGCTCATACATAGTTTTTTCGTTATTTAGCAGAAAAACAGCTCCTATGATAGCTTCCGTATGCTGAATTAAAGATTTAAGTAATGCGTGGCTAAACTGATGAGCATCTTCCTCACTCAGCATTACTCCGGCTAATTGGGCAGCTCGTTCATTCAAAGTCAGTTCTGTTTCAATCGTGTCTGCCAATTCATTGAAAGATTCTGCAAGCCGACCAAGCGCATTGGACGAAACATAAGTGCTCCGTGCACTCAAATCTCCCTCACGAAAACGCGATGTAGCATCTCTCATCTCCCGTAAAGGCGTAAGTATACTTTTGCTTAGAATTAAAAAAATCACTATTGAAATCAATAAAATACAGATTACAAAAACAGCTAATTGAACATTCAATGCGCGTTTCAGGTCAGATGCATTGGTAAGAAACTGATCTGCCTTGTTTTGTGCAAATGCATCCATCTTATTCAATGACAAGGTAAGTTGTTCTCTGGCTTGTACTAAATCGCTATGAGTCCCCAGTCGACTTAAAGACTCATTAATCTGACCTGTTTCAATCTGTTTCTGTTTCCATACATCATCCTCTAGGTCCTTCCATACGACAAAAGACTTGTGTGCATTATCAATATCAATTCTAGGTCCTAAATACCTACTATACAATATTGTAAACTGCTGCTCTGCATCTGTTATATGAATATTAAAGGCTATGCGTTCAGCTTCTTGTTCTTTTTTCGAAGCATAAAATACGTTATTCTTCGCTTCAAGTTGATATGTAGACACATCTTCCCTAAGTGCAGACAAAGATCGACTAACACTTAAAGGATGATTATACATATCTACAGTTTGTTGTGCAATTTTATCGGTATCTCTCCATGCAATCAGTCCCAACACCAAAATAAACACCCAAATAACCCCAAAAGTTAGTTGGAGCTGAGTTGAGATCTTTATATTTTTCAATTTCATATATTGAAGATTTTATTTTTAGAAGCAGAATGAAAGGTTAGACAATTAACATATCATTGATTTACTGAAATTTATATATCGAAAAATACCATATATACAAGATTTACTTTGAACCTATATGTCCTTTCGCATTAAAGATCGCCGAATTTACAAAAACTTCCTGATAACAGTGTTGCACAAGAGTTTCACGTTCTGTTTCTCCTGTAATTAAAAACCCGTTAGGAGCAAGATTGCGTTCCATCTTTTCAAGAATACGGGTACGATACTCTGGTTTATAGTAAAACAATAAATTGCAACAGAAAATAATATCAAAGTCTCCGTAAATACTGGCAGGTGGACTTATCAGAGATTCATCCAGTAAATCAAACGTAGAAAAATTTACCATTTGCTTTATGACTGGTGTAATCGAAAAGAAATCATCTTGCTTCAAAAAATAATTTTGGATACGTCTCAAAGACACATTTTCAACAGCCACAATATTATAAACGCCTTGTTGCGCTCTTTGAATTTCATCAGGATCACTATCAGTAGCAAAAATTCGATACGATAATTGTGGATTGCCTTTCGTCAAAATTTCATCACAAAGCATTGCAACGCTATATGCTTCCTGCCCTGCTGCACAAGCCGCAGACCAGATTCTGATTTCTTTATTGTTTTCTTTCTTCTTGCGTTCCATCAAAACGGGCAAAAGTACCTGTTCAAGATAAGCATAGGTAAGAGGATTCCGAAAAAACATACTGAAAGAAATATTCAATGAATCAATCAACAAACTGGCTTCGTTCTGGTTATTTTCCAAATAAAGCCGATAATCAATCACCGAATCACATCCATTAGCCAACATCCTTTTATTTAAAGCCATTTCCAGAAATGTAGCGTCATATTGCAATACATCTACATTATATATATCAGACAAGAATCTTGATAGATTTTCCATAATGAGAACTATTTTACTGAACGATATGATATTTTGGGTCTTGACCTGATTCTTTGAGCAATGAGTTCACTTCTTTCTTTAATTCGATCATAGCCAACTCCCTGTCTACAGTCAAACGATGAAAGCGTTCCAACTCATTCATTTTTTTAATTAATGCATCTTCGGCACGTTTTCGATCAACATACAACCCAATCTGATTCGCAAAAATAGAAACTATCTCATTATTTTTCAATAGATTATCTTGCGTGTAAATTAAATAAAAGGCACCAAGGCCTTTGTTATTCTTTCTAATATTAACTACGTGTAATTCATTTATTTTGAAAACAGTATCAATGAGTCGGCAAGCAGTTCTGGAAATTACATGCTGAGCCATATCGATAACAGAATCAAACCGTGTAATAACGGCTCCTTTGATCCTCTCTTCCAATATAGAATCCCTTGTCCAGGTTTTATTCAATACCTCAAAGCCTAGGATAGACATTGCTTTGGTTATATCCTCCTTAATCCCCGCAATTGCTACAGTTTTAAAGTCCAGGCTATTCTCATTAAACAAATTAAATACCACAAATTGCGCTTCCGAAAGATCCCGTATGATGTCAGCCATTGTTTGATAATTGACTTCTCCGGTTGTCACATCTATAAGTTGAGAGCTCTCAAAAAGTGCTTTCTTCAAAAGAATCTGATTTTTCTCTAATGTAACCTGAGCCTTTCTCTTTTCAGTAATATCTTCTTTAACTGCAAGAAAATGAGCAACTTCCCCTTTATCATTAGCTATCGGAGCAATTAGTACAGATTCATCATACAACTGTCCATTTTTTTTACGATTTTGCAACTCACCATGCCATTCCTTCCCTTTGGTAATGGTCTGCCAAAGATCTTTATACAGGTTCGGAGGCATAAATCCTGATTTCAAAATCCGTGGATTTTTTCCTAAAACCTCCTGAAAGCTATATCCTGTAATTTTAGTGAATTTTTGATTTACGTATTCAATTTCACCCTGGATATTGGTAATAATAATAGAAGCTGGATTTTGTTCTACCGCACGCGAAAAAATTCGCAATTGCTCATCCGTCTGCTTTTTCAGCCGCAGATTCGCTTTATTTTGAAGCGCGGTCAGCATAGCCGACCCTATCCGGGTAATGTGCCCTTTCAGAATATAATCATCTGCACCGGCCTTCATCACATTCACAGCAGTCTCTTCATTAATTGATCCGGTGCATAAAACAAAAGGAATATCTGGGCACATTGTTTGCCGGATCGCTAATGCCTCCATGCCATTAAAGGCAGGAAGCGTATAATCGGAAAGAATGATATCAGGGTGGAATGTATTCAGGCCTTCTATAAAATCCTCTTTAGTCTCTACCAGATGATGAACAAAAGATATATTATTCTTTTTGATTTCTCGTTTAATTAGTTCTACATCAAACGCATTATCCTCGACCATTAAAACTCGTATTATTGGCTCCATGCATCTTAAATTATTATTTTACTTCGTTTTCGGAGGCTCATTCAGCAAAAGCCAATACATGCCTAATTCCTTGACTGCATCAATAAATTTAGAAAATTCAACAGGTTTGACTATAAAACTATTGGCTCCAAGCTTGTAACTCGCTATAACATCACTTTCCTCTTTGGATGAAGTCAAAATAACAACCGGAATATGCTTCATTTGCTCATCCGCTTTGACAATGCGAAGCACTTCTAATCCATCTACTTTAGGAAGTTTCAGATCAAGAATCATCAGTTTTGGAGTAGCTGTTTTATCTCTGCCACTGTATCTCCCTTTTGCAAAAAGATAATCCAGAGCTTCGGCTCCATCGGTTACTACATGAATATCATTCGCAATGTTGTTTTTCTTCAATGCTCTCAATGTTAACTCAGCGTCATTGGGATTATCTTCCACCAAAAGAATATCCACAAATAAATTTTCCATTTAAAAATTCTCCTTTGTTTAATGCATTATTGATTTGGTAATGTAAAATAAAATGTTGCTCCTTCGTTTTCTTTTCCTTCAGCCCAAACTCTCCCGTTCATTCTGCTTATCACACGTTGAACAATAGCCAACCCCACGCCGGTTCCAGGAAAGTCATTTATAGAATGAAGTCGCTGAAATATACCAAACAATTTAGCGGAATAGGCCATATCAAATCCTGCCCCATTATCTTTCACGTAATAGATGTTTTCAGCGGTTTCCTTTGTAGATCCAATTTCGATTAACCCGGAAGATTTCTTAGACGTAAATTTAACTGCGTTATCAATCAGATTCGCCCACACCTGTCGCACCATAGCCGGATCACCAAAAGCATCCGGTAAATCATGCAGTAAAAACTTTATTTCGGATTGAGAAGCGTTTACACTAAGATCGTGGTAAACCGATTCTGCCAATTTATACATATCGATTTTCGTGAACTTGATTTCTTGCCGGCTAATACGGGAAAATGCGAGCAAATCATCAATCAGGTTTCCCATTTTCTTCGCGTTGTCTGTAATGACATTAAGCAGACGTGTAGCTTCAGGATCAAGAGTGGTTCCATAATCTTCCACCAGGATTCGGGCAAAGCCATCCAAAGCTCGCAGGGGAGCTCGCAGATCATGGGAAACCGAATAGCTAAAGGCCTCCAGTTCCTTATTGGCTACCTCAAGTTGGGCTGTCCGTTCTGTAACACGCTGCTCGAGTGTAGCGTTGAGTTGACGAATTTCTTCTGCTGCAAGACGATTCTCTGTAACCTCCCGGATGATGCCTCCGATCGCTTTTCTGCCATTGTTTAACGCCAAAGGAAATTTAGTCGTCTCAAAAAACTGATTTCCCAATTTTTCTTCTACACGAAATGCCCGTTTCGCATGTAACGCCTTCTGATCAGAAGAAGCGCACGGTTTTAGATTCTTTTGTTCTGCTAAGTCCTGATCTGTTTTTCCTATCAGTTCAGCCACCTTTTTACCAAAGAAATCTCCCATAGCTTTATTTGCCACAAGATAACGAAACTGATCATCTTTGATAAAGATCAAATCATCACTCTCGTTAATAAAAGCGTTATATCGTTGCTCACTCTCCAGCAAAGCTTCCTGAGCAAGTTTCCGTTCTGTAATATCTGTCACAATAACCTGGCCTGCCGGTTCATCATGATAGGTAGTGGCTAAAGCTACCACTTCTGCAATAAAAATCGAATTGTCTAAACGGATCAATTTCTCTTCTGTTGGAGGTATTGTTTGTCCTGCCATGACTTCGCTAATTCTTTGCTTCACCACATCAACACTATCAGGATGCACAATTGACATCACAGGCTTTCCAATTAATTCTTCAGGGTGTTTGGCTCCAATCATAGCTAATCCTTCAGGATTGACATAAACAAATTTACCCTCCTGATAAACAGCAATCCCCACAGGAGCATTCTCCACCAGATTACGATAACGCTGCTCACTTTCTCTCAAATCTTCTTCGATCCGTTTTCGTTCTGTTATATCCTGAATAACACCAAATACACGCTTTTTGTCTTCATCATAAATAGCTATGGAGTGAACATCTTTAATTTCGCGCGTATCCTGTGTTTGGATTTTAAATTCAATATCATAAGGTTTCTGATTGATTACTAAATTTACAAAGCTTTCATCCAACTTTGAACGATATTCAGGCAGAGGAATTACTTGGATTTCTGAAAGTTCAAGCTCTCCTTTATCCATTCCATAAATTTTTATTGCACCTTCGGAAGCAATAACTTTATGAGTTTTCACATCAACCTCCCAATTACCTGATTTAGAGGCAATTTCAGCCCGCCTCATACGGGCTGCATTGACACGAAGCGTCTTCTCTACCAGCTTTCGATCTGTAATGTCATGAACAATAGAATGCAGGTAATCCTTCCCGTTAATCGTAATCTTACTGCTATAAACATCTACATTACGAATATCTCCGCTTTTAAGTTGATGTTGAAATTCGAAGTGATTCTGCTGATTCGTCATAACCTGAGCCATGCTTTTTTCAATATTCAAGGAGCCTAATGTATTTATCTCCTGAATTTTTTTCTGTTTCAGATCCTCCAGTGACCAGCCATAATACTTTACCGCAGCTTTATTGGCATCTGCAATAGCACCCGTATCAGGATCAACAAGTAATTTAACAGCAGCATGATTATCAAACAGATTATGAAATTTTTCTTCGCTTTCCCGCAACGCCGACTCAACCCGTTTTCTTTCGGTGATATCAATCACAATAGCATGTACATATCTTTTATGAGCAATATCCACTTTACTACTAAAAACTTCAACATCACGAATCTCCCCATTTTTCAATCGGTGTCTGAATTCAAAATGATTTCGGATTCTGTTAGCCGACTCGCTTAATTTTTTAAGTACTTCATTTTTTGTCAAAACATTAATCTGATCCAGATTCATCTGGATTAATTCTTCATGGGACCAACCGTAATAATTCACAGCAGCTTTGTTTGCATCCACAATATTTCCTGTTTCCGGATCAACCAAAAGTTTTATGGCTGCGTGTTCCTGAAAAATCTTGCGAAATTTTTCCTCGCTCTCCGCCAACATACGTTCGCTCTGCTTGCGTTCCGTAATATCCTGGATAGTCCCCATCATGGAAACTAACACGCCATTTTGATCAAATTGCAAACTGCCCAACCCCCAAATCCATCTTATTGCTTCATCGGTTTGACGAATAATCCGATACTCAGCATTAAATGATTGATGTCCAGCCATCACCTCGGACTTCAAATACCGATCCATTTTCTCCCTGTCTGACGGATAAATCAAAGCTTCCCATCCTTCAACGTTTCTTTTATAATGCTTATCGATCCCAAAGATTTCATCAAGTACTTCGGAAGAATCCCATGTATCATGCAAAAAATCAAAAAAATAAGATCCAATAAAAGCCACCCGTTGTGATTCTTTGAAAAAGAATTCACTCTTTTGCAACGTTTCTACAGTCGCATGGTGTGATATAACCTCATGCTGCAAATCATAAATTAAAGATTGCATTACCCGGTTATTTTGTTCAAAGTCCTGGTTTTGAGATTCTATAAGCGAAGAAAGATGTTCGTATTGTGCTTTGTGTTGCTTATGTAGATTGCCGAGAACTTCTAACATATGTAACTGTGATACAAAAAACACCTTTTCGATCGGAAGCATTATAAAAGCATCAGCCTTCAATTCAAGCGATTTTTTCCTTAACAAAGCAATATCTTGCTGTTGCGAAAAAAAAGCTACCGGAATAGCATTCATACGGAGATCTTGCTTGATAACTTTGCATTGTTCGGCAACCTCCTCTCCCAAAAAAATCATATCGGGATTTTCAGTAACAAGGTGTTCAATATCCAGGTTACCATCAAATTCTTTTAGTATGGAATCCTCCGAAAAAATCTCACGAACCATCGCCTTCAAATCATACAAGACCTGATCCGGAAGTGCAATCGTAACTATTTTCTCCATATTGTTATTACAATTTTATAAAGAAGTTTGTATTCCAATAGTTTTCCAGAAATCTTATCCGCTCAATAGAATCATCAAGACATTCACATCCATCCAAATACATAAGACTTGCATACCCTGCTACAAATATACACCAATAAGCATACATTGCATAATGTCAACTCATTTTTTATTGGAACAATAAAAATTAGGGAAGAAAAATAAGAAGGTTATCCTTTATAAGATCTTTCAGATAAGAAAGACTTTAATGATATAAAATGATCCCGGTAAAAACTTTGTGAAAAAGACAACAGGCTATTGTTTGCTAAAAAACATGTAGCCCGGAAAACATGCTCTTTGCATTTGTATTATAATACACTAAAAACGAATACTATAAATGTATATGGCAATACTTTTTTAGAGCGAAGATACCTTTCGGAGGGGAGAGGAATTAAGACATGGCTGACTAGTCCTAAAAAACCGTTACAGGTTTAATGAACAAAAATACTCTTTTTATCAAACCTTATCAAGGCTAGCCTTGATAAGGTTTTGCTTTTTATAATTTCTAATTTTTATTTCTTTTTGGCAGTGCATCTGTTCAGGTGTTTTCATGTAACAAGACCAGTGTGGCCTTTGTGTATTGTAAATATGAACAGCATCTTCTACCAACAATTTCATTGTTTTGATATCTACCAGATAATCCTCCAGAAAAAACTCCTGTTTTAATATCCCATTTACCCTTTCAGCTATCGCATTGGCATAAGGGTCATAATGCTCAGTCATACTTGGTATGATCTTTTTCTTTTTCAAAACATTTTGATAATCGTTACTGCAATACTGTAATCCTCTATCCGAATGGTGGATCAGTTTGTTTTTATATCTCTTTTGCCTAATGGCCATGTTTAATGCTCTCAAAGAACCTTCAGTGGACAAGCTATTAGAAACATCATAACCCATTATCTTTTTGGAATATGCATCTGTAACTAATGCCAGATAACAGTTCCTGTCCCTGCCCCCGATATAAGTTATATCCGATACCCAAACCTGTTCGGGATGGGTCAGTTCTATATCTGCCACCAAATTCTTATGTTTTCTAAAACGATGGTGCGAGTCAGTGGTTATACGATAATTTCTCTTTGGTTTAATCAACATGTGATTAGCTTTTAGTATAGACAAAAACTTGTCACGCCCAATATGTAATTCTCTCAGTGGTTCATAAAGAAGATAATATAACTTCCTGAAGCCTATTCGGGGCATCGCCATCCGTGTAGAACGAACCATAGCCAATACTTGCTCTGCCTTATCCTGTTTCTTCTGTTTTGACCTACAATAACGATAATAAACCTGCCTACTTACCCCGAGCAATCCACAGGTGGAGGTTTTGCTCACTTTGTTTTCTTGACTGAATCGGTCGACTGTTCGGGTAAAGAGTTTTTTCGGATAGAGATATTGTACTCTTTTTCTGCCATATCAACCATCATGTCAAAGAAAGCTGCTTTCATATCGGATTGCTCTGCCTGTTTTTCTAGAAATGCTTTTTGCTTTTCTAAAACCTTGATCTTTTGCTCCAGTTCAAGGATCTTTTGATCTTTACTTTTTGGCATATTACTCGGCGTTTGATTTTCCCAATCAAAGGTACCATATTTTCTGAGCCAACCAACTACTGTGGATCTTCCCTGTATACCATATTTCTTCGTAGCTGATGTGACTGAGATGTCTCCTCGTTCTATCTCTGAAATAATCGATAATTTTAAGGACATGCTATAATCCTTTTGAGTGCGCTTTACATACTGATTCTTAATTCCTCCCATTATTTTACGCTTTTTGTGTAACGCTATTTCAGGACGAGACAGGCAATAAAAAAAAGGAGGTTGAATAAGAAATTCAACCTCCCTTTTCATGTGGGCGTTGACGGATTCGAACCGCCGACCCTCTGCTTGTAAGGCAGATGCTCTGAACCAGCTGAGCTAAACGCCCTTGTCAAAAGCGTTGCAAAGATAAGCAGGGATTTTTATATTGACAAATATTCATCTTGTTTTTATTCGTTTTTTTCAAAGAGCCTCAGCAACAACATAACTACTCCCTCCTACAAAAATAACATCTCCCTCTTTTGCAGCACTTTTAGCTGCTTGAATAGCTTCTTGCACAGAAGGGAAAGCTGTACCCTTTAACCCGATTAAGAAGGCTTGCTGTTGCAATTCATCAGCAGGAAGTGCTCTTGGAATAGCCGCCTGTGTAAAATAATAAAGTGCATTTTGTGGCAAAAGAGGTAAAATCTTACGATGATCCTTATCATTTACCATTCCAAAAACAATATGCAATTGCCTGCACGGTAACTGCGAAAGCTGTTGCATTACATATCGGATTCCGGCTTCATTGTGTCCTGTATCACAAATTAGCAAGGGATTTTTCTGCAATATCTGCCAGCGGCCCTGCAATCCGGTCAATCCGGTAACATGTTCAATACCTTTTTGAATAGCCTGAAGAGGCAAACTTATACCTTGCTTATTCAACAACAAAATACTTGAAAGGACAGTCGCAAGATTCTTCTCCTGATACAGGCCTTTTAGTCCCATTGTAATATTACCCAACTCTTTGGTATAAAATTGATCAGAATCATTACCCCGCGATACCTGTATCATTTTCTGAGCAAAGAAAAGAGGTGACTTTACTTGCGAAGCATGTTGGATAAAAATGTTTTTCACACTCCCGTCTGCTTCTCCGATCACCACAGGAACATTTGGTTTCATAATGCCGGCTTTCTCTGCTGCAATTTTTTCAAGTGTGTCTCCAAGAAATTGTTGATGATCGAAGCTAATGTTTGTGATCACACTCAAAATGGGAGTAATGATATTCGTACTATCCAACCGGCCACCCAGACCAACTTCAATCACAGCAATCTCTACCTGTTGGGCAGCAAAATAATCAAAAGCCATCGACATGGTTAATTCAAAAAACGAAGGATGCAGAGATTCAAATTCGGAAGTATAACGTTCAACAAAATCAACAACATATTGTTCGGTAATCATTTCGCCGTTGACCCGGATGCGTTCACGAAAATCCTTCAGATGCGGCGATGTGTAAAGCCCTGTTTTATAACCAGCCGCTTGCAAAACAGCAGCCAGCATATGAGAAGTAGATCCTTTCCCGTTCGTTCCTGCAACATGGATAGTCTTATAGTTTTGATGTGGATGGTTCAAAATACGATCCATGTCCATCACCCTATCAAGGCCGGCCTTATAGGCAGAATCTCCGATACGCTCAAACACGGGAAGCTGATGATAAAGATATTCAATTGTTTCCTGATAAATCATATAAAAAGAACCGGCAATCTCTTTAATGAAATTGCCGGCTACAAAATTCGCTATTTTTGGTCAGAAAACCATTAGTAAAACACCGGATGGTCAGACCAATTTTTCCAGCTTGGATACATTTTCCATAATCATATCTTCCGGCACATTGTAGTTTGATAATTTACCAGAGAAATAACTGTCATAGGCAGTCATATCAATTAAACCATGTCCTGAAAGATTGAACAAAATGATTTTCTCCTTACCTTCCTCCTTGGCTTTCAAAGCTTCCTGAATGGCAACGGCAATGGCATGGGTTGATTCAGGAGCAGGAATGATACCTTCTGAACGGGCAAACAAAACGCCTGCTTCGAACGTATCCAATTGTTGTACCGCTTGCGCTTCAATCAATCCATCTTTCAGCAATTGGCTGACAATGGATCCAGCACCATGATAGCGTAAACCTCCAGCGTGAATATCAGCCGGTTGAAAATCATGTCCCAATGTATACATTGGAATAAGGGGAGTCATACCAATGGTATCGCCAAAGTCATATTCAAATTTTCCCCGCGTCAATTTAGGACATGAAGCCGGTTCGGCAGCGATAAAACGCGTATTTTTCCCATCCACCAAATTATGACGCAGGAAAGGAAACGAGATTCCGGAAAAATTGGAACCACCTCCAAAACATCCAATCACCACATCCGGATAATCACCAACCATTTCCATCTGTTTCTCAGCTTCCAATCCGATAATCGTCTGATGCAAAATAACATGATTCAACACGCTGCCTAACGTATAACGGGTATCGGGATGTGTCACGGCAGCCTCAACAGCTTCGGAAATAGCGCCACCCAAACTACCTGAACTGTTTGGATCTTTTGCCAGTAATGCTCTTCCGGCAGCCGTCCTGTCACTTGGAGAAGGAATCACTTCAGCGCCATAGGTTTGCATTACGAATTTGCGATAAGGTTTTTGTTCGTAACTCACTTTCACCATATACACCTGCAAATCAAGGCCAAAATGTTTGCATGCAATGCTCATTGCACTTCCCCACTGACCTGCTCCGGTTTCAGTAGTAATATGTTTTATCCCCTGGATTTTATTATAGTAAGCTTGCGGAATAGCGGAATTCAATTTATGAGAGCCTACCGGACTAACACTTTCGTTTTTAAAATAAATCTTTGCAGGAGTATCCAACGCCTTCTCAAGGCCAGAAGCACGAACTAAAGGCGAAGGGCGATAGATTTTATACAATTGCCATACCTCATCAGGAATCTCAACATATCTTTCGGTTGTAAACTCTTGTTCAATAAGCCCTTTAGCAAAAAGAGGCTCCATTTCTTCAGGTTTCACAGGTTGTTTTGTCCCTGGATTTAACATTGGCAACGGCTTGTTCTTCATGTCTGCCACAATGTTATACCAGGCTTTTGGCATCTCTTGTTCCGATAATAAAATCTTTTTTGTTGTCTTCATGAGCTAAAAATGAATAAGTTGAAAATATTGAGTAATTTGAATTGGTATGATATAAAAAAACCGCAGGGAAAAGGATCCTGCGGTTATAGGCTTATTAAAAAACATAATGATTGCGCATTCACCTTTTATAAAAATGAACGGCGCCAACTGTTTCTATATTCGTTACACATCATTTTCTGTCAATTTGTTTGCAAAGGAACAAAAAAGATAGAAAAACAACAAATTACAAGCCAAAAAAATCGATTTCATCAATTTTGTATGACTTTTATCATTCGTTCTCGAGTTTTTTATGCCGAAGGTCTTTCCCTTCCAAGGCATAAATTGATGATTCAGCGATATTGGTAGCATGGTCTCCAACCCGTTCGATATTCGAAATGATATTATTCAGGTTGATGAAAGCAAACAATAATTGTTGTGTTTCTTCGGGCAGATTGCTTCTGGTAATTGTTTTCTTGATCAATTTGCGATTCATCTCGTCTACAATAGCATCATTCTTGATGGTCCAGATGGCATCTTCCTTGTCATTCATGGTAAACGACTGGATAGCCCGTTTTACCATACTGACACTGGTCATCAACATATTACCCATCACTTCAGACATCTTGGAATAAATCTCAACATTCTGGATCCTCGGAAGGAAATAAACGATATTCATTACCAGATCACCTATCCGTTCAAGGTTGGAAACCATTTGGTTTATGGCAATGACCTGGCGCAGATCAGAGGCCATAGGTTGCTGCAACACAATTGTATCAATAATTTCCTCGCCCAGCTGAATTTCGAGAAGATCAATATCAGCTTCGTTTGCATTCAATTCTTCCAGTAAACTGTCAGGAATTGACGGATCACCTTTATTAATAATCTTCTCCAGTAAGTCAAGCTGATACAGGACAAGCTGTGACAGATCGTTAAACTTTTCGCGGATATCGTGCAGGGCGTTTTCTTTTTGCGTATTCATAAGAAAATAGTTTTTGTTGTTTTACTTGGATTCATTCTATCAACCAAACTTTCCGGTTAAATAACCTTCGGTACGGGAATCTTTCGGATTGGTAAACATCGTTTTTGTATCTTCATATTCAATCAATTGTCCAAGATACATAAACATGGAATAATCGGAAATACGGGCAGCCTGAGACATATTGTGAGTCACCAGGATAATGGTATAATGCTTTTTCAAATCAACCAGCAAATCTTCAATTTTGGCCGTTGAAATCGGATCAAGCGCCGAGGTTGGTTCGTCTAATAAGATCACTTCTGGTTTGAATGCCAGTGCACGGGCAACACAAAGGCGTTGTTGCTGACCACCTGAAAGAAATGTTCCTTTTTTATGCAAAGCACTTTTCACTTCTTCCCATAAGGCAACATCACGCAGTGTCGATTCCACAATTTCATCACGCTCGGAACGTTTCAAATGAATACCATTCAATTTATAACCTGCAATTACATTTTCATAAATACTCATTGTCGGAAACGGATTTGGGCGTTGAAAAACCATCCCGATTTTACGGCGCAATTCAATGGTTGACATTTCATAAATATTATCGCCGTATAGATTGATCTTCCCTTCTGTTGAGATATTAGGATATAACTCATGCATCCTGTTAATTGCCCGTAAAAGGGTTGTTTTACCACACCCCGAAGGACCCATAATGGCTGTGATAGAATTTTTATGTACTTCAGCCGAAACATTTTTGACTGCATACTTATCCTTATCGTATGCAATGGATAAATTGTCAAACGACAGGATCGTTGGCTCCGGTGTTACATTCGGTTCGTTTATCATCATTGTATCTTTGTTTGTAAGCGTTTTATATTGTTATTGAATACTCTTTTTTGCCGCAATCCATTTTGACAGGATGTTCAGAATCAGAACAAATGCCATTAAAAAGAGCGACGAACTCCAAATCATGTTTACCATATTCGGATCATTATAAAATTGCCATATCAGCAAGGGCACAGCGCTTATAGGTTTAGAAAGATTCCAGTTGACGGAAGAGTTTCCCAACGTAGTCAGCAATAATGGTGCTGTTTCTCCCAAAACACGCGAAACAGCAAGCAATATACCGGTGATTAATCCGCTGAAACTCGAAGGAATCAGTACTCTGAGAATCACTTTATAATAAGGTGTTCCCAGTGCAACAGCTGCCTCTTTCAACGATTCGGGAACCATCTTCATCGACTCTTCGGTAGATCGGATGATAAGAGGCAACATCATAATTGCCAATGCCACGCTTCCTGCCAACGCCGAGTATCCTTTCGTCACCGAAACAACCACCCAAAGATAAACAATTAACCCGATAACAATTGATGGAACGCCTTGCAAAACATCCGCTATGTCACGAATGAGATTCGCATACCGTTTGTGAGGATTTTCGTATAAAAATATTCCTATGATTACTCCTATGGGAATAGCAAGAATAGAAGCAATAGCAACCAAAAATATAGATCCGGTAATTCCGTTCAGGATTCCACCAGGGATGAGTCTTCCGCTTGCATTTGCCATCATGGCATCAAACGTATCAGGAGCCACTTGGGTAAAGAAGCTCCAATTAATCTGCCGGTAGCCTTTTGCCACCAAAGTCCCGATAATCAAAAAGACAATGGATATGGTAATCAGGGCAAATAAAAGCACAACGCTGAAAAAGATTTTATTCTTCCAGCTTCGTACCAAATGAGCAGATTTTGTTTCTGTTTTTCCTCTCTGAAAAATTGATGTATCCATTAGGCAAATTTTTTGATAATATATTTTCCGGCAGCATTAATAAGCGCCGTAATCACAAACAAAATCAATCCAAGTGCAATCAGAGAACTCAGGTGCAACCCGTTGGCTTCACCGAACTCATTGGCAATAACACTCGCCATCGTATTCCCCATACTGAATAGCCCTTTTGGCACAATATTGGCATTTCCAATAAGCATAGTTACTGCCATGGTTTCTCCTAAAGCGCGTCCAAAGGCCAAAATATAACTTGCCGTAATACCCGAACGCGCATTAGGCAAAATTACATTCCAAATCACTTCAAGCCGTGTTGCTCCAAGTGAATATGCGGCTTCCTTTAATTCATTCGGCACCATCATAATGACCGAATTACTTAGTGATGCTGCGTATGGAATAATCATCATGGCCAAAACAATCCCCGCAGTGAAAACACCAAATCCCTGCTGAGTCAGACCAATATGCACAATAAACGGACGCAAGGCATAGAAACCCCACAATCCAAAAATAACGGAAGGGATACCGGCCAGCAAATCAACACATGTGCTTACCACATTCGCAAACCAACTGTTCCGAAAATATTCGGCCACAATCAACGATGTTGAAAATGCCATTGGTAAAGCCACCAGCAAAGCCAATACGGAAGTGTATATAGTTCCAAGGATAAACGCCAATGCTCCATAATGCTCATTTCCCTTTGTAGGATTCCATTCGGGAGAAATTATAAATTTCCATCCAAATGTATGAAAAGAAGGAAGCGATCCCTGTATCAGGGAATAAAGCATTCCGCCCGTCACAATCAATATAATAAAGGACGTAACAAATAAAACGTACTTCGTTATTTTATCACTGTTCATTCAGTAAAGTTTTTATAACACTAAACCTTTCGGGTCGTTCCTTTCTCAAAAAGGAGCGTCCCGAAAGGAGTGATGAAGAAATTGAGTTAAAACTACTTGTTATTGCAGAATTGGTTTTCCGTCATAGGTTACCGTACGTAAAATACTTTTATCCAGCGCAACTACTGAAGCAGGAAGCGGAACATAATCAATTTGTTGAGCAACTGCCTGAGCATCCGGATCTAACATCCAATCCCACAATTTCAACAGAGCCTGAGCCTGAGCTAAAGTACGGTTGTTGTAATGTTGTTCCTTGTAAAGAATCACCCAGGTAAACCCTGCAATTGGATAGGCAGCTGAGTCAGGAGAGTCGGTGATCATAATACGTGTATCCTGAGGCATTTGGCCTTTTCCAGCTGCACTTGTTGAAGCAAAAGACGGAGTAATAAAAATGCCTGCCTGATTTTTGATGGATGCAAAAGGAATTTTTTCTGCAAAAGCATAGGTTGATTCAACATATCCGAAAGCTCCTGTCGTTTGGCTAATGGTTCCTGCTACACCTGGATTTCCTTTACCGCCTACTCCTACCGGCCAGTTAACGGTTGTTCCGAAACCATATTTTGATTTCCACTCAGGACTTACCTTAGTCAGATAGTTGGTGAAAATATTTGTAGTACCACTACCATCCGAACGGTGCACTACCGTGATCGGCAAATTCGGGAATTTCACGCCCGGATTGATTTTTGCCAAAGCAGGATCATTCCAGTTTGTGATTTTGCCTAAATAGATATCCGCCAATACTTCAGGCGTTAATTTCATTGTTGTAATGCCCGGCAGGTTAAATGCCATAACCACAGCACCGCTACAAGTTGGAAATTCTACTACCGGTGCAGGCATTGCAGCCATTTGAGCATCGGTCATAAATGCATCACTGGCGCCAAAATCCACAACGCGATCTTTCAAACTTTTGATACCAGCACCTGAGCCAACACCTCCATAAGAGATTTTCACACCAGTCAGCGGAGTATACTTTTGAAATGCAGTTGTATAGAATGGCATAACAAAGGTTGAGCCCGCTCCCGACAAAGCAACTGAATTCTTTTTACCACTATGGCAAGAAGCGATAACCAGCGCAAGAGCTAAAAACAAACCGATTTTTTTCATAACTAAAGGTATTAATGTGAGAAATTGATTTTATATGAAGTTTATTTATTTAGAAGCTAAGACCGAGATTCAAAGCTAAACTTGTTGTAGAGTGCATTGCACTTGATGACGGATTCCAGTAACGGAAGTTAGGAGATATCTGAACCCCTTTTGCAGGCATGAACACTAAACCTGCCATATAAGTTTGCCCATCGGAAGAATCCCAACCTGTTGTTGCGCTTCCTATTTTCTTGGAAGTCAAGTCATCAAACCTTACAAATATAGCCATATTTTTATCTACATTGTACGTCCCGTGCAAAGAAACCCCGGAAAAATTATGATCCTGAATCATCTTATTTCCATTCTGCATGTCATACTCCCCAGCTAATGTAAAATCTTTACCGGTGTAAGCAAGGAATGCATTAAAAGAATGTTGTGCCACGTTTTTCTTCATATAGTCAACATAAACGCGGGCTATAAGATTTTTGACCGGCATCACGGTTAAACCGGCAGCCACCTTAAATGTGCTGTCTGCTTGCACTTTCTGGTACCCTTCTCCATTCAGCAATTGTACATCCAGGCTAACTTGAGGTGCAAACTTTACTTTTACAGCAGCTCCCAGGTCAGCACTTGAACCAAAACCATACTGATCCTGAAATGTTTTGGCTAAGAAACGTTTTCCCCAGATAGATTCCTGTAAACTGAACTGACTTGTACCAATCATACCCATGTCAACTGTAACCACCGGATTGGAATACTCAAGAAAAGCATTTTTCAGAAAAGCCGTAAATGCTGAAGGAGATAAACCCGCCGAGTTGGCTATATCAAAAACTACTTTTCCATAGAAGTCTTTGCTGAAATGATAGCCATACCCGAAATAAGCGCGCGACAAATCAAAAGCGTTGTTCGTTTTACTGTTTGACGTAGTACTCGTAAAATCGCTAAAGATAGTCACAATCGGAGCTCCATTGGGTTTAAAATCACTTTGTGACGTTGACGAAGTTTGCGCAGAAAGCAAATTGCTCATAACAACCAGAGCGAGTAAGCTCAAAAAGATTTTTTTCATCGTGAATAAATTTGGTGTTTAATTTCGGAAGCAAAAGTATTTCGGAGATGTTACAAGAATGTGAAGGGATTGTTACATTATTGTTACATTTTATACCCGTTGTTACGACAGAAACAACACAATTTTTTTACATTATTTCAAATCAATTGTTGCATTATTACCCCATTCAAGTTTCGAGTTGGCACCTGATTTATTCCAAAAGCACTCCCTGACCGTCATCTTCTTTGTATCACTATTAATTGAAATTACCTGAAATGATACTTCCTTCTCATCGCCTACCTTATTAGGAGCATCAGTCCCTGAGATATCACCCTTCATAGGCGAGTCGACTCTAAAAACAGGAAGCTGGATATTATCATCAGGGCCATAGTAAGTATAGAACTGATTAAAATTGTCGTGCCCATGAAAATAAGCTCTGATATTAGGGTGTAATTTAAGGAAACTGACAAAACCACGTTGTTCAATGGTAGTAGAAGATTTTGGTGTTTTCCCGTCTTTAAATATTTCCTCCAATATATTCTCAAACTTATCCGTCGCATTAATGGAATGATTGCCATTTGGATTTATAAAATGCTTTGGATCGGCAATGGGAGGATCATGTGTAAAGATAACCACCGGAGTTTTGGAACTAACCGATGCTAAATCGTGTTGCATCCAGATTCGTGCTGTTGAATCAGGCCAGACATTGACAAACATAAAGTGAACACCTGCTATATCCCGTGAAGAATTAATTTTATCTTCCTTATAATGAAATGTTGCATTGGTAAGGGGAACCGAAGGAGACAACATCATGTTGTAAATATTTACCATAGAAGTAGCATCACTGTCTGGATTCATGGGTTTTGTAAACCCAATAGCATCCGAAACATCATGATTTCCACATTCTAATAAAAAAGGAGTCGGTTTCCCATCTTCGTTCTTTAAGGTTATGCCACCATCTAAATAAGTAGCGGCAAACTGTTTCCACGATGCAGTAGCCGATTGTATGCCAATTTGCTGACGATTAACAATATCACCCGTAACAATAATATAATCGACAGGACCAACTTTTGAACCCTGATCGATTCCTCCATCTTTAGGGAAACAAATTTCAGACAATGTATTCATTTCTCTTACCATGTCGCGATTAACCTCATTGGCGCTACAATTCGTTTTGCCACGAAATTGCCGATGCCATCCAAAATGCAAATCCGAAGTATATACAATGTGTATTGTATGATGCGATTGAGCATTGACGGGCATCTCCCCGCACGAAACAAATGCAAGAGAGAACAATAGTATTAACAAAACCCGATTTAGTTTATTCATAGAGCAATAATTTTATTTTCAAGATTGTTTGGAAATCACAGATCAACATTTGTATTCCTGAATGGAAATCCTCTACATATTCATTTCACATACTTTATTTTAAAAATAGCAAGGTGCTTACCTCCAATATTATTATTGGCAAGCACCTCTCAGCAAGTTAATGAAAAATTAAAACCACACAATCTGTACCATAGACAATTTCCATAACCAATTTTATATAGAGCAAAAAGAGAATTAATGTTGATTCCCTGATCCGTCAAGTTGATAGCATCCCATGTCAGCGCCAGGCATTGTAATGGTAGGTTTCAGGTTGGCATTTGTAATTTGGACAGCTTCAATTGGAGCAATTAAGGCCGGATCTGTAGTTCCCTTTCCTGCAGCAGGCGAACTGGATTGTAATCTAAAATTATAGTTTCCAACTGCTGAGATATCGGATAAACGGGTTATTCCCTGTTCCGGAAGAGGGAAGTTAACAAAAAGAGGATTCCCTTTTTGAACAAACGAAGATCCATCGTATGGCTTAACCATATGAACGGCATTTCCACTAGCATCTAACTGATACAAATAAGTAGCTGAGTATATGGAATCTGGAAATATTGTTGATGTAGGAATTGGAACATCAGTTGGTTGCGGCACAGTTACTGAGGTGGTTGGCGGGACCGGATAAAACATATCACAAACGCTTAATGAATCTCCATAGGAGTAGTTATATCCATATTTCATGTGCTGAACATCCGCAGCCGGATTATTATGAATCCGCAAGCCCACCCTGCAGTTTACGATCAAATTATTATAAGCTTCTCCTTTGGCACCACTTTCATAATTCAAAGAACCACCACGTCCGGTTGGGTCAGATTGCCTGTATCCGCAATTAATATAAGTATTATTGTACATGTTGACATTGGTTTGTACGTTCGTGCTATTGGGCATGGCAGCTTTGGTTGCATTGGTTGCCGAACCGACACATAAATTGTAGGCCATATCACCGACAGCTCCACTCTTTACATTTACACCATCTCCTCCTGTATAGCCACATTTTTCAAAAGTATTACGCATAACTTCAAACTTACCGGCAGAAATGCGGATAGCATCGTCAATACAACCATACATCCAACTATCTTCCAAAATAAAATTACCATTTATATTTTGGAAATAAAGACCAAAAGATGTGTCGCCTGCAGATTTTCCAGTGGGGAAGAAATTAGCCGGGAACGAGGCACCCGTATAATCTATATGTGTCCATTTAATATCTACCAATGTACAAGTAGGTTCACAGTTTATACCTGTCCAATAACCACAGTAGGCCGAATCGCTTTGGATAGGATATCCCACCTGGTCTGTTTTGGTAAATGTCTTATCAGGGCCTATATAATTGGGATTATCTTTCGTTCCTAATGAAATGAATACACCTTTCACCAAGATGGTTAATCCTCGGCCAACCTTTAAATGAACCCCAGGTTGCATCAACAATGTATCTCCCTGATTAATTGTAATATTCCCTGTCATAGTGTATGTTTGACCGCTCAGCATAGTCCCCTTCACACTTCCCGACAAAGGAGTTCCTGCACTAATCGTTTGCCCAATCACAAGCGGAGGCGTAGAAACTGACACGGAATTTTTTGCGCAGGAAGCTAATAATAAGCTTACAGCAAAGCCCATAATACACAAGTAAATGTTTTTTGTTTTCATATTAAATAAAAATTAGAATGAGTATCTGACTCCAATTAAGTAACTTGGTTTATATATTTCTTTCTGAACTACAACACTATTCGGACTATTCTGATCAGGCAACTGGTATGTTCCAGTCAAATATGAATTAGGACGAAATATGCGCGTGATCGCAGCAGCATTAAGGATATTCCGGGCTTTCCCGAATATATGCAGCTTTCCTTCTTTGGTAAGTCGTTGATCAAACGAAAAGTCCATTGTTGTATAAGGCATACTCCAATAGTCCAATCCATAGTAGCCAGAGACTTGTGAAATATATTTTCCGGTATAAACAAACGCCAGTTGCATTTTAAGTCCCCATCGCAGGTTTTTGTAGAGAAACGATAAATTAGCAATATTCTCCGCCTGTCCCTGCATTGGACGTGTCACTAAAACGCTATCCGTAACTAAATCACCAGATGCATTTCTTTGATAACTAGATTTATAAGTTGTAATTCTTGATTTTGTAAAAGTGTAATTACCTGAAATTCCAAAGTTTTTGAAATATTTCAAGAAGACAAATTCAAAACCATAATTCAATGCCGTACCGAAGTTTTGGGGCTTCAGCTGTAAAGAGGAAGGGCCTAAATCCTGCACCAAACTATATTCAATAGGATCTTTAATTTGTTTGTAAAAAAATCCGGCTAATATCTGCTCTGAAGAAGAGGGAAACAACTCATACCGAAAATCCAGATTCTGAGCCTTTGACCGTTTTAGATAGGGATTACCTTCTTCGTCAAAATATTCACCTGAGACAAGATAGGGAATGACCTCAAAATACCCCGGCCGCGAAATGGAAGTAAAATAACTAAACCTCAAATTTTGATTTCTGGCTAATGCATATCTCAAATGAATACCTGGCAAAATATCAGAATATATCTGACTTCCGGTTCTACCTACAAATGAAACTGGCATAGGTGTTGAATAATGCAAATCCGTTTGCTCCATTCGGACTCCGGCCAAAACATTAAGTTTATCCAAAGTATATTTAACTTCTCCATAATAAGCCACCACATTCTCAATAACGCTATAATCATTTTGATTAACAGGACTACCTAAATTTGCATTGTATCCTTGAAAAACAAACTTTGCACTGTCAATCGTTGTGAATGATTGGGGTTCGTTGTTGATTAACTCCGGTGTTAAACTATATTCATTGTAATAATTGTTCCTCGATTTATGACGGAACATTCCTCCAAATTGAAATTCAGGAGTGCTGCCATCAAATTTCGGTTTCCAGTAAACATTTAGATATCCTGCAAGATCCTGATCGGTATTGTGGCTCCATTTGTGGGTAAGCCCCTGTAATGTTGGAGCATTAATGATGGTACTATTGTATTGCAACTGCACATCATCCGGATTGTTTGCCCATGCTTTCGAGTAAACAGCCGACCAATCAAATGATAACGAAGGAAATAATGTATGAAAGCCCTGGAGTGTAGTGTTATAAATACTTTCGAGCTGGGTTTGGGATCTGTCTTTTGTGATTACATTCCCAACACCGGTTCCCAAAGCAGTTTCAACCGAATTGCGCGAAATATATTTATTCAATTGAAAATAGGCATTATACAAAACTATTCTATTATTTTTATCAATAACAAAGTCATTCTTATTATGAATTCCCAGCCGGTTGTTCTGGGTTGAATAATACCGCGTAGTCATGTACTCAAAACCCGGCATATTATCAACGTTGGGTTTTGCTCTGGGAGTTGCAAAAAAATCATTGGAACCACTATAGCTGGTTTGATTGCTAACAGCCACTATAACTCCCAATTTCTTATGGAAGAATCGATCTCCTATACTCAAACCTCCGTTGAAATTCGGAAGCGCCCTGACACGTTGAAACTTCAGATTATTGATTGTAAAGTCAGAAACCTTAGCAGGATAATCTGCACCATACATTTCTGCGGGTGACTTAAGATGGACAGCCTGGTGATCGAACTGATAAAATGGCCTGTCAAAAAATAATTGATTATACCCTACAGATAGATTGGCAGTAAAAAGAAAGCTTGGGGGTGCATCTTTGAGGATAAGATCCATCGCTCCCCCAATTGCATCACCTTCCATATCGGGTGTCAATGCCTTAATAACTACCAGATTGGAAATTAATTCCGCTGGAAAAATATCCATTGGCACATATCTGTTTTTATCATCCGGACTGGGGATCTTAATGCCATCCACTAAAGTATAATTGTATCGCTTATCCATTCCCCGAATGATTGCATATTGTCCTTCACCACTGTTAGCCGTCCTTTGTACCGTTACACCCGGCATTCGCGAAAGCACATTGGCAACCGTAATATCAGGAGATAATTGAATACTCTTGGCAGATAAAATGTTTTCCACATTTTCAGCAGTTCGCTCTTTATGGATGGCATAAGCGTTGCTTTCTGTGTTTTGTTGCGCTACAACATCAACCTGAGCTAATGACAGTCCCTTAGGTTCCAGGAAAACTGTCATATGAACCACCTTATGATTTAATGCAACATATATATTTTTTTCTTTTATTTCATACCCAATATACTTGAAGATCAAATCATGACTTCCTTCATTGACATTATTTAATTTAAAAGAGCCATCCATCCCAACTACATCATTCACTTTCATATTGTTCTGATCATATACCACAGCTCCAATTAAAGGCTCCTTATTTTTAGCATCTAGTACATAACCCTTTATTACAGTAGCACTAAGATTATTCTCCAGCAAAACAACACACAAAATGAACAGTAAAATTTTCTTCATAGCCAACATACAATATATTTATAAATAGAAAACAACACTTTCCTGACAGACGATTATACATAATCTCTGCAATCAAATAATAATTTTATTTATTTTCGCTGGCAAAATTATAATGGCATTATTACAACCCTATGAAGAAAACATTAAGATAACATTACATTCTTATCACAAATAATTAGGTAAGACTATATGATATTTTGTACCTTTATGGTTGAAAAAAACGCTTCTGCCCAAAAGCTTAAAAACATATCATCTATGTCTTCTTTCATTCTTATTCTGGTTTTCATAGCAGGCTATGCTGCCATTGCGTTCGAACATTCCATTAAGCTTAACAAAGCTGCATCCGCTCTGCTCACAGGAGTAGCCTGCTGGACTTTATACACCGTTGAACAATCTGATTTTTCCAAAGTAAATGAGCAGTTGCTTATCCACCTGGGGGATATCTCCTCCATCCTGTTTTTCCTTTTCGGAGCCATGACTATCGTAGAGCTCATCGATGGACATAATGGATTTTCCATCCTTTCACAATACATCAGAACCACAAAAAAAAGCACCCTGTTGGTAATTATCAGCATGATCACTTTCATCCTATCCGCATTGCTGGATAACCTGACCACCGCCATCGTAATGACTTCTTTGTGTGGACGGCTGCTGACCGACAAGGAAGACCGCTGGTGGTTCGGGGGGATGATTATTATTGCCGCCAATGCAGGCGGGGCATGGTCGCCTATCGGGGATGTCACCACCACCATGCTTTGGATCGGAGGACAGGTTACCGGATATCATCTGGTCATCAAATTGCTGATTCCATCGCTTGTGGTGCTTTTACTCCCTTTATTGGTGGTCTTTTTCAAGTTCAAAGGACAAACCATCCGGGAACATGCGCTACCCGAAACTTCCCCGATGGAACGCAGGGAAAGTACTATTATTCTTGCATTGGGCGTTGCAACACTGCTATTTGTCCCCTTCTTCAAGGCCATTACCCATCTGCCGCCTTTTATGGGCATGCTACTGGCATTAGGCATTATGTGGGTCGCTACCTCTATTATAGAAAACCGGAAAAAACGCAAGAAACCTCATCCGGTAGTGTTTGCCCTGCACAAAATCGATGGGCAGAGCATCCTCTTTTTTCTGGGTATTTTGCTTGCCGTGGCCGCACTGCAATCATCCGGTCTTCTAGCCAGACTGGCCATATTCCTGGAAGACACCTTTAGAAACGATTACCTGATTGGATCTGCCCTGGGACTCATCTCGGCCATCATCGACAATGTACCGTTAGTTGCTGCCACGCAAGGGATGTATTCGTTGCAGACCTTCCCTGTAGATCATTTCTTCTGGCATTTCATCGCCCTGACCACCGGCACGGGAGGAAGCACCATCATCATCGGCTCTGCAGCAGGCGTAGCCGTAATGGGTCTGGAGAAAATATCCTTTATGTGGTATCTGAAAAAAATCAGTTGGCTGGGACTTCTCGGCTTTTTGGGTGGAATCCTGGCATTCGTACTGATGCATCTGACATAGACGACCTGCCAGAGGGATATCTTCCCTGTTTTTCTCAAACAGTTCTTCCACTTCTTCTTGGTGCGTTTTTATCCTGTAGCCGCAATCTCATTTGCATATAGGCATATCCAATAACATTTGACTTCATCTTATCGAAAAATCCCCTTTATCGCTACCCTATTGAATTGTGGTACTGTATACAATATGTACATGCTGAAACAAAACAAAAACAATGTAGCGAAGTAAAGCAGGAAAACCATACTCTTCAAACATTTAAAATTGCCTTGTTTGATACCTGCTGCTGCCTATGCTTAAGGCCATCTCAAGGCTACCTCAAATATAGTAAAAACTCATTATAAATATAGATATAACTTATATAAAGCAGATATATTACTCCTCTTTAAAAAGGAGCTATATATATACTACATATATGCTATATATATACTATATATATGCTATAAATAGATTTGAGCAGGCCTTGAGGTGGCTTTAAGGTGGCCTAAAGATCAGAAGGACGTCCTTATGGTGTAATGCCTGAACAACTATCACTCACGCGCAACACGACGATTTCCCATAAGCTTGTTTTTGCAATATTTATGATAAAAATTCGACATAAATCATCCCGATACCCTTGCCTTTTCCTCTCCCTGACTTCCTGGGTTTTCACCCTCTTCAGCTATGCCGCCAAAGAATATTTTCAATTTTGGCCGGAGCCTGCACCGCATTACCGGTTGGAGCGGCACCATGAGAGTAGTGAATAAACAGACGTTCATCTACATAGTAACAGGGAATGCAACATCAATCAATTTACTATTTTCAAATTCTTGGAGCTTCTCATTCCTAGGCTGGTAGAACTGCGGCGAGGGGCACCTCCTAGCGTTTCCTTATACGCTTATATCTTGCGCCAATGCGGATCAAAAACGTTTGAAGTTCGGGAGGCTCGACTCTGTGACCGTAACCAACTCTGTGCAATAACTCTACACAATAGGCGACACTCCACCTGCTTCTGCCGGAGAGGAAAACCTCATTACCGGACTCAGCACCAAAGCCTGTTTCCGGCTAGCCCAGCCGGGAAATAGCCGAAAAAAAACACTCTACATCTATTTTCATTGGTACAACACCAAACGTCCCAACCTGTCAGACACTGGAGTACCTTAAAAGATGAGTTGACTTTATAAATGAGAAGAGGAAACTAACTATCAAGAGATGTTTGCATATTTTGCGTTGACAAAACAAAAAAATGATGCGGAATCCACCTGTGGGTAGAAGCTACAGCCACAATTATCCAGATAAATTACAACAAGCCCATGATTGATTATTCTTGACTGGCTACGCTTTATATTGTTTCTTGCTATTTCTCAGAGTCGCTTTTTACTCAACTAATCTTTTTAAGCTGATTCGTTTTTTGTTTTTCAATTTGTTATTCAGCTCACTGCCATTTGCATACCTATACAACCTGGATGGTATGGAAGTCGTTTTAGATGACATATCTTATACATAAATCCATTTAGTCAGCCCATCTTATAATCTCAAATTTGAATTCGGATTGCTTTATAGGATTTATTTGTATGTTGTTGAATCCGCCAATGTATTTAACCTCGCCTTCTGTGTTCCAACTTCCTCTCGTAAATTTAAGTTCTACAGGTGATTGTACTGTTAATTTAATAACCCTTACATAATCGGATTCACGATTCATTTTAATTTGATCCGGATTCCAATCTCCAAGAGACTTCTGGTTACCTGTTACAAAAACTGTGTCATTTTTATTCGGCACTTTCACCTTGATTTGAATATCATAAGTTTCATCGGAAAGCTTTGTTTTTAGGGTGTCTAAGTACTTAAAATATTGTTTCAGGCCATACGCTAAGCTTGGAGCAAATGTTGACCAATGCGATTCATCTGGAAATTGCCGAATCACGACATGGATATTTTTGAAATTCTTCGAGGCCCCAAAGAAAGAATAAACTTTATTTCTTGCTGGAATCCATTGTTCCCAATAGCCGACTCCTTCATTGGCATTACTTAAATACAAAAATGTATGGTCTAATTGATGATAATCAAAGCGCAATAGCTCGTTGGCAATCCTTTCATTATCGTAGGCCAAATTAGGTGATATAGCGAAATAAGCATTAAATAAATGAGGCTCTTTAACCATCGAATGGAGAATAAAGGATGCACTTAAAGAGTGTCCAATGGCAATTCTTTGGGCCCCGACCCTGTAATGATTTTCTATATATGGAATGACTTCATATTGCACATATCTCAAAAAGTTGTCAGCATTACCGAAGTATTTACCATAGCGCTTTTTAGCGCTTTCTGTTTCTAATATAGGTAGATAATCATTATTTCGGGCATAATCATATTTTTTTATGTACGGAGAGGTAATTCCGACCACAATGTATTGTTTTGTTGCATCAGATAAAAAACTGATTATCGAATGTGTATAATCAAAAAGCTCTCTGTTTTGAGCATCAAATACGTAGATTACATTATAAACTACCAATTTATTCTCTTCGTAATTCTGGGGTGTATAAACCAAAATTTCACGCTTCTGGTGCAATGCCTTTGAGTATATTTTGATATTCTCTATTTTGGCTATTTCTTGTCCCAAAACCAGATGGGCTGCAAATAACAGAATAATGAATGTAATTGATTGTCTCATATTGGTTCCGGTTTAATCCCTTTGATATATAAAATGCAATGTCATCATCTTTATTAATTCCGAGTTGCTTATTTACAGTCCATATATTGATGATTCACTGTGCAAATATATTTTTTTCTTCGCATATTATGCCTTTGGTTTAAGGATTTATCCAAAAAAAAATCTTTGAAGAAGATATAATTTTCTTCCAGATAAATCTTGCGATTACTACAAGAACATACTCATTGAATTATAATCAGCAAAAAAACAATAAATGAAAAGGTTGAAGGAAATCGAGAGTTATAATCTCCACATTAACACATTATAAAATGCTTTCTCACGCACAACAACGCCATAATGGCATATATTTTTTAAATAAATTATGACATTTTGACACAACAAATACTTCATTCCACTTGGCAAACAATTTGTTTCCATAGAAAAAAACAGACATACGACTACAACTATGAACTTTAATAACTTTACAATCAAATCGCAGGAGGCTGTCCAGGAAGCCATTGACACCGCGCAACGCAACCACCAACAGGCTATTGAGCCCCAACATCTGCTCAAGGCTGTGATAAAGGTGGGCAACGACATCGTGCAATTCCTTTTCGGCAAAACGGGAGTAAACGCTTCCATCATCTCGTCCACGGTTGATCAGATGGTCGAATCGCTTCCGAAGGTAACCGGAGGCGAGCCCTACCTGAGCCGTGAGAGCAATGCCGTGCTGCAAAAAGCCATTGACTATTCAGGTAAGGAAGGCGACCAGTATGTGTCGCTTGAATTTGTCCTGTTGGCGCTCTTCACCGAGAAAAGCCAGGTAGCCACCCTGTTGAAAGACGCCGGCCTGACCGAGGCTGCACTTCGCGCTGCCATCACGGAACTGCGTAAAGGCAACAAGGTGAACGACCCTTCTGCAGAAGAGACTTATAACGGGCTGAACAAATATGCCATCAACCTTAATGAGCGTGCCCGCTCCGGCAAGCTCGACCCGGTGATTGGCCGCGATGAAGAGATCAGGCGGATACTGCAAATTTTAAGCCGCCGTACCAAAAACAACCCTATCCTGATCGGAGAGCCCGGTACGGGGAAAACGGCGATTGCCGAAGGGTTAGCACATCGTATCGTTCGCGGTGACGTGCCCGAAAACCTGAAATCGAAGCAGATCTTTTCGCTCGACATGGGGGCATTGATTGCAGGAGCAAAGTACAAAGGCGAATTTGAAGAACGGCTGAAATCGGTAATCAACGAGGTCATCCAGTCCAATGGAGAGGTGGTGCTGTTTATCGACGAAATCCACACCCTGGTAGGCGCCGGCAAAAGCGAAGGGGCTATGGATGCCGCCAACATACTGAAACCGGCGTTGGCACGTGGTGAGTTACGGGCTATTGGGGCAACTACACTCAACGAATACCAGAAGTATTTCGAAAAAGATAAGGCACTGGAACGTCGTTTCCAGATTGTGATGGTGGAAGAACCGGACGAAGCCGATGCCATTTCCATTTTGCGGGGATTAAAAGAACGGTATGAAAATCACCATAAAGTACGGATCAAAGATGAAGCTATCATTGCTGCAGTAGAGCTTTCGAGCCGCTACATCACTGACCGGTTTTTGCCCGACAAGGCTATTGACCTGATGGATGAAGCTGCTGCCCGGCTTCGCTTGCAGGTGGATTCCGTCCCTGAAGAGCTGGACGAGATATCGCGCAGGATCAAACAACTTGAGATCGAACGGGAAGCTATCAAGCGCGAAAACGACACCTTCAAGCTGGAACAGTTGAACCGCGAAATTGCCGAGTTGAAAGAACAGGAAAACGAGCACAAGGCAAAATGGCTGTCGGAGAAAGAGGTGATGAACCAGATTCAACAAGCCAAAATAGAGATCGAAAACCTGAAGTTCGATGCCGACAAAGCCGAACGGGAAGGCAATTATGGTAAAGTAGCTGAAATCCGATATGGAAAGGTCAAAGAACTGGAACAACGCATCGAAGCCAGCAAGGACAAACTGAAAACATTGCAGGGCGACTCGCCGATGATCAAGGAAGAGGTGGACGCAGAAGATATTGCAGATATTGTTTCAAGATGGACGGGAATCCCGGTAAGCAAAATGTTGCAGGCCGAAAAAGAGAAACTGTTGCATCTCGAAGAAGAGCTCCACCTGCGTGTCATTGGACAGGACGAAGCTATCAGCGTGGTGGCCGATGCCGTTCGACGTAGCCGTGCCGGGTTGAGTGACCCGAAACGACCCATCGGATCGTTCATCTTCATGGGAACCACCGGCGTCGGGAAGACAGAGCTCGCCAAAGCATTAGCCGAGTTCCTGTTTGACGACGAGAATATGATGACGCGTATCGACATGTCGGAATACCAGGAAAAATTCTCTGTGACGCGGCTTATCGGATCGCCTCCGGGATATGTGGGTTACGACGAAGGTGGACAACTGACCGAGGCAATCCGCCGCAAACCCTATTCGGTAGTGTTGTTTGATGAAATCGAGAAAGCGCATCCAGACGTGTTCAACGTGCTGCTGCAAGTATTGGATGATGGCCGTTTGACTGACAATAAAGGACGTACGGTGAATTTCAAGAACACCATAATCATCATGACATCGAATCTGGGGTCATCGCTGATACGCGAAAACTTTTCGAGAATGAATGCTTTCAACAGGGAAGAAATCATTGAAAAGACCAGAAGTGAGGTGTTTGAGATGCTGAAACAGGCTATCCGCCCGGAATTTCTGAACAGGATTGATGAACTGGTGATGTTTGCTCCGCTCAATGAAGCTGAGATCAAACAAATTGTCAAACTTCAGATCGAACATATTCAACAGCAGTTGCAGGAGAATGGGGTGACACTGGAACTCAGCGATGCCGCCCTGACGGAAATTGCGAAAGAAGGATTTGATCCTCAATTCGGGGCACGACCGATAAAAAGAGTTATCCAGCGGGAGATCCTTAACGAACTCAGCAGGCGGCTTATCGCTCAAACCGTCGACCGCAACAAACCCATCAGGATAGATGCCGACAATGGAACGCTGACCTTTGCAAATTGATTAATTCCATATAAACAGCAAGAAGTTAAAGAAGAACATCAACCAGTAGTTAGTAGTTGACAGATAAAAATCCGAGAATCTGAAATTAAATAAGTTACAATATATCAATAAAATAGAGAAGACGGAAAGTTAATTCAACATTTCTATAACAGGTTGACCTTTGACTTGAGATCTGTTGTTGACTATAGATTCTTGTTTTTTACTCATTCCTTCTGTCCCTCAGCCCATCAATCCCTACCAGCAACCATCTACGAAATGTTTAGTGAGGCCTTTCCAATGAAGGCCTCACTTTGTAGATCAATTCAAACCTGTTGTTTCATGGTTCGTAAGAAAAACCTAATAGATCGATTCAATATTCCAGACAAATGCGTGAATACCTACTTCAGGATTAATACTGTCAATTTTTTTCACAGCATCGAAAATAGGTTGCACCTTTTCTTCAGGAACAACAGTAAGCACCGCCGAGTTCATTTCCGGCCAGGTATGAGTACCGAAACGTGGCTCGCCATCAACTGATCCGCACCCCTGTACTTCGGCCCACCAGCTATAACCCCGGATGGACAAACGATCGAGCACAAATTTTATCCGTTCCGTATTCGATTGATTAAATACAATATAAACTGCTTTCATACGTATATTTTTATTTTTTCATACTAAGGATGCCGAAACGCACCATAAAAATCATGACCCTAAGAATATCTTATTTTCGGGTTCGTTTCATCTGAACATCATTTTGATTGCATAGACAATAACAGCATATCTGCCTGTTCGTTAATCCATAAAATGAAACTCTTTTCGCACAACACTTTCCTTGTCGCGTTCGCCACGTCTGGAGAGGATGGCGTACATCACAGGGACAATGATCAAAGTAACCATCGTGGAAAATACCAATCCACCAATTACCGTGATTCCCATTGGCGTCCATGTCTCAGCGCCATCGCCCACACTTAACGCCATCGGCACCATACCCAGGAACGTTGCGGAAGCCGTCATCAAGACCGGGCGCAGACGCGAACGTCCGCCTTTTTCAATTGCCTCATTCAAAGGCAGCCCCCTATCCCGCAACAGGTTGATAAAGTCCACCATCACAATACCATTTTTCACCACAATTCCCACCAGCAGAACCGATCCAAGGGCCGCGATGATTCCCAGTTTCACGCCGGTCAGCAGCAAGGCCAGAATCACTCCCGTGAAAGCAAAAGGAATGGAGAACATGATAGCAAATGGTTTCGAGAACGACTCAAATTGTGAAGCCATAACAATAAATACCAGCAAGATGACCAGAACCAGCAATAACCCCAAATCTTTGAAGGAATCCTGTTGATCCTTGTAAATACCGCCTAAGACAATCTGCACATCCGAAGGCACATTCATCTTTGCAATTTTAGCCTTTACCTCAGTGGCCAACGTGCTCAACGACACATTAACCGGGGTGATGGAAACCGTCACGATACGCTGTTTCTCTTTATGGTCAATGTTAGGCGGAGCCCAAAATTCCTTAATCGTTCCAAGCTCTTTCAATGCTACATTACCACCCTGCGGTGTAGGAATCAGCAACTCCTGAAGTGCGGAAATAGAGCTCCGCTCATCAGCATTCAACCGCACAATAATATCATATTCATCGCCCTGCTCATGAAATTTGCTTGCCGTCATCCCATTCACATAATCATGAATCATGGTTGACACACCTGCATTGGTGAGACCATACATGGCCAGCTTCTGGCGGTCGAGAGAAACTTCCAGTTCAGGTTGATCGGGCTTCCGGCTGATTTGTACATCACGCACTCCACCCAAACCCGTTACAGCACGTTTAATTTCCTGTGCCAGACGATCGGTTTCATCAAAGTCATATCCGTAAATCTCAATATCAAAGGTAGAAGAGCTGCCGAATGAAACCCCACCGGTAGAAATATGATAATCAACAATCTCAGGAAGTTTTGCTATTTCCGGACGAATCGCATCGGCTATCTGAACATCGGAGCGTTTCCGCTGGTTGATCGGCTTCAAGCTCAAAGTCATATTGATAATGTTACTCCCGGCAGACGAATTGAAAATAGCGGCAATACCTCCCTGGTCGTTAGCCCCTACGGCAGTCGTCACCAAATTCATTTCTGGCACTTTCTTAGCCAGGATATCTTCAATTTTGCGGGCTGTTTGTGACGTCAGTTCCACACGGGTTCCCGGAGCAAGTTGAGCCGTAATTTGCAATCGGCTTTGATCGGAAGTGGGTAAAAATTCCGTTCCAACAAACTGTCCCAAATAAATAGAGATAGCAAATATGACAAAAGCCCCCCCTACAACCCATCTTTTATGCCCCAGAGCCCAGTGTATTTTCCGTTCATACCAGTGATCCAAATGATTCAGCCATTTACCAATGGTATTATCCCAACTTAATTTTGTTGAATTCTTTTCTGCCTGCGTTTTCAACCGAAGCAGCCGTGATGACAACATTGGGGTAATCGTAATAGCAGCCAAAGTAGAGGTAACCACCGTAATGGAAACGATCCATCCCAACTGATTAAACATAACACCGGTAATCCCTGAAATGAATGTCAACGGCATAAACACAGCGACCACCACCATCGTTGTGACAATAACGGCAAGCCAGACTTCATTGGTGGCATAAATGGCTGCATCGCGCGGACTACTCCCTCGTTCAATATGCTTGGTGATATTCTCCAACACCACTATAGCGTCATCAACCACCATCCCGATGGCTATGGATAATGATGACAATGAAATAATATTCAGTGAATTATTTGTCAAAGCAAGATAAATCAACGCCGTAATCAACGAGATAGGAATGGTTAGCAACACAATAAAGGTAGCCCTCCAACGTCCTAAAAAGAAGAATACAACACCGGCCACAAAAATCAGGGCAAAAAGCAAAGCATCCGACAAATTGGTAACAGAACCTTTGATAAAGGATGCTGAGTCAAATACCTCTTTCACATGTACATCCGAAGGAAGGGTCTTCTCAATCTGAGTCAGCATAGCCTTAACATCATGGGCTACTGCCACCGTATTGGCTCCTGATTGTTTCATAACCATCAGCTGGATTCCATTCTTTCCGTTCTCCTTGGTAATCATGGTAGCATCTTTCAACGTATCACGTACCGTAGCCAGATCTTTTACCAAAACCTGCGTTCCGTTGACCGTTCCCACCACTACATTGCGCACCTGATTGCTTTCTGTAAACTGGCCCTGTACGCGCAACTGATAATCCATCGCGCCCATTTTGACATCTCCTGACGGGGTATTTAAATTACGGGCGCCAATGGCATTCCCGATTTGTTCAAGGCTCATGTGGTAAGCAGCCAGTTTGTTTTTATCCACATCAACATAAATGGTTCGCTCCGGAGCCCCATTCATGGTCACTGAGCCAATACCGTCAATTCGGTTTAAGGGATTTACAATTTTATCATTAATGATCTTCTCCAGTCCGGGATAACTATCTGTTGCTGTTACCGAATACATCAAAATCGGCATCATACTGGTGCTAAATTTGATTACAGCCGGTCGTTGACATCCATCGGGCAAATTGGGATAGACACCATCAATAGCTGTACGGATATCATTCATCGACTCATCCAGATTGGTTCCCCATTCAAACTCCAACGTGATAACCGACAAATTATCCTGCGACGTTGAAGTCAGATCTTTCAACCCTTCAATTCCATTCAAAGCATCCTCGAGAGGTTTTGTAATATTGGTTTCTATGTCCGAAGCATTGGCGCCACTGTAGGTGGTCACTACCGAAATCATAGGCAAGTCCATCTTTGGATAGAAATCAATCGGTAACCGCGTTAGCGAATACAATCCAAACACGACGATTCCCACAAAAATCATCATGGTGGTTATAGGGTTATTAACCGCTGACTTATAAATACTCATAATCTGTTTTTTTCAGTGATTTATTTACAGGGTAGAAACTTAATGGACGACAGTCAGGGTATCGCCACCAATCAAGCGGCTTTGACCAACAACTATCAATTGATCGCCTTCTTTAATTTGATCAGAAATAATCTCGGTTTGATCATTAAAGCGCGTCCCCAATTTTACGGTAATTCGTTGAGACCTCCCATTTTTATCCAGAAATACGTAGCGTTCATCTGATCCCTGCAATTTTAGTACAGCCTGATAAGGAACAACCAATGCATTAACCTTCCCTATATCTATCGTTGCACGGCAAAACATTCCGGGTTTTAATAGTTCATTCCCATTCGCCACCTCTATTTCCACCTTCACGGATAATGTAGACTGGTCGATAGTGGGGTAAATCCGGACAACACGGGCAGGAAAAGTTTTGTCAGGATAGACATCTGTTGAAATCAAAACCTTCATGCCCAGGTTGATTTGTGACAAATAAGATTCGGGGATATCGATCAAAACTTTCAGAGGATTCATTTCATCAATCGTGATAATGGCAGCTTTGCCACTTTGTCCTATAGGCGAACCGGAATACATCTCCTGATCTTCATAATTCTTTGCTGAAACCACCCCGGAGATCGGAGATCGGAGATCAATATTCTTCTGCATATATTGAAGATTGGTTTTGTTCAAATCAAATTGTGATTTCGTTTGATCATAAGCCTGTTGCGTTATGGTTCCCGATTTACGTAACGCTTCCGACCGCGCCATATCCCGTTGCAGATTCTCGAACTGAATCTGCGCGTTAATCAACTGGGTAGGATCCATTTGTACCACCAATTGACCTTTGGACACATGATCGCCAATTTTGACCAGAATGCGATCAATTTTTCCTGCTGTTGCCGGAACAAGGTTTATTTCCTTCTTGCTTTCGAGCGTGGCAGGAAATTCCAATGTTTTGTCAATAACTTGTTTTTTCAAAGTGATCACACGCACCATTTGTGTGGCTACACTTTCCTGTTTGTTAGCCGTTTTAGAACAGCTTGTAAATAGCAAAAGAATCGCTAAACTTAGCATTGAGAATATTAACTTCTTCATATCAAATAGGATAAAGATATTCGTGTATTAAAATTTATTTAACAACAATTCCACTTGTGTCTGTGCGGTAAGCAAATTATAAATGGCATTCACATAGTTGGTTTCTACCTGAATCAAATTATTGGAAGCATTGGTAATGTCCAGACTGCTTGCCATACCATGATCGTGTTTACGGATGATATCAGCAAAAACACGATGGGCTACATCAAGACTTCTCGTTTGCGTTTTTAAGTTGTCCATGGCATTCTTCAGATTGAAGCGCGCTTGTTGATCCTGAACATTCAATTGATCATACAAATCC
Organism: Microbacter margulisiae; assembly: GCF_014192515.1. Classification (NCBI taxonomy): domain Bacteria; kingdom Pseudomonadati; phylum Bacteroidota; class Bacteroidia; order Bacteroidales; family Porphyromonadaceae; genus Microbacter; species Microbacter margulisiae. The sequence continues at coordinate 628,853 of NZ_JACHYB010000002.1, forward strand.
GCCAAATTGGTTTGACTGATCTTCTCTTGCAATTTTGCCTGATGAATCTGAGACAAAGTCCCCCCACTCGAAAACAAAGGCCAAGATGCCTGAAGCCCCACATAACTTTTCGGTGTTAAGTCGAATTGTGGTTTAATGTATTTATAGGTATAACTATAAAAAGCAGAAATCGTCGGCAGCCATGAAGCTTCCGTCTGTTTTATCTGTTGCTTGGCAATTTCAACCTGTTTCTCCGACATCAGGAAAGAAGGATTCTCTTTAGCAGCAAACTTCTGTAACAAAAGAGCATAACACTGATTATCACTCACGTATTGTGAAATAGAATCTTTCAGCATCAGCTTCGTAGTAGCCGGAACACCTAATTGAATACGCAACATGTTGTATCCCAGTTCTACCTGACGTTCGTTCGAATTGATCATATCTTCCGTTGAAGCCAGTTGCACATCAATTTGATCCGCATCAGTCTGAGTGGCAGCACCTGCCTGCACCATCGATTGGGTTTTCGCCAGAATCTCCTGTAAGTTCAGCTTCGTCTGATGCAATAGGCTGCCTAATTTTTCACCAACTAAAATGGCATAATAGGATGAAGTCACCTGCTGAATAACATCTTGTTCCGTTTTGCGCTTGTTGGTATTTACCAACTGTTCATTCAGTTTTGCCAATTTTAATCCAACCCAATATCCTGCACTGAAGACCATTTGGTTCAGTTGCGCATCAAGCGAACCGGCTTGTCCAAACTTTAGAGCCATGCCCTGAAAATTAGCAGTGGCACCCAAATAGTTTTGGTATGAGCCTGTAACAGAAAGCTGTGGCAATCCTTTCGAGATGCTTTCCCAAACTTTACTTTGCGCCTGGCTTAATGTCAGGCCTGCAGCTTGTAATGATCTATTATATCGTAAAGCATATTGTTGGGCATCAGGTAACGATAATTTTAGCGTATCCTGACCCCACACTTGTATCGAAACAAATACCAATAAAACGATCACAATTGATTTTCTTGTTTTCATACGACTATTTTTATTTTTCACTTTAATGATGTATGGAACTCGTCAAAATAATCATCTGCTTGAGTATGAGTTATTTTATGGCTCATTTCATATCATAATAATTATGCTCCAAAAAGACGAATAAAGCCGGCATATTATTATAAATCTAACACTCACATGGTTATCTCAGTATTATCCTCTACTTTCTTTCAATTAAGACGAATCAAGGCATAGTTTATTTTAAAAATTTTTGTGCTTGTGTCTTATTTGTTGGTTTGCGGGGGTTCTGACCAATAAAATACATTATTAGATTCTGTTTCTTTTTTATTTTCAACATTACGCAAAGCAGGATATTCTTTCTTGTATTTTTCCTGATAATAACGATATCCTTTTTCATTGACCAGCACCCTTATATTGCTATCCAGCAGAAAATCAATTATTGGCGCTACCCCTATATCCGATTTTCCAATCAGCTCTGAAAGAACTTTGCTAAACTGAAACTGGATATACGTTGCCAATAAATCTACACTGACATCAGACCGGACAAATCCTTCGTCGATACCTTGCTGAATCCATTTTTTGGTTGCTTCTTTTGCCATCTGGTCTTGTCTCTCCACCATTTTTGAATGAATTTCAGGATAATACTTCATTAAATCATACAAAAACGTCATTGAATGCATAGAAGAATCCTGTTTCCAATGTTTAAACGCCAAAACCAGCTTATCAATAGCATTTAATGACGGATCATCCAAAATAGCATGTTTTTTGTTTTTCTTCTGGTTGAGTACCTCACATTGATTCAACAAAACCATTTCAATCAATTCATCCTTCTGCCTAAAATAATTATAGAAGGTCTTCTTGGAAATATGCACTTCATTGCACACCTCGTCAATCGTGACACTCCTCAATCCATACTGAAGGAACAGCCGGGAAGCTGTACTCAAAATCTGATCTTTTATATCATCCATATTATTCTGTAACAAAAATCGCCGCAAAGGTACTTCGTATTTTGACGAGAATCTCAAAAAACAAAGTTAATAATAAATAATCAAATATCATTTATTTGTTTATCATATATTTACAGGAAACTAGGATATCAAATAAGTTTCCTGGTTTACAAATTTACAGCTAATAAATTCCCAAAACAAGCTGCAAACGTTGACCTATAAATTAAGAGATGCTTTAAGAGACCGATATCCAACCAGACTCATTTTCAGTTGAGCGCCACTTCGAAGAATAACAATCTGTTTATTTTTTCCATAGCATTCAATGCGGGAGATAGCTTCAACATTCACAATAAAAGAACGATGAATCCGAACAAACTTTTGAGATGGCAGATTCTGTTCAAAATATTTCATCGTTTGTTCTTTTATAAATCTTCCCTGTTCACTGAAAACCAACACATAATCACCTTCAGATTGTAGGTAATAAATATCGGCTACAGGGATAACATGCACATTTGAATTTATTTTTACAGAGATTCGGTCAATGGCAGATGGCATTCCTTTGTCATGAGTGGGAGCAACTTCCAAATGCGGGTCTTCTGTAATTTCATCAATGCATTCCTGTTGGGATGAATCTGTCAAAAGAATGCGCTGTACTATAACAACATAGACAAACACTCCAATTAAAGCAAATAGCGGTAAGGTTGAAAAAGACAATGTCCATTGATTTGGAACGATGAGATAAAGAAGAAACAAGCCTGCACCTAGCCAAATAATAATTGCCAACAGGGCCAGCGCAAATAAGACCACAAGATTCAATGGAGCCTTTAGTTCCATGAGTTTGCCAAATTTAATGATGTTCCACAAAAAGGGAGTAATCACGGCAAGACAAGCACTAAAAACGACTGCCACTAACCATATATTAAGAAACGACTGGCTATTGAAGGGTAGCAATACACAAGCAATGGCAATGGTAATCAAACTCCACACCGTAATGTAAATTACAACCTTCCAACGTCTGTAAAAACCGAATGATTCCATGAGCCCTTAATTTCGTAACTCGCCACCGCCAAATGATGTTGATCCAAAAATAACAAGTGTTTTATCTTGATTACCATTACGTTCGGAAGGAAAAATCCGCTTATCCTCAAAGCCGCCAAAAACAGTATTAACCTGTAGTTGTACCTGCCAGTCTGCGGGCACAAAAATGATAATGTTGCCAAAGGACACATTGATTTCAAACATTACCTTGGAAGAAGCCAAAGCAGTTTTTCTCAAATCAATTTTCATCTCTCCAAATGTCACATTCACACTTCCTCCCGCAAATTCAGAATCCAACACAACAAATTCTTCATTTGCAAATGCCACATTCTTATGAATTCCATTTCGAACGCTCCCTTCTTTATATATAGCTTCCTGCTTTATTTCTTGCCAGTCATACGATCTCGAAATCGTAACATGGTTTTTATGCGTAAGCCGGGATAACAACAAGACAATCCCCAGAAAAATCAATAAAACCGGCCAGTACATCTGAACAAAATTACCACTAATAGCAAGAAGTTTTGGGAGAATAAAGAAACCTCCTATAAGCAACAACACTACCCCACCCACAAAATGACGACGTAATAAAGATACAGTCCCCAAAACGATAAGAAGCATTTCCCAAGAGATCAAAACTGGGTGAAAACGATCCGGAATAATGCCAACATTAAATCCTAGAAATAAGGCTCCCACAATAATCAAAACAATTGCAAATGCAGGTCCATTATTATGATGATGCCGTTCGTGTAATTTTTCCATAACAAAACAATTAAAAATGATAGACAAAGATAATTCCAATTTATTTTGTCAGTCAAGGAAATATCGATTAATAGATCTATTTTATCGACGAACTATACAAAATAAGAGTCAAGCCCAGATAAAAAGCACCAATATCAGCTAACCACTTGCCGTATCAATTACGAAATACAAAAATATCAAACAGAAATTTGGCCACTTTACAGAAAGATATTACCTTTGCACCGCTTTTAAGGTCGGTTGGCCGAGTGGCTAGGCAGAGGTCTGCAAAACCTTCTACGGCGGTTCGAATCCGCCACTGACCTCAACAAAAAACGCTATTCTTTCTCAACATGAAGAATAGCGTTTTTTTATGGAAGTAAGACAAAATAAAAAAGCGAGGCCGAATAAACAACCTCGCTTTTTTATTTTGATTGATGATCTTATTTAATGATGTTCATAAAATCAGAGTCTGTCAAATATTTTGCGAATTCAGCATCTGTCATTGCTTTTTTACCCCAATCAGCATTTGCAGCAACAGCTTTACGCATGCTGTCATAAACCAATTGACGATCGTTAGTTCTGGCTCCTACAACAGCTAACAAATAATTTGTTTCACCGTCAGGAGTCTTCACATTATTCAATGTATTACGAGCAGCACTGTAATCCTTAGTCATAATCTGAGCTATAGCAGCGTTGTTTGTTGCAGCATCTCCAAAAGCAGCTTTTGCTTTGTCGTAATCACCTTGTTGCAGATAAATAATACCTAATGCCTGATTAACATCATTGCCACCTAAATTGCCTGCATTGCCAAGGTATTGTTGAGCTTTTGCAGCATCACCCTGAGCCAAAGCTATAATAGCCATATTGTAATTGGCTTGCGGAGAGTTCGGTTCAATAGCAAGTGCTTTTGCAAACAAACGGCCTGCTTCAGCATAATCGCCCTTATTGAAATCAAGTGTTCCCAAGTTGTTATAACCACGCATATCATTTGGATATATATCAATAACCTTTTGATAAATTGCAGCTTTCTGAGCAGGATCATTCGTTAAAGTAGCAGCATACAATAGTTCTTCAACTGTCAGTTTGCTTGGATCATTTTGTGCCAGTTGAGAAATTTGTTCGTCAGATTTCCCAATAACATCCATGATTAAGGAAACTTTTGAACGGCGTAATTGTGGAAGAATGTCTTTAGCAATGGTTTTGTACACAGCAGCAAGATCTTTGATTTCGGCCATACGTTGATCAGGAGCGTTATCATACATCGAAAGAACACGTAAGATAACTTCTTTATCTTGGATATTTGAAGCTTCCATCAAATTTTTAAAGCCATCCCAATCTTCAGCGGTATAGGTAGCATCCAAATTAACATCAGCTTTCAACTTCTTCATTTGTTTATCAAGATATGTCTTGGTATTCTTTTCACGTTTCAAAGAAAGAGGTTCATTGATCTTCAATCCACCATCAGGAGATGCAAATGAGTGCAAACCAAAGTCATACACTTTTAAGTTTGCAGAATCCTGAGCTTCTTTAATTCGTTTAATTAAGTCAAGCAATGCAGCTTGTTTCAATTCTTTTGGGCGTAGATTGGCCTGTTGAATAAGGAACATGATGTTTGCATCTTGTTTTTCTTGAATTATGCGTTGGAATTTATCAGGAACAATCGGTGAATTCAGGTTGTCGCTATTTGCAGCAGCCAGGGTTGCTGTAGCAATCACTCCATCAGCAACTTTAACAGAAGGAATTTCATACGTTTTTTTACCTCTTGTTGCTGAGAATTGAAGGAATAATTCACTCTTTGCCATGTCAGGTTTGTAATCAAAAGCAACTTGTTGAGTAAATGTACCTCCTAGTTCGTAAGAAATTTGTTGATTGTTTCCTTGAATTTTTTCTCCCTGGTAAGACACTGGAGTACCTTTGTATTCAACACCTGTAGAAGTTTTCAACACAGGGGTTACAACAACAACTGTTTTTTTGTCAAAATACTTAGGAGGAAACTTGCCGGTAACCGTAGCAACTACTTTCCCACCGTTTTCTTGTAGGGGATTGGGATTGGTGCTGAAATAGCTCGGATCAAGAGCTCCCATCGGCTTTGGCGCACATGACGAAAAGACGAATGCGAGAACAGCCGACATAATAAAATAAATTCCTTTTTTCATAACAATAATGATTGGATTAAGTGAATAACTTTTGCCACAAAATTTGGAGCAAATATAAGCAGAATCAATTAACAAAAAAAGTGTTTTAGGATATCATATTTTTGTCGTAAGTTAGCTTCATAAAAAAAGCAACAAATAATTATCTGATATTCAAAGCAAAGATAAGGAAAAAACAGAAAAAAACAGAACGCTTTGCAGGTTCATTCTTCTTGTTTTTGTGACTTTTTAACTCTAAAATTTCGGATTTTGAGATTAATTGCACTTTATGTTCCTAAAAGATTATATTTCATGGATTCGAAAAGGATATAACTTGCTTCAATTAATTGTAAGCTATAGCGTTTCAGTGATATTAAAACGCCCTTTATTTCCTATGAATCCTTTTTCTGTTTCTATTGAACCTAGTAATCAATGCAATTTGCATTGTCCTGAGTGCCCCACCGGAAATGGCTCTTTAATCCGGCCTAAACAAATGATGAATTGGGATCTGTATACCAAAATTATAGATGAATTAGCGCCTAACATTAGTAATCTAATCCTATATTTTCAGGGAGAACCCTTGCTTCATTCCAAACTACCGGAAATGATTCGATATGCCCACGCTCACAAAATTTACACCATGATTTCCACCAATGGTCAATTGGTTACCAAGGAGACAGCTTATAATTTGGTCACTTCAGGATTAAATCGGATTATTATATCCATAGATGGCACCACGCAAGATGTTTATAATCAATATCGTAAAGGAGGAAACTTAGAGAAAGTCCGCGATGCAATCATTCTTATTGCACACTGGAAAAAGGAATTACACACCACCCATCCTCATATTGAAGCACAGTTCATTGTCATGCAACATAACGAACATCAAATTCACGATTTCAAAAAGATGGTAAACCAACTTGGAGCTGATTCTGCCCGATTAAAGACAGCACAAATTGATTGGCCGAACATAACTCATTTTGTTCCGAAACAAACAAAATTTGCCCGATATAAACAAAACAAACAAGGCAATTGGGTATTAAAACACCGTTTAAAGAATCGATGCTGGAGACAGTGGAGTAGCGCTGTAATCACATCCAATGGGGATGTGCTTCCCTGTTGCTTCGATAAAAATGGAGAATATGTTTTTGGAAATATGAAACAGGCTTCCTTCAGGGAAATTTGGCATAATAAAAAAGCAGTTACATTTCGAAACTCCATCTTACATAACCGAAAGCAGTTTGAAATGTGCAGAAATTGTACATCGTGAACAAAATAACTTATAAACAAATGAGAGCAGTCGTACAGCGTGTAAAAAATGCCTCCGTGACCATTCATCATAAAGTTCATGCGTCTATTCATCAAGGAATGCTTGTTCTGATAGGTGTAGAAGACTCGGATACAAATCAGGATATTGATTGGTTGACCCGCAAAATCGTCAATCTTCGTATTTTTGATGATGATCAAGGTGTTATGAATCGATCTGTCAATGATATTGGCGGAGAAATGTTAATTGTCAGTCAGTTTACCCTCATGGCATCCACCTGCAAAGGAAATCGTCCATCCTATATTCGTGCATCAAAACCACCTTTCGCCATGATCATGTATGATGCATTCTGCAATACAATTGATCAGTATACAAAAACGCCGGTAAAAACTGGTGTATTTGGTGCTGACATGCAAGTTGAATTAATTAACGATGGTCCGGTCACTATCATTATTGATACAAAATTAAAAGAATAGACAATGTCTTTTTTTGAACACCATTGTTAATTGGTAACTTGAACATTCTTTTGTACTTTTGCAGCATATCAATGAGAGCCAAAGTAAGTCATTAGCAAGGCATTTACAAAAAGAGGCTATCGGTTATTCAAAAATAATTTTTTTCGTATGAAAAAGCAACCAATGAAGCAATGGATTAAGTTTGCTATTGCAGCCATTATCTGCATTTTATTTACCATCTGGATCGGTAGCTTGTGGGTATTGATTGTATTACCGTTTATTTTTGATGTATATATTTCTAAATTCATTCACTGGACATGGTGGAAAGAAAGTAAAAATCCAGCGGTTCGCCAGGTAATGGAATGGGTTGATGCAATTGTTTTCGCTCTGATCGCAGTGTATATCATTAACTTGTTCTTTTTTCAAAACTACCAAATTCCCACTTCATCATTAGAAAAAACGTTGCTCGTCGGTGATTTTTTGTTTGTGTCGAAGGTTGCCTATGGGCCTCGCATGCCGAATACTCCTATAGCATTCCCTCTGGTACAAAACACATTACCTATTCTCAACTGCAAGTCATATCTTGAAACGCCGGAATGGGGATATCATCGACTGAAAGGGTTCGGACATGTAAAAAGAAATGATATCGTTGTGTTTAATTTTCCGGCAGGAGATACTGTAACGCTAAAGGACCTAAATCCGGATTATTACACAAGCTGTTATGAAGAAGGATATTCATTCTTAAAATCTCAAAATCCCGGTGCACAACCGAATGCTACCGAATGTTATCAATATGGACGTCAAATCATACGAGACAATCCTCAGAAGTATGGTCAGATTATTTACCGGCCTGTCGACCGCCGGGAGAATTATGTCAAACGATGTGTCGGATTACCCGGAGACACACTTCAGATCATTCAGAATCAAGTATATATTGACAAAAAAATATTATACGATCAACCAGGTGTTCAATACAACTATCTGGTACAAACCAATGGAGCTCCTTTGACTAATGATATTTTTAACTCACTTGATGTCAGCAAGGATGACCGCCAATTGCTTACTCAGGAAGGATTAGACAATGACGAAATATTAGCAGGAATGGGCTTTCAACGGAATGTCAGCGGACAGTTTCTACCCGTTTACGACATACCTCTGACCCGTGCAGCATACAATAAACTCAAAGCAATGCCGTTTGTAATTTCAATCAAATGTGAACCTGACTGGTTTGGAGGAGATGTCTTTCCGTTAGGATATGGTAAGGGATGGACACGCGGCAATTTTGGTCCTATCTGGATTCCAAAAAAAGGAGCAACCATTGCTATTAACACAACTAATTTATCTCTTTATCAACATATTATTGCAAACTATGAGCACAACAAGCTCTCAGTGAATAACGGCATAATTTATATCAACGGTAAACCAGCAACCCACTATACATTTAAAATGAACTACTACTGGATGATGGGAGACAATCGGGATAACTCGGCTGATTCGCGTTATTGGGGATTTGTACCTGAAGACCATATTGTCGGCCAGCCTTTGTTTGTTTGGTTATCTTTAGATAAAGATAAAGGATTCCCAGGTAACATTCGTTGGAATCGTTTCTTTCATTCCGCCACACACTAAACAACTTTCAGAATATAATAAAGCCTCGAATAAAAATTTATTATTCGAGGCTTTATTATATCTATGGCTAAATAATTTATACAGGATTACATTTAAGCCGCAGCCATTCCTGTTCAGACTGAGATAATCGCGGAGATAAATTCGAAAAAACCTTCCAATGATATTCGTTCAACCAAATTTTTTCCTCGTCAGTCAACAAAGCCAAATCAATTGCCTTTATATCTATGGGACAAAGTGTTAATGTCTCAAACTGATAAAAAACACCAAACTCCGTTGTTTCTCCCTCAACAACAGTCACTAAGTTTTCCGTCCGAATGCCATATTGCCCTGCACGATACAGCCCGGGTTCATTTGAGATCACCATGCCCGGGACTAATGTTGTAGGATTCTCATCCATACGAATGGATTGTGGCCCTTCATGCACAGACAAATAATGACCGACGCCGTGTCCAGTTCCATGTCCATAATTCATACCCAGATCCCACAAGGCTTTACGCGCCAAAATATCCAACTGTGAACCACGAGTTGACGCAGGAAACTTTGCTTTTGCCAATGCAATATGTCCTTTCAAGACCAAAGTGAAATCTTTTTGCTGTTGTTCCGACAAAGCGCCTAAAGCAACTGTGCGAGTTATATCTGTTGTTCCATCAAGATACTGAGCCCCGGAATCCAACAAAAGAAAACCCTCCGGACGAAGCGTCGCATTGGTTTTCTCAGAAGCTGAATAATGTACAATTGCTCCATGCTCCTGGTAACCAGCAATTGTTCCGAAACTCTCGCCCTGAAAGAGAGATTGCTCAGCTCTAAAGTTGCGCAACCGATCTGCTATCGACAATTCCGATAATTCACCGGAATGAACTTCTTGTTCAAGCCACATAAAAAAACGGATCAGCGCTACGCCATCTTTTATCATAGCTTCCCGGGTACCATTTAATTCAATCTCATTTTTTATGCTTTTCAAATAAAAGGCAGGAGACTGGGCAACGATAATCTGGCAGTGAGCCGGTATTTCCTGAAAAAGGGCATAATTAGTTTTTGCCTTATCAATCCATATTTTTTCTCCGACATGCAAATGATTTACGTACTCAAACACTGCATTATAAGGTTCTACTTTAACACCTTCGTCACTCAACGTATCAGCAACATTCAGTGATATTTTCTGTGGATTAACAAACAAAGTAGCAGTTTTAGCGTCAATGGCAGCATATGCAATAGCAACGGGGTTATATTCTACATCTTTCCCTCTTATATTAAACAACCAGGCAATTTCGTCCAATGCAGTTATCAGATAATGATCCGCTTTTTGCTTCTCCATTTCTTTACGAATGACAGCCAGCTTTTCTTGTGTGGATTTACCTGAATATTGGTTTGGATAAAGAGAAATGGCATCTATCGGTAAGACAGGGCGATTTTCCCATAGCCGGACAATCAAATCATATTGAGTCAAGAGCGTTAAACCATTATCTGTTAATTGATTTCGCAAAGACTCTACCATTGAAACAGAAAAGAGCAATGGATTGATCGACACTTTACTTTGGGGTTTCAGAACTTGAGCTAACCACGTTGATATTGAAGGGGTTGTAAGAACCCCATCCTTGAACAATGTAATTTCAGAACCAACCAATTGTTGTTCAGCTTGCAGAAAATAGCGGGAATCAGTCCACAAACCAGCCTCCTCCTGCGTTACCACAACGGTTCCGGCAGAGCCGGTAAATCCTGATATCCATGCCCTTTCTTTCCAATAATCAGACACGTACTCACTGGCATGAGGATCAGTACTGGGTATAATAGTAGCTGAAATCCCTTTCTCACGCATCAACTGACGCAATGCCGACAGGCGACCAACAATTTCACTCATAATAATTTTATTTGATAGATTATTTGGGAAGCAAATATACTCTTTTTTCAGAGTTCATCAGCGTTCAAGATAGAACAACTTATCTTAGCAGGTAAAGCTTTCGCCCACTCTCTTACAATTTTCTGGCGTTCCGTTTCCAATCGGATGCGCAGAAAAAAAAATTTGTGCCGTGAAAAAAAATTTCCACAGCACAAAATTTCTATCCTTTGCTTATCCCTTTTTTGCTTCAAGAAAATGAGCATTTACAAATTATACCCATCTGGGGTTCGATTTGCCGGATAAAGCCGATTTATCTTTTTTGGTAAACTATAGGGAAAAGAACGGATAGTTACATCTTCATATAAACTCACCAAAACAAAAATGCAAATTATTTATACAAAGCCCCGTACGTTTGACAAGCGCGGAAATCAGCTCCTTCGGCATCCATTCCAAAGGCATTCCATGCACTGGGGCGGAAAATGGATGCTTCTCCCACATTATGCATGCATACCGGGATACGTAACATCGAGGCCAGGGTGATCAGGTCGGCTCCGATATGCCCATAACTGAAGGCTCCGTGATTAGCTCCCCAGTTGTTCATAACCGAATATACATCCCTGAAGGCTCCTTTACCAGTTAACCGTGGAGTAAACCATGTGGTTGGCCATGTACGGTCGGTTCTTTCATCAAGAATTTTATGTACATCGTCCGGCAGCTCTACCGTCCAGCCTTCTGCCAATTGCAGCACCGGACCAAGGCCTTTCACCAGATTGATGCGTGTCATAGTCACCGGCATACCTCCCTTGGATAAGAATTTCGATGAATAGCCGCCTCCCCTGAAATAGTCCCGGTTGGCCGGATACCATGTAGTGGCTTTCAGGCACTGTTCTGCTTCTGCATTTGTAATATCCCAGAAAGGTTTCATCACCGGTTGCCCGTCAATCACCTGTTCACCGGTACCGTCAAGAGCGGCTGAACCTGAATTAATCAGGTGGATCAGGCCATTGGCTGCAGCTCCCGTAAGTTTTTTACCACTAACCCGCTCTACTGCTTCGGGACTCCAATAGGTGCGTACATCGGCAAACACCTGGGCTGTCCCTGTGAGGAGGTGTCCAAACAACATGGATACGCCATTCAGGGAATCGTTTTCCGTTGCCATGGTAAAGGCTTCCCGGAGGCCATTCCAGTCGAAGGATGAATTGAGAATAGTTTCGGCGAAATCTCCATTGGGCATGAAATCGGTCCATTGCCGTTGTCCCTGGAAACCTCCCAGGATGGCATTATGACCTAAAGCTTCTTCGGCAAATCCCTGCTCTTTCAGTTTTGGATTTCCGACCATCAGATCCCGCATGATCATAGCCATCTTAACGACAAACTCCCAATCGGCATCTTTTTCTGTCCTGTTTTTGACTTTAGAAGGCATATTGAAATCTTCGCCTTCATTTACTTTGCAATACGTATTTACCCAGGCTATGGCTTTCTCATATTCCTCTTTGTCGTAGATATTTTCTTTTACCCGGCGAATAATCTCTGACATATCCACCGATTCGTTGCGGATACCGAGATAGGTTTGAAAGAAATCTGTATCTACGATAGATCCGGCAATGCCCATGGAGGTGGAGCCGATCGATAAATAGGAGCGTCCCCGCATGGAGGCTACTGCCAAGCCTGCTTTGGTAAATCGTAATAGTTTTTCTTTTACATCTGATGGGATGGTGGTATCTGTCGAATCTTGTACATCACGGCCGTAGATGCCGAAGGCGGGTAATCCTTTTTGGGTATGGCCTGCTAAAGCGGCTGCCAGATAGACTGCGCCGGGACGTTCGGTTCCGTTAAAACCCCAAATGGCTTTTGGAGTTTGAGCGTCATAGTCGATAGTTTCGCTTCCGTAGCACCAGCAGGGTGTCACGGTGATGCTTACGCCAACATTTTCACGACGGAATTTCTCAGCGCAGGCTGCCGCTTCCGGTACCCGTCCTATGGTGCTATCTGCAATGACACATTGCACAGGGGTTCCATCGGTATATTTCAATGTAGACGAAAGTAATGCAGCAACACTTTTCGCCATATTCATGGTCTGTACTTCCAGCGATTCGCGAATGCCGCCCTGACGGGCATCTATCACAGGCCTGATACCTACTCTCGGTTGATTGGATATTGGTTTCATTGAATGATATTTAATAATGAATTAGTTCTGAAAAATTAATGTATATATTTCCCCTGGTTGTGTTTGAAAATCATAAAGATATGTTTTTCTCAATACAAGAACGGGTAATTTAGCCTTGGGCGATATGAGAGGTTGTTTTACAGCAGGAATCTGAAAAAACAGATTCGGATTAATACCTTTTGCCACATGAATATGTACAAGTCTTGACTCCTTGTTTAAAGGCAAATAGGTACGTAACCGGCAATTGCCTCCTAACGTGGACTTAATAGTTACGCTACTAATGTTTCCATTCTTCCATGCCAAGTTAACGATTTCAAAGCCGCCTCTTGCCCGTAAACCGCTGACACTACCGTTGTGCCATGCATCAGGTAATGCCGGCAATAACTGAATAGCTCCATCCTCGCTTTGCAACAACATTTGTGCAATACCGGAAGTACAACCAAAATTACCATCTATCTGAAAAGGTGGATGAGCATCGAACAAATTCGGATAGGTACCGCCTCCGTTTTGAGTACCAACAGGTGTTAATTGGTCTTTAATCAGTTTGTAGGCATGATTGCCATCCAAAAGACGTGCCCAAAGGTTTACTTTCCAGCCCATCGACCACCCGGTAGATACATCTCCACGTTCGATCAAAGAGGTTCTGGCGGCTTCGAATAATTTTGGAGTATAGTAAGGAGAAATCTGATTCGACGGGAAAAGTCCATATAAATGAGACACATGACGATGATGATCTGTTGGATTATCCCAATCGTGTAGCCATTCCTGCAACTGGCCATACTGCCCAATTTGCATAGGTGGTAACCGTTTAATCATTGTTTCAAGCGTATCGGCAAAGGCATGATCTGTATTTAAAACCTTCGTGGCAGAAATTACACTGCTAAAAAGGTCAAAAATCAACTGATTATCCATTGTAGCACCTGCTGTAATTGCAGCCCTTTTGTTTCCATCATAAACATACTCGTGTTCAGGAGAATCGGAAGGAGCAACCACGAGCCAATGATGTTCAGGGTAGGGTTGTAATTCGTCTATAAAAAATTTACAAGCACCCTGTAAAACAGGAAAGTATTTCTTCAAAAATACCTTATCGCCACTATATAAATAATGTTTCCATATGTTTTGTGACAACCAGACGCCTCCCATCGGCCACAAACCCCAGTCAAATGCTCCATCAACCGGATCAGTAATTCGCCAAAGGTCTGTGTTATGATGTACTACCCAACCTCTTGCCCCATAAGTTTCCCGCGCACTCTGACGACCTGTAACCGAAAGATCTTGAAGCATATGAAAAAGAGGCTGCTGCATCTCGCTCAAGTTGGTAATCTCTGACGGCCAATAATTCATTTCTGTATTAATGTTGATTGTATATTTGCTATCCCATGGCGGTAACATTTGATCATTCCAAAGACCTTGTAGAGTAGCCGGTTGGCCTCCTGGTTCCGAACTGGATATCAACAAATAACGTCCGAACTGGAAATAAAGGGCGACCAATTGAGGATCATTATCATGCGCAAATTGTACCAAGCGTTGATCTGTTGGGTTCTTTATCGAATCTGTTGTTCCCAGATTAAGTTTAACACGGTCGAAATAGTGTTGATATGCTTTCTCATGATCAATAACAGCCTGATCATAGTTTTTTTCCATCGCGGTCTTTAAATAAGCAGATGCTTTCTGAAAAGGATCAATGCTGAGATCGTGATAGTTTTTGAAATTAGTAGCTATAGAAATGTAAAGCGTCACTTCATTTGCTTTGGAAATAGAAAGGGTGGATGAATCCTTACTCAAAGAACCTCCATTTAGAACAGGTTTAACCAATGCCACAAATCTCACCTGACCTTTTTTTCCTTCATGATCACCTGTTATCCCCGACAACATGAGCTCATCGCTATTCACAGAAACAATGTGTTTTTGCGGACTTTTCATTCGCAAATCACAGGTAATGCTTCCTGCCTTGCTCGCCGTAAGTTTCACAATAATAACATTATCCGCGAACGATGAAAACATGGTTCTTTTGTACGTCACACCATCAACTTTGTAAGAAACAGAGGCTATAGCATCGCTAATGTTGAGATCGCGATAATAATCGGTAAATTGCGATTGTCCAGGGAAGTCAATGAACAAGCTTCCAACCGGTTGATAAGGCATTCCGTTATCTGTGGAATGTACATGAGCATTAGCATATTGTTGAGCCTCTTCATAATGGCCGGAGAAAAGCAATTTACGAATTACAGGAATAGCCTTCCCTGTTTCCGGATTAATATTATCTCCGGGACCTCCAGCCCAAACAGTTCCTTCGTTCAATTGTAACTCTTCCGTACCAGGTGTTCCAAAAACCATAGCTCCCAAACGTCCATTACCAATAGGAAGGGCTTCAACCCACTTTTCAGCAGGATGGTTATACCACAAGCGAAGAGATTGATTGTCAGGCATTGCACCAAAACCAAACGGAATGCCTAAACAAAGAAAAATCCCAATCATAAATACAGTTCTGCTTTTGTTTGTGTTCATGTTTTCGATTTTTATACCAACTACAATAACGCTAAATTACAGTTGCCGGGTTAATTATTAAAGTTCAATATCTTGCAGATTCGTTTCGAGATACTTCATAGCCAACATATTCAATGATTCCAAATTCCCTTTAAAATGCATGGTAACATGCCGATGCGTAATAGACTCTCCGACCTTTAGACGTGCTGCAGGTGAAGAAGTCTCCAGTTCATAAAAAGGCCCCATTATGCTTCCGTCGTCAAGAGGACCGTCATTATAGGAGTTAATGACATCTCCTTTGAATGGTTCTTTTTGATACTCCCACATAGCATTCACATACTTTTCATTACTTCCGGGGAAGTTAAAATGCACAATAGTAAGTATACCGTTCACAGAATCATATGCACCTGCAAAAGGAACAACCATCTCTGGAGGAATGCCTATTTTTCCACGGTTTTTCCCATCTCCTTTAAAAAAAATAGCATTATCGGTCACCGTTAACCGATCAGCATCAATCTTCCCGAAATAGCTGTCATTAATCTGTGCTTGATCTGATTTTTTGTATGGAATTATGACAATATTATTTTCTGACGGAATAAATTGACCTAAGATCCAGATTGACAGCATACCTGTCGATTCGTTCCACTGAAAAGTACCGATGTTGGTCAATTGATTTTCCGACTTAAACACAATATAATCAACTCCTTTTGGAATCTCTATACCGATTTCTTTCCTGATAGTATCATCATCCAATAATTCAACAGACCTGTCCAAGCGGCAAAGCAAATCTTTGCCCGTCCAGTTATGTAGTTTTACGGATTTTGAAAATTTCACTTTCGTAGAATCTACCGGAAAAAGATTCCACGAATCGGTATCTATTGCCGAAGGAACTTGCCAGTCATCAAAACTAAAATCACTGCCTTCACAAAAAAAGACAGAAAATTGTCCGCCTTCAGGCCCCAGCCAATATCGATCTTCACCTCCAAAATTATTGCAATGAGGAAGAAATTTCCCCATTGCAATTAAATCATAATTAAGCCACCCAAAGCTATCTCCTTCATCTCCTGTCGCTGTACTGGTCAAAACGCGTCCCTGAAGATCCTGTGATAGTAAAACCTTCTTCCCATCACGTGCTAACTCAACCAATCGGAGATGGTTGGATAAGAACTCTTTATCGTTTTTGTAATTTTTCTGTTCCATGGTTTACAGACAAAAGATATGGATCACTTTATTTCTTCATCAAAAACCACAGCCACTTTTCCGCATTTACCGCCAGCCATCAGGGCAAAAGCATCAGAAGCCTGATCCAGGGTAAACCGGTTAGTGACCAACTGGTCCGGATGAATACCCCAACGAACGATTCGTTCAACCAGCTCTTCCATACGCCAGATATTTGTAACCCATGAGCCATAGATAGTCTTTTGTTCATGAATAAGATCAGGACTTGGATTAAGCTCCATAGTGCCTCCTTCGCCGATAAGAACAATTTTCCCCCATTTACGGGTTGCTCTCACAGCCAACTGACGACCTGAAGTATGTCCGGAGCAATCAACCGCTCTTTCAACTCCCATCCCGCCAGTTAACGCCAAAATCTTGGAAATAGCCTGGTCATCAGTTACGAAAGCATGATCAACCAATTTCTTATCAATTGCAATATCAACACGTTCCCGAACTGTATCAACGCCTATAATCTTTGAAGCGCCCATAGCTTTTGTCAACATGCATGCAGCGAGGCCTACTGGGCCAAGGCCTACCACAAGCACGGCATCATTCCCGCAAATACCAATTTTTTCAAGGCCTTCGTAAACAGTACCAAAACCACAAGCTACCTGAGCTCCATCCGTATAACTCAATTCATCAGGTAATAAAACCAAGTCTTTTTCTTCCGCTAATAAATATTCAGCCATACCACCGTCCCGTTGCCAGCCATAAGCACGACGATAGGGACTAGTACAACTAATCATATAACCCCGTCGGCAATCATTGCATACCCCACAGCCGGAAATATGATAAACAATAATCCGGTCACCTTCTTTAAACCGGCGAAGGCCAGGGCCACATTTTACAATCTGACCTGCCGGTTCATGCCCGCAAATTTTATTTTGATAACCCTCAGGGCCTTTCCCCAAGTGCTCCCGGTAAATAGCCCGAATATCGCTTCCGCAAATCGTCGAAGACTTCATCTTGATCAAAACTTCACCATGTCCAGGGACAGGAATATCTACTTCTTTAAGCACTACCGTGCTATTTCCGGGCAAATATGCCGCTTGCATTGTTTGTTTCATTGAAAATCACGTTTAATAACTCATTATAAATCAATATGCCTTTATCACACCGTTTTCATCCCATAAATCTTCCCAGGTTGCCCCTTTCCAGGTAAATACCTGACCTTTAATCAACCTGCATCTTTTGTCAACGTTCTTAATCGCTTCCATCTCAGCATCTGTTAGCGGATCTTCCGTAACACTGCGCAGATTACCCTGTAATTTTTCATGCTTCACCGAGAATGGAATTGGAATCTGACCATTTTGAGCTGCCCATTTAATACAGACAACGGCAGGGTGGATATTATGATTTCTGGCAATCTCAACAATCACCGGATCCTCAATAGGAGTTGTATCTTCAGGCGTTTTATCTCTTTCCGGTCGATTCGGAGAACCAATAGGCGAAAAACCAATGGGTTGAATAGTATGTTCCAGTAAATATTGGAATAGCTCAGGTTGTTGAAAATGAGGATGAAGTTCCATCTCATTACAGGCAGGTTTTATCTCACAGTCCCGCAATAATAACTCCATTTTTGGAATCGTCATGTTTGAAGTTCCAATGCTTTTTACCAACCCCATCCCAACCAGCTTTTCCATATCACGCCATGTTTTCATGTAGTCTTCATGAATATAAGGCCTTGCATTTTTATCGCGTGACTCCACCGAAACTCCTTTTGCATGTGAATTCGGGAAAGGCCAATGAACAAGATAAAGATCTAAATAATTCAGTTGCAGGTCTGCCAGGGATTTCTGGCAAGATTCGATTACATGATCATGCATATCGTTCCAGACTTTTGACGTGATCCATAAATCTTCCCGGTTAACGATCCCTTCTGATATGACTTCGGCAAGTGCCACCCCAATCTCTTTTTCATTTCCATACACCGAAGCACAATCAATATGACGGTAACCCATCTGGATAGCATCACGTACTGCTTTGGCAATAGCTTCGTTATCATAATGATCTGAACCAAAAGTACCTAATCCAATCACAGGCATCATTGTGCCATTATTTAATATTTTCTTGGGGACTTTGTTTGGGTCAATTGCTTCTGGATTTAATTGATTGATTTGCATGTTGTTTATATTTATTTATACTATTATTCTCCTAATTTATAAATCCGTTCTATCGATTGCCATTTATCCTTGGCTGATAAAGCAGACGATGTTTTCTGAAATTTCGAAACATATGCTTCCCATTCTGATTGACGTGGTTTCCCTGCAAGTTCATTCATAGCTTTTTCATGATCAAAATCAGGGATTGTGTCCATAATCATAAATAAAATAGTTCCAGAACAATAAATTTCCATATCGAGGATACCTACGTCTCGCATTCCCTGTGTAATTTCGGGCCAGGCAGCTCCTGTAGCATGTATCTTTTTATAAGACGCAATTAAATCAGGATCATCTTCCAGAAACAATATTTTACAGAATCTTTTAAATTCTAGATATGTCTGTTGTTCTATATATTCCATAGCGGCAAAGAGTAATTTTATGCACGTATTTTGTACCCTTTCACAGCATAATACAAAATGAACAGGAAACATGGCATTGGAGCAAAGAATCCGATTGCCATAGATGAGATATCAGCTATCCATCCCATAAATATGGGAAATATGGCACCACCAACAATAGCCATTACAATAAAAGAAGAGGCTCGTTTTGTTTGCTCTCCCATATCTTTGATACCAAGAGAAAAGATGGTTGGATACATAATGGACATGAAAAAGAACGAAAGAAACAATGCCACGATGGAAACCATGCCAATACGCAGGCTAATGACAGGCAAAAGCACCACACTCATAAAAGCATAAATAGCCAATAATCGGGTTGGACGAACAAACTTCATAATAAATGTTCCGGTAACGCGTCCTACCATAAAAAGACCGAAGCCTCCTAACCCCAACATAAAGGCAGCAGTTTCCTTGTCAACATGAGGAGTTAATTTTGAGTCTGTCATATAATTTACAAAAAAACTAAAGATACCTGTTTGAGCGGCTACGTAAGCAAATTGAGCGATAACTCCCAGCACAAAATGGCGATGCTTGAACAATGGTTTTTGAACTTTTCCAGTAGTATTGTGTTGCTCAACGGTTTCTTCCACAATCTCAGGCAGTGGCGTCCTGATATAGATAATGCTGATAAGCAACACAACCGTTCCTATAATAGCATACGGCATAATCAATGAATGCAATTGATTCCCATCTGGGCTTGCATGATTTCCCAAAATGAACAGGCCTCCGATAATCGGTCCTATAATCCATGCTAACCCATTGAATGACTGCGAGAAATTAATACGTTGTTCCGCTGTTTCTTTCGGGCCAAGTCGTGTTGTGTATGGGTTAGCTGCTGTTTCGAGCGAGGCCAGACCACATCCCACAATAAACAAGCCGATCAGGAACGACCAGAATGATTGCAGAATAGATGCGGAAACAATGACATAAGCACCGCCTGCAAATAAAAGCAATCCCATAACAATTCCCTTTTTGTAGCCAAACCGTTTCATGAACATTCCGGCAGGAAGCGCCATAAGAAAATAGGCAATGTAAACAGAAAACTGAATTAGTCCAGATTTTGCTTTCGAAATGGCGAGCACATCCTGAAAATGTTTATTAAGCACGTCCAACATGCCAAAAGCCATTCCCCAAAGAAAGAATAGCGCAGTGATTAAAATAAATGGAATAAGATTCTCCTTCGTAGTAAGTGGTTGTGTGTTTTTTTTCATGGGCGTTTTTCTTTGAAATTTTTGTTGTGGTATTGTTTGTAAAGTTTTATAAGGTTCTGACAGAATCCCTTTCAATCATACGGAATGCATGATACCGGGTTTCACTATGCACATTGGCTTGCTCTCCTTTCATTGCTTTCATTAATAGATCGAACGACGAAGCAGCCAATTCTGCCAACGGTTGCTCCATCACCGTCTGATGAGGCAAAATCAAATTACTGAACGGATCGTTTGTAATGGTCAGCATTCCCAATTCATCTGGCAAATGAATTCCCAACTGACGGCATTGCTTAATTACTCCAGCCGAAAGAATAAATGAGTCACTAAATATGGCGTCCGGTTTTTCTTTTTGATTCCAAAGATTTTGTATAGCATTCTCTCCATCAAAAATTTCAAAATCTTTCTCAATGGAAACGCTTGCCCGGTATGTCAATCCGGCACGATCAATACCGTCTAAATAGCCTTTATGACGATCACGAAACACGTTTATAGACTGCCTACCGGTGAGATGAGCAATGCGCCGGTATCCTTTTTCAATCAAATAATCGACAGCCTTTCCCGCTCCTTCATAATTATTTACCAACACTTTAGAGACACTCATATCTTCGCACACGCGATCAAAAAACACCAAAGGAATTCCAAATTTCTTCAGCGGTTCAAAATGTTTTCCATTCTGTGTTTCATTGGAAACAGATGCAATTACCCCTCCTACCCGATGGCGAACAATCGTCTTAATCACTTTTGCTTCAAGGTCAAACTGTTCCTTAGACTGAAACACAGACACAGTTAATCCTTCTTTATCAGCCATTTCTGTAATCAAACCAATAAAACTCGAAAAGATGTTATGACTGATGTTAGGAACAATTACTGCAATATTGTTAATAGTCTTATTCCGCAAGTTCACCGCATTCTGATCAACCACATACCCAATAGAGGCTGCATAAGCCTTTACTTTTTTGCAGGTTTCCTCCTTTATGCGTGAATCACCCCTTAAGGCCCTGGATACAGTTGTATGGTGTATATTCAGCGCCTTAGCTATGTCTTTTATTGTTGGTTTGCCTTGCATATCTTACAAATTTGCACACGTGTGCAAAAGTATATAATTAATACATAGCACAGCGTATATTATGTTTTTTTATGATTAAACTTTTATAAGCAAAGCATATGCCCCTCCACAATGAAACAAAGCAGTATCATAATGATATACTCTTACAATGAAGGATTCAGAAAAACAACTTCTCTTACATCTCCATAAGAGTTATTGCTACCGGCTGTAGTCGTTCCAACTTTTTCATTACACGAATCGGAATGCTTTTGATTTTCGCATAAGTTTTGACCAATCCTTCGTATGTAACTTCAGCAGTAATATCGTCGGGCATATCGGTAGATTGAAGAATTGCCAGGCACAACCGCAATGTCATTAAGTTAGCGATATAATTATCTGATTATCAACAATAAACGCTTGTGTATATGAGTTATTTTTTGTATATTTGTTTCAGAATCAAATAGTTATTATCATGAAAAAAAACGCCGGAAAGTATATTGGAACTGATAAGGAAAAGAGTATTTTCGCAAGAAATAGTTTTACAGTTCAAAATGTTAGAGACAGATTTTACAAGAAACAGGAAGCAATCATTTCATAGTGCTATTGTCTTTATGATAAATTTTCTCACTAAAAGTCTTTCGGTTGAGATAACTAACTTTATTAGTTTCATAAAGTACAATATGCCTGGTGCTTCGATAAATGGTATTACAAAAAGTGCTTTTGTACAGTATCGTAAAAAGATAAAGCCGGAAGTGTTTAAGTCACTTTCAGATAGTTTGATTGAGGAGTTTTATACAGACAATGATGCATCGATAAAGCTCTGGAATGGATTTAGGTTGTTGGCTGTTGATGGGTCAAGATTGGTTTTGCCCGATACTCAGGAGTTGGAAAGTATTTATGGTAGGACTAAAAACCAATCTGAAACAGGGGTGGTACAGACCAGAATATCAGTATTGTACGATGTTTTGAATCGGTTTGCCATAGATGGTGTTTTAGCTCCCCTGTCAACTGGAGAGAGTGTTTTGGCGTTGAATCATTTGGTTTTTGCAAAAGCTAACGACTTGATTATTTACGATAGAGGTTATCCTTCTTTCAATTTGATTTATGAGCATTTTGAAAAAGGAGTAGATTTTCTCATTCGGGTTAAAGCTGATTTTAGTAACCTCACCCGGGAATTTTACCAGAGTGGACTACAGTCAGCTATTGCTCGAATGCAACCTGGAAAGAACATAAAACTGTCGGATAAACCGTATTCGAAGAATGCATTCAAAGAAGTTCGGTTGGTTCGGGTTGAACTACCTGATGGAGAAATAGAAATACTGATAACTTCTTTGTTTGATTCAAAAAAATATCCAGTCTCTTTATTTAAAGAACTGTATTTTTTAAGGTGGGGAGTAGAAACGTTTTATGATGAATTGAAGAACAAGATAAAAATAGAACATTTTTCAGGCTATTCAGAGCATTGTATATTGCAGGATTTTTATGCAGCCTTATTTGTGTCAAACGTTCAGAGTTTAATCGTTGGAGACATAAATGATGAATTAGCCAAAGAATCAACCAAATATCAATATCAATACAAAGTCAATAGCAATTTATCATACGGCTTTCTCAAAGACAGGATAATTTTACTGTTTTTCTCGGAAAAGGATATGAACGAAATAGTATCAGAACTCAAAGCGTTGTTTAAAAAACACACGATACCAATACGACCAAATAGAAGATTTGAAAGAGATACTGACAAATACAGAAAAAGAGGTAAACCGAAGTTGCTGAAAAACAATAAAAATACTTTCTGATGGCCTTAACTTAATGACATTGGGCACAACCGGGGAATGCATTCTAAATAGATACTTTATGTGATTCATGATCGAAAGGATTTCCATTCCCGACTCCAATTCACTTTCCAGATATCATGCATCATCCTGGAAACGCCAACATCCTCAGAAAAATGTATGATACAGCGTTTATCATCTCTGATATATGTAAAATATTGATATGCAACCAACTTTCACCAATGATAATAGCAAACAGGACAGCAGTTCCGTATTTATATAAATTCACCATTAGTTTTGGGTTAATATCTTGTATATATGTTAAATATACATGGGACCCATCAAGCGGAGGTAATGGGATCAAATTAAAGATGAAAAGCGCAATATTAATTACTCCCCAAAGCACAATTAAGTTGATAATCCATAAACCAAGATCAGTGCCATTAAAAAACGAAACAAAGTACAAGATTCGCGCAATGACAAAAAACAAGATAGCTAAAATAAGATTCGAAAGTGGACCTGCAATAGAGATTAATATCTCATCCCGATGTTTGTTCTTTAGGTTTTGGGGATTAAAGGTAACTGGTTTTGCCCATCCAAATCCTGCAACTACAATCAAAAAAAATCCAATCCAATCAATATGTTTCAACGGGTTTAATG
Source organism: Microbacter margulisiae (assembly GCF_014192515.1). NCBI lineage: Bacteria > Pseudomonadati > Bacteroidota > Bacteroidia > Bacteroidales > Porphyromonadaceae > Microbacter > Microbacter margulisiae. The sequence continues at coordinate 653,002 of NZ_JACHYB010000002.1, forward strand.
ACACTCTCCCTAATTCTTTTGCCGTTGTATCACCTAAGCGATAAGCAGCATACGCATGTGAAAACTCGTGTACGGTTAGTCCGATTACCGCAGCAGGAATAATTTCCAGTGTTTGTGTTAGGTTCATTTTTAAATAATTAGATTATCTGTCCAGCATTTTTCCGCACTTAATGCACCGATAAAATGTTCTCTGAAATAGTCATTTTCCCCTTTAAAAGCACAAACTTACACATATTTCTCTACAACTTTATATTATTGGAGAGAAATACATACAATTCATTCTCCTGTAAAACAACCATGTGAAGGGATTCAAAGCATACACACCAACCTATCACAAAATTCACTTACTTTGTATTCATAAAATAATTAGAAGTAGCAATCTCAAAGCATTCATTAAATGATATATAAACGAATTGCTGTTAAAATAGGGAGTAATGTTCTGACGAGAACAGATGGCAGACTTGACGTAACAAGAGTCTCTTCATTAGTCGATCAGATAACCATCTTGCACCGCGCAGGAGTGCAAGTGATCCTTATTTCCTCCGGAGCTGTTGCTTCCGGGCGTGGAGAAATTCAACCCACAAAAAAACTGGACGAGGTATCCGCACGTCAGCTTTTTTCAGCAGTAGGACAAGCTAAATTAATAAACCGGTATTATGAACTATTTCGAGAACAAGGCATTGCCTGTGGACAAATTCTAACAACCAAAGAAAACTTCAGTTCTCGATCATTATACCTGAATCAGCAAAATTGCATTCGGGTAATGCTTGAAAACAACGTGATTCCTATTGTAAATGAAAATGACACTACTTCTATAACGGAGCTGATGTTCACCGACAATGACGAATTATCCGGGTTAATGGCAACTATGATGGATGTCGAAGCACTAGTCATATTAAGTAATGTTGATGGGTTATACGACGGGAACCCGGTGGGAGGGCATGCCAAATTAATACGTGAAGTCAAACCTGACGACACTGATCTTGCATCTTATATATCAGATCACAAATCGTCATTAGGACGCGGAGGCATGGGCACTAAATGCAGTATTGCACAGAAAGTGGCATCAGAAGGAATCGCTGTGATGATTGCCAACGGGAAACGGGAAAACATTTTGGTAGAGTTGCTGGCACATCCCGAGCACACGCTTTGTACTCGATTTTATCCCTCAGAAAAAGGTATATCAAGTGTCAAAAAATGGATTGCCCACAGTGAAGACTTTGCCAAGGGAATCATCACTTTAAACGATGGAGCAGTTCAGGCTTTGCTGGATAAAACAAAAGCCAACAGCTTATTACCCATTGGAATTATAAATATCGAAGGAGATTTTGAAGAAGGAGACATTGTACGTTTAACAGATGAACACGGCGTTCCTATTGGTGTTGGCAAAGTGCAATATGACTCGGTCTTAGCGAGAGAAATCATGGGGCAAAAAGGACAGCGTCCTTTTGTGCATTATGACTACTTAAGTATAGATTAAAATATGATATTTCCAAATTCGCTTCGGAAAAATCTTTATTATTAGGAATGCTCACCCATGAAGAAAAATTTTTGTTTCTTCTTTGCTTTATTAAAACACTAATTACTTGATAATTACACAAAACACCATCTGTCTCAATAAAAATAGCACCGAATGTTTTTCTAATTGCTGAGAAATGTGTACTTTTGTGGCCTAACTATCGTTTTGTTTTATAAATTCAAATTGTATGGCATCTAAGAATACCAATAACACGCCCGATAATCTTCAAAATGTTGAAAATGTATTGACCAAATCGGAAATATTCATAGAAAAATATCAAAAACAAATCATATATGCTGTAGGCGTTGTCGTATTGGTTGTCTTAGCAATATTAGCCTTCCGCAATTGGTACATGGTTCCGAGGGAAAACACTGCTGCAGACAAATTAGCGGTATGCCAAAGCTATTTTGCAGCAGATTCATTTCAGGTCGCTCTTAATGGGAATGGTACCGATCAATGCATTGGTTTTAAAGGCATCATCGACGAATATGGCTGGACAAAGTCAGGCGATCTGGCAAATGTTTATGCCGGAATTTGCTATTACCACTTAGGCGACTACAAGAATGCCATTCATTATTTGAAAAAATTTGATGCAGATGATATCAACGAATCCTATGCAGCTACCGGTCTGATAGGTGATTGCTATGTCAATTTAGGACAGACAGAAGAAGGTATTAAATATTTTCTAAAAGCTGCTGATTCTCAGAATGATTTAGTAAGTCCTATTTACTTGAAGAAGGCCGGGATTGCGTACGAAAGTTTAGGAAAATACAAAGATGCTTTAGCCATCTACTCCAAAATAAAAGAAAAATATGCTCAAAGCCAGGAAGCATCGGATATTGAACGCTATATTGGTCGAGCCACTGTTTTGGCAGGCAAGCAATAAATATAAACATAGTCTTATCGTATCAATAACTGCTTCAATTGCCTTTGTTGAAGCAGTTATTATTTTGTCTTAAAAATCAATTCATTTGCTTTTACGTTAATTATGGCAACTGCTTATCATAATTTATCCGAATACGACGCCTCGGCTATCCCTTCAACAGAAAATATGAGGTTTGGCATTGTTGTTTCAGAATGGAATCCAGATGTAACAGAACGTTTGCTCGCCGGTGCCTATGAAACACTTCAGAAACATGGAGTAACGCCAGATCAGATCGAAATTCAACACGTCCCGGGAAGTTTTGAATTAGTCTTTGGCGCGAAACTGCTAGCTGAAAAATGTGCTGTAGATGCCGTCATTGTATTAGGTGCAGTTGTGCGCGGTGGCACACCTCATTTCGATTATGTTTGTCAAGGAGTCACGCAAGGAGTCACGCAACTGAATATTTCTCAAAGCATTCCGGTGATATTCGGATTATTGACAACAGACACGATGCAACAGGCATTGGATCGGGCAGGAGGAATTCATGGCAATAAAGGAGATGAAGCAGCTATTACAGCAATAAAAATGGTGCATCTGAAACGATCTATTTAAAATTTCGTTATCTTTGCACTCCTTTTTGAGCACAAGGGCAGTTACCAGAGTGGCCAAATGGGGCAGACTGTAAATCTGCTGGCGATGCCTTCGGTG